>JAMBEQ010000073.1 GCA_024506175.1 Methylocystis sp.
TGCGGGACCCTGCGCGCTGGAAAGTCGCGAGATGGCGCTCGATGTCGCAACCGAGCTGGCGCGCCTTTCCGAGAAGCTCGGAATCGGCGTCGTCTTCAAGGCCTCCTTCGACAAGGCCAACCGCACGCGCTTCGACGCCCCGCGTGGGTTGGGATTGGAGGCGGCGCTGCCAATTCTCGCGGAAGTAAAAGAGAGGACCGGCCTGCCAGTGACGACCGACGTGCATGAAAGCGCGCAATGCGCCCGCGTCGCCGAGTTCGTCGATCTTTTGCAGATCCCCGCCTTTCTCTGTCGGCAAACCGATCTCATCGTCGCGGCGGCGCGGACCGGCAAACCCGTCAATATAAAGAAGGGCCAGTTCCTTGCGCCCTGGGACATTGCGTTTTCCGTGGAGAAGGCGCGCGCGGCGGGAGCGTCCGGCGTGCTCGTCACCGAACGGGGAACGAGCTTCGGCTACAACGCCCTTGTTACGGACATGCGCGCCATTCCAATCATGAAGGAGACCGGAGCGCCGGTCATTTTCGATGCAACGCATTCGGTCCAGCAGCCGGGCGGGCGCGGGGCGTCGTCAGGCGGCGAGCGGCGCTTCGTCGCCACGCTGGCGCGAGCGGCCGTTGCGGTCGGCGTCGCAGGGCTATTCATCGAAACGCATCCGAACCCGGACGCCGCCGTCTCCGACAGCGCCACGCAGCTTCCTCTTCGTGACCTCGGATCTTTAGTCGAATCGCTTATGGGTTTCGACCGCCTAGCCAAGTCGTTCACTGCAAGTTCATCGGACAGCAGCGATTATCGCCGCCAGTCTTAAAAGCGTCCTGGGGAAGACATCTCCCAGGCGCGCCCGCCCGAAAGGAAACGATTATGGACAAGAAGACAGCCGGCCTCGTTGGGGCCATTTCGGCTCTGACCCCACTGACGGCGACGGCGGCCCCGGCGGTCAAGACGCTGGCGGAAGTGATGGCGCCGACCTCATACGCCGAACTCCTCCAGCCAATCCCGAACGCCGCCGAGCTGCTGAAAGAAGCCTCCGCCGCCGCGCCCGAACCGGGGGCCAAGGTCGAACAGGCTCAATATTATTATCCCGACTACAACTATTATTATCCGCGCCAGCGCTATTATCATCATCACCACCACCATAATAACTATTGGGGCGGCTACGGGCGGCGGCCGTATTACCACCACCACCATCATCATCACCACCATCATCACGATTACTACTGGCGGCCTTATTGATTGCGCCGCTCCCCGCGGAGCGGGGAGCGCCCAGTTTGTCGTCCCAGGCGGCCTCGTCCTTCGAGATGCAAGCTTCGCTCGCTCCTCAGGATGAGGCCTAATTGTTGAGGAAGCAGAAGCCCCCCATGCTGAGGAGCCTGCGCAGCAGGCGTCTCGAAGCAGGAGTGGCGTCAACGCCACTCTTTCAGCAGTCTTGAAGCGCCCTCAACCTTCGGACAATTTCCGCGCCGCCCCATGCATGCGGCGATAGGTGCCGTCGAAAACCGTGTCGGTCGTCGAGAGCCACTGCGAATCGGCGCCGAGCGTCTGGCGGCTTGCGTAGATGCGCCGCGATCGCAGCTCCCGCTCCGCCGCCTCCTCTTCGCTCATCGGAGCCAACTCCATCTCGCACTCGGCCGGCACCATGGCGAACTGCGCCATGGGCGCATTTGGCCGGAAGATGTGGGTTTGTCCCTCGGGCGGAGATTTAAAGACAATAAAATAGAGCATCGGCCACCATTCGCGGATCAGCGCCGGCACGGCGATGGGCGCCGTTCCGGTCGTGTCCGTATAGAAGCTCGGATGCGTCTCGACCTTGATCGCGTAGCCCAGCTCTGGCTTCAGATCGAGCAGGATTTGATAGGTGTAAAAAGTCTCGCCGAAATTGCGGAAAGGCGGCCAGTTGCGGCCCGGCGACGGCGGCGGCCCGAAATCGCCCTCCATGATCAGCCTGCCGTCTCGGGTCGAGACGTGAAGCTCATTCTCATAGGGGTAGAAGACCTCCACCCCATATTTGGCGGCCTCGGTGAAGGGCACGCAATGCCAGGCGTATTCGTGCGAGCCGTCGGTCCGCCGGTCTGGCTGCCCAGCCCAGCCCGGGATTTCCAGCTTCGTGCGCCGCGGCCGCAAATCCTCGCCGCTCATCCGATATTTGATCTTGTGCATTTGCGCCTCCGAGCGGTCGATCACGCCTAAGCGCCGCCAAAAAGCGGCAATTTTCGGAGTTGATGGGCAATTCCGCAAAAGTCGACAGACTCTTGCGATAAGAATGCGCTCCAGGCTTTCATTTTGCGAGATTTCTTATCGCTCGCATGCATGCGAGCGGAAAGCGCTCTAGATGTGGAGCCTCAACAGGTTGTCCTCTGTCAGGCCGAGGCGGCTGATTGGCGTTTGATATTTTATCCCGCCGTGGGGGCGATGCCAGTTGTATCTGTGCATCCA
>JAMBEQ010000074.1 GCA_024506175.1 Methylocystis sp.
GCAGCCGCTTCCAAGGAGGGGCGTGCATCTAGCAACGCCCAGCCCGCTGCCTCCCTGTTCTAGATTCGGTGCTTGCCAGCGGGGGGGAAGCCAACGCGCTTGACGCTGCATGCTGTGCAGGACGAGACTCGGATGAGAAACTCAATGCTTTGCCAAATTTGACCTTCGCATTGGTCCGGCGTCGATTTGAGGTTTCCTTATACAAGCCTCGACTTCAAATCTCACAAAACGCAGGTGATTGCCCGCCACGGGCGATAGCCGCCGCGCAATGAGCGCGGCGGGCCTGTGCGGTAAGAGGTTTTCGCTTCGAATTTAATCGTTACTGTCGTTCGTGTTGTTTGATTGCCTCTTCAGACGCATTGTGGCCGTCCATAATGAGGTGCTCGCTGTAAGATCGGGACAGCCCTGATGCACTCTCGGAAATGAGGTAACCAACCGCGGATCAGAGCTTGATCACCGACGTCCTTCGGGCGACGGAAATTTGGGCCGCCGTCCTTGCCGCCTGATTAAATTGGACAGCAAAATACCACACGGAATTTTGCACCAGAGTCCCCACCGCTCCGTAGATTCCACATCTAGCAGCCGACGGGGCTCTGGGTATGGTGGCCCCGCGCGATTCAGTTGTCGAAAAGAGCAACCTTGTCGCGGTCTGCAAGGCGTGAGCAGACGTGATCTGATGGCCGGCCCTATCTGGGGAGGGATGGGCCGGCCGTCAGAGCGCCCCCTCCCCATCCGTTTGCCCTTTGCTGAGATCAATAAGCGTGATCCGTCCTGAAGACGCGAAACAGCGCGTGGAGGCGGCCGGCGGGGCTGTGGGTCGCGTTCGGGCCGCCAAGCAGCAGCGCGTCGCGCAGTCCGCCTTCATCCTCGCGCAGACGCCAGGCCTGCGCGCAGCGCGCCGTCGCGGCGAGCGCCTGACGCGCGCGGAAGACGCCGAGGGAGGGCGACGCATCCCCCTGGCCGCGCGCAATTGTAGCTAGGCTGGCACCGGCGAGGACCGCCGCCTAGACGTCGAAGAAGCTTTTCAGCGCGCTGGCCGGCGTGCGCGCCCATTTCGGAAAGGCGCTGATTGGCAAGCTATTCGCGCGCCCGGCGGGGCGGCGCCCCGGCGGTTCTTGTGCGGGCGCTGGCGCCCTGTCATCTTCATCTTCCTCGCCGGCAGGTTGGTTCAACCCCGCTGGCGCGCCGGCGGCCGCTTCAGTCCCCGCCAAGTCGGTAGCTCGACACAGTAACACCGCCGAACAGCCGCTCCTCGTGGTAGACGCGCGTCGCCCCCTCGTTTTCGGCGGCGCCCAGCGCGACGAAGAGCGGCGCAAGATGGTCTTCTCTCGGATGGCAGACGCGGGCAAAGGGCGCTGTCTCCCAACCCAGAACAGCAGAGGTCCGTCGATCCGGCGGGTTCGCCATGAGATCCGCGAGCCAATGGTCGAAAGCTTCGGAAGGCGCTCTCGCACCGGGGCCAAACAGGTTGAGATTGTGATAGCTCAGGCCCGAGCCGATGATGAGCACGCCTTCCGCTCGCAAAGGCGCGAGGGCGCGGCCAAGCTCGATATGCTTGAGCGGATCGTAACCCGATTGAAGCGAGAGCTGGAAGGCGGGCGTCTCCGCCTCTGGATACATGACGAAGAGCGGGACGAAAGCGCCGTGATCGAACCCGCGCTTTTCGTCCAGTCGGGTAGGGAGGCCAGCCTGGCGAATGAGATCCCCTGTTCGCGCGGCGATTTCGGGGGCGCCTGGAGCCGGATAGGCAATGCGATAAGTTTCAGCAGGAAACCCATGGTAGTCATAAACCATCCCCGGCCGACCCGCAGACATAATAGCGAATTCAGCCTCCTCCCAATGACCTGAAACAAAGAGTACCGCGCTTGGCTTCGCCCCTATTTCATGAGGAATGTGGGCAAGGGATGCTTCGAGGTTGCGGAACTGGCTACGCCAAGCGGGGACCCATGGCCACGGCCCGCCACCATGCGAGATGAAGTAGGTCGGCAGCATCCAGACTTTCCTTCCTCAACGTTCGAACAGAAGGTCGAGATTCGCCTCGAAAAGATCGCCGATATCGAGCGGCTGCGATCGATCGAGCAAGCCGTTGTGAATGATTCCATACCAGATTGGGGCGATCAGCAGCTGCGGGCGCTCGACCCGCAAATCAGTCTTCAGCTCGCCCTCGTCCCTTGCCGATTTCACTAGCTTTCGAAGCTCATCGAGCAAGGGATCGAACATCGCGCGGCGATAAATTTCAACGAGCGCTGGGAAGCGCACGCCCTCCGTGAGCACGAGCCGCGCAATGGCGCCGCGCCCCTGACGCTCGACGACGCGCATGGCGGGCAGCATGGTGCGCCGCAGAAAGGCGCCGACCTTTTCGCCCGGCGCACGATTGGCTGCATTCACCTCCACCAGCGCCCCGGCGATCTCCTGCCGAACGACACCCTCGAAGAGGGCTTCCTTCGTCGGAAAATATCGGTACGGCGTGCCTTTTGCGACATCGGCGCGCCGAGCGACCGCGTCCATGGTCGCGTTCGCAAAACCCTTTTCCAAAAATTCCGCAAGCGCGGCCGAGACTATGGCGCGCCGCGTCTGAGCGGTCTTTTCCACGCTCGGCCCTCGCGTCCGCTGCGGCAAAGGGCGGGTCTTCGCGGGCTGCGTCTTCTTGGGAGGGCTGCCTCTCATCTTCCCGTATTCCATCCTCTTGACATAAACTGACTACATGGTCATTTTTTATAAATCAAGACACAACCCGCCTGCGCGGCCGTCGCTTTCCCCTTTTTCAAGGCTTCAAATGCTGATCCGCCCTGAGCATTGGCTTTTTTCAATCAAGGCGTTCGTTTCCGGCATGCTGGCGCTGGCGGTCGCCTTCTGGTTCGATCTGCCGCGGCCTTACTGGGCTCTGGCGACCGTCTACGTCGCCTCGCAGCCCTTGTCGGGCGCGACGGCTTCCAAGGCGTTCTATCGCGTCATCGGAACGCTGGCGGGCGCGGCGATGGCGGTGCTGCTCGTCCCTAACCTCGTCAACGCGCCGCCGGTTCTGGTTCTCGCAATCGCGCTCTGGTCGGGCCTCTGCCTTTATTTCTCGATCCTCGACCGCACGCCGCGCGGCTACGCCTTCATGCTCGCCGGCTATACGACAACGATCATCGGCTTTCCCGCCGTCGACGCGCCTGCTGAAATTTTTGATCTGGCGCTCGCGCGCGGCGAGGAAATCCTCGTTGGCATATCGAGCGCGGCGCTGGTCTCGAGCCTGATCCTGCCCCGTAGCGTTGGTCCCGTCGTGGCCGAACGCGTGGAGCTTTGGCTCGCTGATGCGCGGACCGCTGCACGCGACGCCCTCTGTCAGGCCGACGCCGCCACGAGCCGGACGCATTGGCTGCGGCTCGCCGGCGATACGGCCCAGATCGAGACCCTTGCAGCGCATCTGCCTTTCGAAGCCGCCTTCGACTGGCGGGCTGTGGCGCTCGTGCGCCAGCTCGTTTCCCGCATGCTGATGACCCTGCCGGAGATTTCGGCGACCCGCGACGTGGCGGCGGAACTCGACGCGCTGGGCGGGCCTTCGCCGCGCATGGCCAGCCTGATCGCGCTGATGGACGATGCGCTCGCAGCGCCGGATGCGCATGCCTTTGCGCGCCTCGCCTCGCATCTTGCTCGTGTTAGCGCCGCTTTCTCCCCGTTGTCGTGCTGGCGGGACGTCCTCGAACTGAATCTTGCCTGTCGCCTGCTCGATCTCGCGCAGCTCTTCTCGGACTCAATGAGGATCTCTACGGCGCTGGCCGCGGATGCGCCGGGTCGCGCGGGTCCCCTTTCCTTCCCGATCGAGACCAAGCGCCGTCGCCATACTGAGCGCGGGCGCGCGGCTGTCGCTGGCGCGACGCTCTCCGTCGCCCTGATCCTGTGCTGTTCCTTCTGGATTCTCACGAGCTGGCCCGAGGGCGCCGCCGCCGCGATGATGACGGCCGTCGCCGGGAGTCTGTTCGCCGCCAGTGACGATCCCGCACCGGCAATCGGCAGATTCGCAAGCTGGAGCGCGGTCGCCGTCGGGATATCTGGGGCCTATGTCTTTTGCGTTTTTCCGCAGGTCCATAGTTTCGAGACGCTGGCCCTGTCGCTGGCACCCGCGCTGCTCGTCTTCGGACTGTTCATCGCCGAGCCGAAGACCTTCGTCCCCGGGGTCGCCCTCGGCATTCTCACCCCAAGCGCCATGGCGCTCCAGCGCGCCTATGACGCAAACGCCGAGGCTTTTCTCAATTCCGGCCTCGCCATGGTCGCGGGCATGACGATTGCTGCGGCAACGACTGCGATCCTGCGCACGGCAGGCGCGAAATGGCGCGCGGCGGACTTTGCTCACGCCAATGAAACGGCCCTTGCCGAAGTTGCCGATCTGCGCAGAGAAACCTCCGCCATGGGCGCGATGTTCGACCGCCTGTCGCTGCTCGCGCCGCTGGTGGAGGCGACGCGCGAGCCCTTGCCTGACGCGCTGCGTCAGTTGCGCGCCGGGCTCAATCTCGTCGATGCGCGCCGGGCGCGCGCCGCCTTGCCGGGGCGAGCGCGCCGGCGGCTCGATGCCGCGCTCCTGCACATCCGACGCGGCTGTCGTCGCCATGAACCGCTCAATGACGACGTTCTTGCCGCACTCCACCGCGCCATGCGGGCGCTTCGGCTGGAGGAGACGGCCGACAGATCGGCGCTGCTGGCGCTCGCCGGCCTGCGCCGTTGTCTGTTCCCCAACGTTGCAATAGCGCCGCTCGAACTGTCGGAGCCCTCCTCATGAATGCGGAAATCAGCCTCTTCGGCGTTTACGTCCCCTCGCTTTTCTTCTACGCGGCCCTTGCCGCGATGGTGGTCACAGCCATCGCGCTGACGCTCCGCGCGCTCGGTCTTGATCGAATCGTCTGGCATCACAGCCTCTTCAACGCCGCAGCCTTTGTCTGCCTTCTAGGCGTCGCGATGCAGCTTCTTTGGGAGAGTTCGCCATGAGAACAGCCATCCTCAGATCGCTTGGCGTTGCGGCGTCGCTGGCGATGACTGCGGCGTCCGCCTTCGTGGGATGGCGGCTTTGGGTTCATTATGAAAACGAGCCCTGGACGCGCGACGGGCGCGTGCGCGCGGAGGTGGTCGCCGTCGCGCCCGACGTCTCGGGCCTCGTCAGCGAAGTACTCGTCCACGACAATCAGCGGGTGCGAATGGGCGACGTCCTGTTCCGCATCGACCGCAAGCGCTTCGAACTGGCGCTGCGCCACGCCGATGCCGTCCTCGCCGGCCGCGCTGCGGCGCTGGACGTCGCGTCAAAGGATCTGACGCGCTACCGCACGCTGGACAACATGAATAATATCGCGGTCTCAAAGCAGCAGGTCGACAACGTCTCCGGGCGGCAGGCCGAGGCGCAGGCCGCCTATCAGCAGGCGCTCGCCGAGCGCGACCTCGCGCGGCTCAATCTGGAACGCTCCGAGGTGCGCGCTTCGGTCAACGGGTCCATGACGAATTTCGAGCTACGGCCGGGCTCCTATGTGACGGCCGGGAAAGGCGTCGCGGCGCTCGTTGATGAGGACAGTCTTCACGTCGATGGCTATTTTGAAGAAACCAAGTTGCCCTTGATCCATGTTGGCGACCGCGCCGCCGTTCATCTGATGGGCGAGAGCAAGGATCTTTATGGCCGAGTGGAAGGCGTGGCGAGCGGCATCGAGGATCGCGACCGCAGCAATGGTACGAGCCTTCTGGCCAATGTGAACCCGACCTTCAACTGGGTGCGGCTGGCGCAGCGTATTCCAGTCAGGATAGTTTTGGATCGGCCGCCTTCGGACGTCCGTCTCGTCGCTGGTCGCACGGTCACCGTCGTCATCAATCCAGAAAAGGGAGCCAAGCCCGTCTTCGCGCTCTTCTAGACGAGTTCCTTGATGGATCGCTGAAGAACAACGGAGCTGACGAGACATCAAAAACGAAATTGCCTTCCGTCACGTCAGCCGTCCGGGCGTGGCAGCGACTCATGCAGCTAAACCGCCCCACCCTGGGAGCGGCTTCACTCCTTTGGCTTCCTTCTCCTGCGAGAGAGGGACTCGAAGCGACTGAGCCAAGGCCAAACGCCGCAGGAGTAACGCCATATTCGCAGGCACCGGCTCGCACGTCACAGCGTCGAACGATAGGCGCAAAGCCTCACCTACCTCCCGCTGGATGAACCTAGCGTTTTCCTCATCTTCGATTAGAGTAACAGGCAGCATCGTCATACCCTCCCGCCACTGAACTGCTGCCGGGCTCAGTAGTTCCCACTAAGGAGTAGCACTTATTGTCGCAGGTTGTGTGCTGTTCAGCGGCTCACTTCATAGACTCGACGTCAAAGACGTGCCACCGCTTCGGCTAACCTGCAACTGACCGCCAAGCTGAGTTGCAAACGCCTCCATTAGGTCGATCCCAGGTATATTGGCTTTTGCATCAGTCGCCCGAGAAGGCATACCCGGCCCACCGTCGCTAACGGGTAAAGGAAAGCCGTTCCATCATAACCTGCGGCGCCTCGTGGCGACGGACCAACGCCAGAGTTCCTTTTGGAGGGGTCGCATCGTAGGCCTGACGCGCTAGATTTCGTCAAACTCATCCTCGGTTTCGTCCAAGGCGGCGTCTTCCACGCCTTCCTCCTCCATGAGCCCGAGCGCGTCGTCGAGCGCGGTTTCGACGCCGTCGTCGACGTCTCTCGTCTCAGCGTTATCGAGCATGTCGAAATCGGGGAGATCGCGCAGGCTGCCGAGCGCAAACATCTCGAGAAACCTTTGCGTCGTCACCCAGGCGATCGGCGCGCCGGGCTCCGGGGCGCGCGGGCCGGGCGCAATGACGCCGATGCTTTTCAACCGGCCGAGGATGTCGCGGCTGATGTCGTGGCCGACCAGGCGCGAGAGCGCGGCGCGTGTGACCGGCTGCTGATAGGCGATGGCCGAGAGCGCCAGCGTTTCGAGTTTCGTGAATGAAGGCGGCCCCGCGTTCGTCGCGCCGTCGAGCGACCGCAATGTCTCGGCGTAGCGCGGGCGCGTGCGAAACTGAACCCCCCCCGCCACGAAGACGATCTCGTAAGGGCGCGCGCGCAGCTCAGTGTTGATGTCGGCGAGAAGCTCATCGAGCCGGCAGGCGTCGCCGACGAGCCCGGCGAGCGTCTCGCGGAGGACGGGCTTCGGCGAGGCGAAGATCGCCGCCTCGACGCGGCCCATCCACTCGCGCCAGCGCATCCCCTCCGGCAGATCGGCGAGGTCGCGGTCGAAACGGGCGGGTTTCGGGCGGCTCATAGGCCATAGATCCTGAAGGTCTCGCGCCCGGTGAGTTCGCGCACGGCGCCGAGCGCGACGAGGCGATCGAAGAGACGCCGCGCGGCGCGATCCGACAGGCCGGCGCGGGCCGCAGCGGCGGGCGTGACGGCGTCGTCGGCAAGCAGCATGTCGACGACGCGGCGCGCGCCTCTTGCGCGTAATTTCGGCGCAACGGCCGTGAGCCGCTGCGCCCGCCGCGCCAGATCGGCGGCGAGGGCATGCGCATCACCGATGGCGAGGCCATAGGCTAAAGCGACCGCCTCCGGCCAGTCGGCGTCCAACGGGCGCGGCCGTTTGCCCTTCGGTCCCCGGCGCAGCGACGGATGCAGAATCCCGATGGCGAGCAAAGGAACCGGCCGCGCCCAGTCGAGCCGCGTCGCGAGCGCCAGGTCGGCGACCCAGAGGGCGAAGACCTCGGCGTCGATCGCCGACCCCACGGCGCAAAGTTTCATCGCGACGGCGCTGGCGCGGGCCGCGGCGGTGAGCGGGTCCGGCGCGCCCGCTAGGCAACCGGACAAAGCTTGCGCCAAGGATTGCGGCAAGTCGTCGGCGTCGGTCCCGGGCAGGCTGAGCAGCGAGAGGGCGGCCGCGAGCGTCGCCGCGTGGAGGCGCGCGGGACGCGCCGCATCGAGCCGAAACAGCCGATGCAGCCGCCCGGCGGGGCTGGGCTCTACCCCGGCCAGATGTTCGGCGTCGCGTAAGCCGCCCGCGTCCTCGCGCAGCCGGGACAGCGTCGCGCAAGATTCGGCGGCCTTCAGCGCCAGGCGCTGGCGCAGGCAGCCCGTGTATGCGGGCTCGGCGGGGCCCTGTGCGGCGCTCGAAACATCGGCGCCGTCCGGCCCGCCGCGCAGGATCTGGTCGAACAGGGCGAGGCCGGCACCGGCGGCAAACGCCGCCGCGTCCCGATCCGCGTTCGGAGCCCGCGCCCAGCGCGGAAGCGATTGAATTTGCGGATCCTTCACGGCCGCTGGGGCTGCGGCGCGGCGGGCTCGGCCCGCCCGTCTGGGGGCGGGCCCCGCGGCTGAGACGGCGTCGGGCGTCGGGTCCGAATCAACAAGCGTCATGCCGGAATCCTAACCGACGGCGGCGCTTTGTCACGGACTTTACGTACATATCCGCCGGGCTTGTCTTCCTGTTTTGATGTCCGATAATCTGCGCTTATCGGACGCGAGTCTAAAGGCCCGCTTCTCCGGGCCTTGGTCGCGATTTTGGGGTTCCAAAACGCGCCGAGGCGTCGGATTTTTGAACCCCGGGGCGCGCGCCAAACTTGCCGCGCGGCAACGCAAGCGAGAACAAGAATGGCCGAAACCGGCAACGACAAGACCCGCAGCGCGGCGCTCGCCGAGCCCGCCCCGCATCTCGCGGCGCTCTCCGAAAAAGCCCGCGACTACGCCCGCGCCGCCCGCTCGGAAAACACCCAAAAGGCCTATGACGCCGACTGGCGGCACTTTGCCTCCTGGCTGCGCCGGCAGGGCCTCGACCCCCTGCCCCCGGACCCGCAGACCGTCGGCCTCTATCTCGCCGCCTGCGTTGAGGCCGGGCCGGGCCGGCCGCCGTTGTCCGTGGCGTCTCTGGAACGCCGGCTCTCCGGCATCTGTTGGCGCTATCGCCAGCTCGGCCGCCCGCTCGACACGGGCGACCCGCATATCGCGACGGTGCTTGCCGGCATTCGCCGCGCCCATGGCCGCCCGCCGATCCAGAAGGAGGCGATCTTCGCCGACGAGCTTCTCGCCATGCTTGCCGTCCTCGACAACGACCTGCGCGCCCTGCGCGACAAGGCCATTCTCGCCGTCGGTTTCGCCGGCGGCCTGCGCCGCTCCGAGATTGTCGGCCTCGACTGCGGTCCCGATCAGACCCATGATGGAACCGGCTGGATCGAGATCGTCGGCGCCGACCAGAACGGGGGCGGCCTGCTTTTGACCCTCAACGGCAAGACTGGCTGGCGCGAGGTGGAGATCGGCCGCGGCTCCTCTCCCCTCACCTGCCCTGTCGCCATGCTCGAAACCTGGCTGAAACTCGGCCGCGTTTCGCATGGTCCGGTTTTTCGACCTGTCGCCCGCAAGAATCGCGGCGTCTCCCCCGAGCGGCTCTCAGACAAACACGTGGCCCGCCTCGTGCAGAAAACCGCGCTCGCTGCCGGCCTGCGTGGCGATCTCCCCGAAGGCGAACGCCGGCGCGCCTTTTCCGGCCACTCCCTGCGCGCCGGCCTCGCCTCCTCGGCGCAGATCGAGGAAGGCCATGTGCAAAGGCACCTTGGCCATGCCTCGGCGGAGATGACCCGCCGCTACCAGCGCAAGCGCGATCGGTTCAAGGTCAATCTCACCAAGGCTGCAGGGCTGTGAGCGGTTCGCCTGCTCGTCTGGCGGTCCGCTTGCGAATAGGGCTACTGACCTTGCTCGTTGCGCCACGTGTTTGGGTTTATCGTCGCCATATCGGTTTGTGAAAAGTCGTCGCCTTTAAACAGAAGCGGCGTACGATTGGCCTTAGCGCAGGCATAGGACAGGCAGTCCCCGAGATTAAGTCGCGCCGAATGCCTTCCTTTGCCAAAAGTCTCAAAGCAGGCGACGGCGAGAGCCCCAATCTTGTCATCGATCGCTACGACCGACAAATTTGCCTCCACGAGAAACTCATCGAACAAGGCGTTCGCCTGTGACGGCGCAATATCGAGCCTTGACGCAAGCACCATACACGCTTCTAGCCGCACGACCGGCGAGGTGAATCGGCGCTCCGCGGCTGCGAGCCGTCGCGCGAGTTCGGCCGCGTCAGACTCGCCGCAAATGATGGCGACGATCGCGGAAGTGTCCACGAACATCACTGTCCCCAAATTTCGTCGATTTCATCCTTGGGGACGTCACGACCCTCTGGGCCGGCGAGTCGCCGCGCCTTTTCCGCTAAACGCGCGAGCCGGTCGGGCAGCGGGACCATATCGCGCTCACGTTTCAGCTCGTTCTCCAACGCTGTGATAATGACCTCGGTCATTGTGGTCTTGCGCTGAAGGGCGAGTCGTTTCGCGAGTTCAGCCGCTCGAGGATCTCGGATACTGAGCATTGCTCGTCCTTATGCGCTTGTCATTACATATATACAGCACCATCATTACAACGCAAGATTTCCCCACGCTCAGACTCTCGGGCAACGCCCGCGCGGAACCGCCGCGAAATGTCACCCCGCCCTTTTTCGCTCTCGCGCGACTTTGGCCGTTTTGCCCCGCAGCAGCGCCATCAACACGGGACCGAGCGAAAACTCCCCTGCCCGCGCCTTGGCGGTCAAGACGCGCAGATAGCCGCCGGCGGATTTGATTTCATCGCCGCGCTGCAGGATCGCCGCGATGACGATCGAGGCGTCGTGCTCGCCCAACACATCGAGCGCCTGTGACCAGGCGTCCGGCGAAACGCCCAAGGCTGATCGAACGATGGCCGCCGCGTCGACCAGATCGCGCCAGCAGGAAATTTCTCCGCCCTTGCCGTAATCGCCGATGTCAGGACAGGCTTGCAACACCATGCCGAGCGGATAGGTTTTTGGCGCGACGGCGCCACGATCGCCGAGTTTGGGATCGGACGGCTTTGCTCTCGATGCCCCTGTCTTATCGGCTTCCGGCTCATCGACCGTTGGCCCGGGCGGTTCGGCCCTGCCTTCTCGAAGGCTAGGTTCAAGATCAGAAATGTTTGTGGTTTGATTCTGTATGTGACGCTCAGTCTGAGATTCATTGGCGCTCGTTTTTTTGGCTTTTACGTGGATTTCCAGCAGCTTCCCGATTCCGGCCGCAAAGGCCGATAGATCCCTCGCCAAAGCCTCCAGATCCACGCGGGAGAGGTTGCGGGCGTAACGCCCGGCGAGCGCCAGATAGCGATTGTGGAGGTCTTCCCAGTCACGGATTTCGGCACCGTCGCTCGCGGTCAAAGCAACGGAAACTCCTTCTTCCATTCCGGTCTCGATCATTTTGACGATGTCGCGCCGAACTAGGGTGATTTTCTCGCGCAGCAGCGCGACGGCGCGGTTCTCGGCCCGCACTTCTTCGGCAAGGTTTTCGATCTCTCCCGCGCGCGCTATGAGCGGCGTCAGATCGAAGCCAAAGGCCTCGTCGATCTCGCCCCCCCCTCCACGTCTAGCGAACCGCTTGCCGTTCGGCGAGTCGCGCCGAATGATCAGACCGGCGTCGACAAGCGAAGCGAGATGACGCCGCAACGTCGCTGGCGCCATCCCATGGGCGCGGATCGAAAGCTCTTTGTTGGAGGGGAACACTACAATCCCTGCCGGAGACGAATCGTCCCCCCCCTCCCCTTCTGGCTTCGAATGGCGTTCGGGCAGCGTCAGCGCCGTCTCCTGATGGAAGCTCAGCAGCGCGTGTAGCACCGACAGCGCCCGGTCGGTGATGCCGATCGCTCCCTTGCTTTCGGTTAGAGCCCGAAACAGCCGCCATTTATGGACGACGGCCTCGGATGCGTCGGGCTTCGCCGCGAAATCGCGCGTAGCTGTCTGTGCCTCCACCATGGCGAGCGACAGCGATCGCCGCCCAAAGGGCGTCGTTGAATATGTGCGCATGATCCTTTGCCTCGTTCAGGCAAAAGAAATCTGCTCGCCGAAACGGCGCGCCCCTTGACAGAAATTTGCGGAAGTGATTCTCTTGAGTTGCTACACTTACAGAGAGGCTTCCGGGCGGGAACGTTTCGGGGGCCTTTTCTTTTGCGAAAACACCTCGCTTGGTTGATAAGAGAACTAATTACCCTCGACCGGTAGACGCTTACGAGGACCGATCACGCGTCGGGGAAGACAGGGAGCCTGTTTTCACTCAGACCCATGTCTCTCCCGATATTCGCGGTAGATATTTGGCAGTTCGTTGAGCAGGAACTCTCCGAAGTCGGGTGCGGCTTTTTCATCGACGACGAAGGTCATGCGGCCGGGTGAACGTTGGTACGTCGCGATTCGCCGCCCTTCCTGGTTGCTAAAGATTTTTTTCTCTGCGGTGACCGGAGGTTTCGCATCGAGCGCCGCCAATAAGGACACGAAGCGCGCGTCACTATCCGCCGCCATGAAAGCTTCATCGTCGGCGAGTTTTTTTAGGAGCAGCCTTATGTCTTGTGCGGCAAGCTTTTCAGCCAATAATGCCCAGCGAGGGCGCCCGGTCTTCGGGGCGGGACCAATCAAACGGACAACTTCGGAAGGGATCGCGCGGCCTATCGAAATCAGCCGAGAAAGTTGCGTTTTTTCCACGCTAAGAGCAGCCATTATTACTTCACGCTCGAACCCACGATCTTCGATAGTCACGGCGAACATCGCGCGTTCAATATAACTAAGCTCTAGGCGCGCCGAGTTCTCCGGTCCCTGCGCAACGACAAGTTCAGAGTCAGAGAGTTCTCGCACAACAGCGCGCACTGGCTTGCCGATTTCGGCCGCCGCTCGCACGCGCCGATGGCCGTAGGCTACTTGATATCGGCCTGCTTTCTCCGAGTGGGGTCGGACCAAGATCGGAACTTGCTGCCCGTGTTCGCGAATCGATGCGACCAAAGCTGCATGCTCATCAGACGGCATCCCCAGCCTGTCTGTTATGAAAGACCACTCAATAAGTGCGGGATCTATCTCTACCACCGTGTCGCCGGCAGCTATAAGCGCTCGGGCTTCCTCGGCTGCATGGGCTAGCTTCCCTAGAGAGCGGCCCATCGCGCCGACGGCACCTGACCGAACCAATTGCTTCGGGGAATCATCGATGCTTGTGACGCTCGGTTCAGGGGAGCTCGCGGAGTTGCCATCTGGCAACCGCCGTTCCTTGGTCATCAACAGAGTGCGAAGAGTGTCTTTGCGGCTCACGACTCACGCCTCCACGCTCGTTGCATCAAATTTTCGATTTCCGTGTTGACCGCATCCAGCGATTCTAGAGCCCGGTCGTACGTAGCCCGTGTAAAGTTCTCGCGTCCGACTTCGTAAAGCGTTTGTTTTGAAAGGCCGGCATCCGAAATCGCGGTGGATTTCAGCATTGTGTTGGTGAGGACTCGCTCGCGAAACAGCGAACGCATAAATCCGACCATTTGTGTTTGCGGACCATCGGACGGCTCGAAGCGCGTCACGACATAGCGGATAAAGTCGTAGTCTAGGTCAGCACCGGCCTCCTGGACGACCGATAGCAAGTCGGACGCCATCAACAGAAACTGGCACATCGACATCACATCCAACATTTGGGGATGAACCGTGATGAGGATCGACGAGGCGGCACACAAAGCTCCCAACGTCAAAAATCCCAACTGAGGAGGACAATCGAGAACCATCACGTCATAGCGATCTTCGACCTCGCCCAAAGCGGTCGCGATCCGACCAAAAAACGTTTCGCTTTCACCTTCAACGAGTGCTTTGGGCGTATCGTGCTCAAACTCCATGAGTTCGAGATTCGCAGGGACAAGATCGAGCCCTGAAAAATACGTCGACCGCACGACCTGGGCGAGCGGCCTTCTTTCACGATCGTAGCGGATTGCACCGTATAAGGTCTCATTGGGCCCGATATCGAATTCCGGCTGATAGCCGTGCAAGGCGGTGAGCGACGCCTGCGGATCGAGATCGACCGCGAGCACTCGGTAACCTTTCAATGCAAGAAATTGCGCAAGATGCGCCGCAGTTGTGGTCTTCCCCGAGCCGCCTTTGAAATTAACGACCGAAAGCACCTGGCATCCCTCACCATTGGCCCTCCGGGGGAGATATCGTTTTCCCTTCCCGCCCTCTTCCAAGAGCTTTCGCAATTCGTTGATTTGCTCGAGAGTATAAGAGCGCCGTCCACCCGGGCCGATATCTGGCTGCGGCCCTTTTCCGCCCAAAGATAATTGGCGCAGATAGCCGTCTGCGACGCCTATCAGTTTCGAAGCTTCGCCCGACGAAAAGCTTCTGAGCGCCTTTTTCGACTCTGGCGGAAACAACGTTTTGCGTAACTCATTAAGCTCTTGCGACAATGCGCTGCCGTCCCCCGCAATGACCGAGGTCATTTTTGGCTTGGTAGCTTCCATGGCCGATCGTTTCTCCGCTTTGGCAGCTCATCTACGCCGAAATAGCAAATCGCGCGTCAGGCGCGTAACTATGACAACCTGATTCTTTGATTCTTGCAACAATTAATGGGTTAATAGATCTTTACCGTCTTACCCCGGCTCTTGAGTTGCCAGCTGGCAACAAAATTGATGCGGGTCGATCAAGACACCAGCCGCCTCGCGAAGCAGGCCCGGGCAAACCTATGAGCCTATCATCGTCCTTCGGCCCGGGGGGCGGTCATGCGCCATCCTTCGCAAACCGCCACACCGGAATTCCCATCTTCCGGGCTTTGTCGGCGAGGTTCTCGACGATCCCCGATCCGGGAAAGACGATAACCCCGATGGGAAGCGCTTCGAGCATCGCGTCGTTGCGCTTGAATGGCGCCGCGTTCTTGTGGCGTGTCCGCTCCGGTTTGAAGGCGACCTGAGGAACCTTACGGTTATCCGCCCAACAGGCGGCGATCCGCTCCGCGCCCTTCGGCCCGGCTCCGTGGATTAGGGCCATATCCGGGTGCTTCGCGTGTACCTTATCGAGCGTATCCCCGATCCTACGATGATCGTTGCAGTCTGCGCCCCCGGCGAAGGCGATGCGAGGGCCGGGTGGCAAAAGCACCTGCGTCTCGACGAGCTTTTTGGCGTTCAGGAAATCCCGGCTGTCGATCATCGCCGCCGTCAGAGCGCGGTGATTGACTTGCGACCCCGAGCGCGGGCGCCAGGAGGAGCCAGGGTTGTCGTCCAGGGGGCGGTAGCCATGCAAGGCCAGTTCATCGAGAAGGTGCGACGAAGGCGATTTGGACTTCGTGATCCGAAGCGAGCGTCGCGAAGGGCAGGGAGGCGACTTCTTCATTCATGGCGTGGCTCTTTCGCTTGATGCCGCGCCGATCGCGGCCTGACAGCGATCCCGAGCCACGGGCGGATCGCGCCGCACCCGAAGGGTCGAAGCAAAGCGAAGAACGCTCCCCGCCGACTTCTTTGGGTCGCGAGGAATGCCCGAAGCGCTAGCGCAGGGCAGGGGAAAGAAGTTGGCGGGGAGCGTTGCGGTAAGCGAGCCGTTTGTGGCGACATCGCTGCTCTCTCAGGCCGGCGCGCGGCCCTCTCGAAGAGGTCATGCCGAGACGTTGGGTAGAGCGCACCCGCCAGCGAGCTGTCGCGCGGTCAGGGTAGGGTGAAGCGTTCGCGCCCAGAGAACAACTGCTTTGCGCTGAGCGCCCACTTGGCTCAAGGCTAGGTCATCCCCGCAGCGGAGCGGTTCCTTCGCCCAGAATGTCGAGATAAGCGCGATAGCTGAAAACGCGTCCACGCCGACGGCCGGTTATCTCACCGACGACGCCCAGACGCTCGAGATCGGCCAGCGCGGCGTTGACGGTAGGCGCGGTCAACCCTGTGCGCGTGACGAGGTCGTTTGCAGTGGCGAATGGATGCTGCTGGAGGAGATCGTGAATACGCAACGCGGAACCCGCCCGGTCGCTCTCCGTCGCAATGCGCTCCCGATCCTTCGCGAAAAGATCGGCGATCCGCACGGCCGCTTCGAAAGCCTGATTCGCCGTCTCCGCGACGCCGTCGAGAAAGAATTCGAGCCACGCCTCCCAGGCACCATTCTCGCGGACCTCCTGCAATAGACGATAATAATCTGCGCGATGCGTCTTCAGATAAAGGCTGAGATAGAGGAGCGGGTTGCGCAGCACGCCATTGGCGCAAAGGAAGAGCGTCACCAGCAGACGCCCCACACGACCGTTGCCATCAAGAAACGGATGAATGGTCTCGAACTGGACATGAAGCAGGCCGGCTTTGATCAGCGGCGGCAGCTGCGATTGGGTTTCGTGGATAAAACGCTCCAAGGCGTCGAGACAGGCGGCGAGCTCGCTCACGGGCGGAGGAACGAAGAGCGCATTGCCCGGCCGGGTGCCCCCAATCCAATTTTGCGAGCGGCGAAATTCGCCGGGGTCTTTCTGCTCTCCGCGGCCACTTTGTAATAGACGGGCGTGGAGTTCGCGAATGAGCCGAAGCGATAGCGGGAACTCTTTGAGCCGCTCCAGACCGTACATCATCGCGTCGACGTAGTTCGAGACTTCTCGAATGTCGTTGATTGGCTGGCTTGTCTGTGCCTCGGTCTCGAAGCGCAGGAGGTCCGCGAGGGTAGATTGCGTGCCCTCGATTTGCGACGACAGCACCGCCTCCTTGCGGACATACATGTAAAGAAAAAGCTCCTGCCGAGGCAGCAGGACGGCGGCGCCGTCGAGCCGGCCCAGCGCCCGCTCCGCGGCGCTCAGGCGACTGAGGAGTGGAAGAAGGTCGATTTCCGGGCTTGGCGGTAAGGGCGGGGGAACGAAGGCGCGCACCATCTCCCCGCCGACGGGCGTTTCCACGTAGCGGCCGAGGCTGGGGCCTTTGGGTGCTTGAGCGCTCATAGCCGGAGCATGCCCGAGTCAGCTTATTTAAGCAATCGACACCTCACTTAATTAACGAGTCGCCGATTTAAAGATGGCTTAATTTGGCCGGGGATTCGGCACTAAGCCGCATTCGCCCCAGCCAAGACGGCCTCCCGAGAAATTCGAATCCGTTCTATAAAGGCGTCCCCATGGCGCCGAAAAAAACGCTCAACGCCCAAAACCTCGAAGCGCTCGGCGCCAAGCGGCTCGCCGAGCTGTTGATCGCGATCAGTGCCGGCGACGCTGCAATAAAGCGACGCTTACGTCTTGCCCTCGCCGGGGC
>JAMBEQ010000075.1 GCA_024506175.1 Methylocystis sp.
AATGCGAGGCGCTGCAGATGGCATGAAGCGCAGCTTTCTTTTCCATTTCCCGAAAGCCTCACGTCGTAGAACAACTTACGTCCCAGTTGGAAGCGAGCTTCCGACATTGGATTGTCCGAAGGGACGCGCGGCGGCGGCAGAAAATCCGGCAAGGACCAGCGCCAGGAAGATTCGTTTTGGACCGTCCCGCCATGGGCCGCCTGAGAGATCAGCGCTACGGCCGCGAAAAGAACAACAAGACGACGATGAGTCATTTCATGGCCTCCACGCGAAACACTTTCGTGAGAGCGCCGGTCGCTTTGCCGGCGTCATTTGCGTCAGGCGCAGTTTCCTTGAGGCGAAGCGCCAAATTCTCGAACATCGGCGTGCATTCGGGGTCCGCTGGACCGCTCATGCAGCCGGTTGAAAAGCCTTTGTCCTGGCCAAGATCAATGCCGGCGAACAATGCCTTCAAGTCGAGACCCACCTGTTGCCGGGCGGGATCGAATGCTGCGAATTTAACGGGAATTCGATTGGCGCTCGCGCAAGAGGTGATCTCTCCCTTGACTGCGTCGCCGTGACACCCAGTGGAGCCCAAATGCAGCATCCAGGTCGATACGGTAATCGTGCCGTCGGCATTGAGCTTTGGCGGCGCCGCGTCGGCCATCGTTGAAGCGCCGTCGGGTTTGTCACTCGCGGCGGCCGCGGCGGCCATATTCGCGGGCTTAGGCGGCAATGGGGGGCGCGTGACGCCGCCCTCGGGGTCGACTTCGACCTTGATGAACTTGCGCCCGGCCTGCCAATTCCAGGCCATCGCCTGAATGTCGAGAGGCGCGGGCGCCGTGGCGAAGTTCGAGTGATTGAGAATGATATCCTTGCCGTCGCGATCTTTTTCGACGCTGGGAACGCCCACGAGGAAACTGATCCCCCGATAGCGGCCTTTCGGCGCGAATCCCGTGATCGTGTCGTTCACATTCGCGTTGCCGACGCATTTGCCGTTTTTGTCTTCGAAATCCAGCAGGGCGACATTTGCATATTGCCAGTCGTTCGGCTCGAGTTCGATGGCGACTTCCCGGCCGGCGGCGTCGATTAGCGTCGGGGCCGAGATATATAGTCTTGCGTCATGGAGCTGAACGGGACGGCCTCCGATTCCGAGGCCAGCGATGTCCTGCCCGCATCGAACGGGGCTGTTTCCAGCGACCAGCGAGAAGTGAATCGCGACCCGCTGCTTGTCGCCTTGATAGTCGTGCGCGGCTCTAGCAACGCCGATGGGCGTGAAAACCGCAATAAACATCGTTAACATCAGAAATGTGCGCATAGCTTCGCCCTCCTGTTCGCGACGGGCGCAAAACAGTCGAGAGTAATGGCCGGACGCGTGACGACGCGTCAGAGGTTTACTGAAATGTTAGGAGAGGGACGCCGGAGGCCCGCGCGAAAGCGGTATGCGGAAGCGGCGCGACGACAGCGATGCAGAATCTTGCGCAGTGAACGCGGGCGACGATTCTTCTGCATCAAGCGAGAATACAACGACGATCGCCGCGAGAAAGGCGACCGCGTCGCTGCAATGCGCGCGTCCGCCGCTCGCGCAGATCATGCATTCGTGTTCATGAGTCGAATGCGTTGGATCGCCGGGGGCGTCGTCTGTCCCGCAGAGAGGGCCGGCAACAAGCTGCGAAACGCCTGTGATGTCGCTTTGGACGTGGCTCCGCCCGAGTGGCGCAATAACGAAGGCGATCGCCTGCAGCATGATCAGACAAACGACCGCATGCGCGCGAAAAGCGCGCAAAGAGTCCTTCGCGTGATCGTAAAATTGCCGCATAGGCTACTGTCGGCCGACCATCGTGGGCGTGTCAACAAAAAACCTGTGGCCCGCCAAAAAAACGCTCTCGCTATTATGCGCGCGCGACCTTCCGTGAGCACCGATGCAGACACGACGCTTCGGCGGATCAACCTCCGGCGGCCTCAGGAGGGAATGGCGAGAACAATTGGTGCGAAAGTTTGCAACATGAATGGCTTCTGCGTCCTGCCCCAAACGCTTGGGTCTCTTCCTGAGGAGCGAGCGAAGCGCGCATCACGAAGGAAGAGACCGCCTCGGAGGTTTGCAAACAAACTGAGCGCGACGATCTGCCGCGGTTTCCTCAGAGACATAGTCGCGGAGAGAATGGGCGAGAATGCATATTCCCTGTAATGAAAAACAAGGGGAGCGTCGTCATGGAAGCGAATGTCGGCAAAACGGATAAAATGATCCGCATCGTGGCCGGGCTCGTCCTTTTGAGCCTTGCCTTTATCGGCCCGAAAACGCCCTGGGGCTTTATCGGGCTCGTGCCGCTCGTGACCGCCTTCATCAACTTCTGCCCGGCGTACAAGCTGCTGGGCGTGAACACCTGCGGCAGATAGCAGCTCCCTCTTCGGGTGCTTCGACGCCGGCGGTGAGGCGTGGTTCGTGAGCGATGAGACTGTCTCTTTTCGCGCGCATGGCATGCATTGCCATGGGTGTGAACATGTGATCGAAGCGAGCCTCCGGAGGCTCCCCGGCGTGCAGCGCGCCGTAGCGAGCTATCCGACAGAGACCGTGACGGTCGAATTCGATCCGAAGCTCGTCTCGTTCGATGCGATCCGCGCGAGCGTTGAGGAGAAGGGCTATCGCGTCGAAACAGGCCCGCGGCGCGAACGGCCTTTCCTCCAACGCCTCGCCCTGATCGGCGCGGCGCTCGCCGGCCTCGGCGCGCTGATCTTCGTCGATACGCAATGGATCAGCACCGGCGGGTCGCCGGACATCGCCCAACATATGAGCCTTTGGCTCATCTTCCTGCTGGGCCTCGTCACTGGCTTCCACTGCATCGGCATGTGCGGCGGCTTTGTCGTGAGCTATACGGCGGCCGACGCCAACGCTGGCCGATCGTCGCTGCCTTCGCATCTGGCCTTCGGCGCCGGGAAGACGCTTTCATACGCAACCATCGGCGCCGCTTTCGGCGCCCTCGGCGCCATCGTCGCTTTCACGCCACTGCTGCGCGGCGTCGCCGGGGTGGCCGCGGGACTGTTTCTTATCGTCTTCGGGCTCAACATGCTGGGCCTCTTCGCGCCGTTGCGACGCTTCCGCCTAGGCTTGCCGGCGCCGCTGCAGCGCTGGGTCTACCGCGAGGCGAGCGGGCGCCATCGGCCCTTTGTGATCGGCCTTTTGAATGGGCTGATGATCGCCTGCGGCCCCTTGCAGGCCATGTATGTCATGGCGGCGGGAACAGGCAGCGCCGTCGAGGGCGCAAAAATGCTGTTTGCTTTCGGCCTCGGCACGCTGCCGGTCATGCTCGCCTTCGGCGTCATCGCCTCCATGTTGTCCGGCGCGCTGACCCACCGGCTCTTGAAGGCTTCAGGGATCATTGTCGTCGCGCTCGGCGCGGTGATGATCAATCGCGGGCTGATCCTCACCGGCTGGGGTGTCGATCTCGGCTCGATCGTCGCACGGGTTCAGCCTCGCGAAACGCCCGTCGCGACAGCTGCACCCGCCTCCGCCGCACAGACAATAGAGATGGAAGCCAACGCCCTGGGTTATGAGCCCGCGCGCTTCAGGCTCATTCGCGGCGTCCCGGTGAAATGGACAATCAATGCGACGCAGGTCACGGAGTGCAACAAGCGCATTATCGTCCCCTCGCTTGGTCTCGAATTCGACTTGAAGCCGGGCCTCCAGACGATCGAATTCACGCCGGAGAAGACCGGCGTCGTACCCTGGAGCTGCTGGATGGGCATGATGCGGGGCGAGTTCGACGTCGTCGAGGCCAAAACCCCGCCGCTGGAAGCGCCGCCGCCGCAACAGCAAGCCACGCCGTCCGCTTCGCCCGAGCCGCAGGCAAGACCGTCGCCGCCGGCAGGGACCTATGCCGTCCATCGTGGCGACACGCTGAAAAGCATCGCGAAGAAAATCTATGGCGACGCCAGGCGCTGGCGTGACATCGCCGCCGTCAATCCGCGCCTGCACAAAGGCAAGCTGAAGCAGGGTCAGTTGCTGACGCTGCCACAAAAAACGCGGCCGTGACAATTCGACTCGCTGCGTTAAGCTGGTTGTCCAACGGGAGATTGATGAAGATGCGGATGAAAGTTCTTGCCGTTATTGCCGGCGTCTTATCGCTTGCCGCCGTCGCCGCGACCGCTCAAGAGCATCACGAGCATATGCAGATGATGTCGAAGATGGCGAAGGATTCTCGCATCCAGGTCGACCTGCCGCCGCCGATGAAGGCGCATATGCTGTCGAACATGCGCGGCCATCAGCAGGCGGTCGCGGAAATTCTCGCCACCCTCGCAAAGGGCGATGGCGAGGGCGCGGCCAAGATCGCCGAGACGCGGCTCGGCACGGGCTCGCCTGGCTCCGCCGCGTGCAGGCCGAACGCTAAGTCGGGCGACCTCGGCGAAATGCCCATGATGATGGCGAGCCATATGCCGGATGAGATGCGCGGACTCGGCATGACCATGCATGCCCAAGCCTCTAAATTCGCGGAAGAAGCAGCGAAGCTCAAACAAGGCGGCGATACACGCCCGGCGCTTGCCGAGCTTGCCCAAGTCGTGCAAGCCTGCAACGCCTGCCACACCGCCTATCGGCTGCAATGAACGAAAGGGGCGATCCTCGTCCCTCAGTTTGTTGATAAACCTCCGAAGCGGCCTCCTCCTTCGAGATGCGAGCTTCGCTCGCTCCTCAGCGATGAGGCCTAAGTGTTTGGCGCAGATCCAGAAGCCCCTCATGCTGAGAAGCTTGCGCAGCAGGCGTCTCGCAGCACGAGGGGGCCAGCGCCACTTTTTCAGCAGCCTGAGGGGCGACCGTCGCCCCGGCCAAAGGGAGCCCCTTTTGCGCATCGCGACCTGGAACGTGAACTCCGTCCGGCAGCGGCTCCAGCCGCTGCTCGCCTTTTTGAAGGAGACCGCGCCGGATATCCTCTGTCTGCAGGAGCTCAAATGCGAGGAGGACGCCTTCCCGCGCATGGAGGTGGAGGACGCGGGTTATAATGTCGTCCTGCATGGGCAAAAGAGTTTCAACGGCGTCGCGATCCTCTCGAAACATCCGATCGAGGAGACGCGCATCGGCCTCCCGGAGTTCGATCACGGAGGCCAGTCCCGTTATATTGAAGCGGTGATTTCGCACGATGGCGGCGCCTTGCGCGTCGCCAGCATCTACGCCCCGAACGGCAATCCGCCGGACACGTCGAAATATTCCTACAAGCTAGCCTTCATGGACGCGCTGACGCAGCACGCCGCCGCGCTCCTCGCGCTCGAGGAAGCGACCGTCCTCGCGGGCGATTACAATATCATTCCCGAGCCTTGCGACGTCCACGACCCCGTCGCCTGGGCAGGAGACGCGCTGTTCCTGCCGCAGAGCCGAAAGGCCTATCGGCGCCTTTTGAATTTGGGCTTCGTCGATGCGCTCCGCTCCGTCACAGACGACGCCGGGCTCTACACCTTCTGGGACTATCAGGCGGGCGCCTGGCAGAAGAACAAGGGCATTCGCATCGACCATCTGCTGCTCTCGCCGCAGGCGGCCGATCGTCTGGCGCAGGTCGAGATCGTCAAATCCATGCGGGCGGGCGAGAAGCCCTCCGACCATGTGGCGATCTTTGCGGAGCTTGGGTGGTCAGATCAGCGCCCCAACCGCCCGCCAGACCACATATAGCCCGACAACCACGACGATTCCCGCAAAAGCGACGGCTAGCGCGCCGCGCTGGGCGGCCAGCCGGCGGGCGGTCGCGGCGCCAATTATGCCCCCGACGCCGCCGCCGCAGAGGATCGCGCCCGCAAGCGCCCAATCCACGAGGTTCGAAAAAGCGTAATTCCTCGCGGTCGTCACGCCGAAGGCGGTGACCGACACAAGCGAGGAGCCGATCGCATTAAGTATCGGCAGATTGGCGGCGAGCATCAGCCCCGGAACGATCAGAAAGCCGCCGCCAATGCCGAAAAATCCGGAGAGGGCGCCGGTGGTCGCGCCCACGGCGGCGAGGCGCGGGAAGTTTTCGCGGCTGAGGCGGACATGTGGGTAGCCTTCGCCGCTACGGCTGCTGAACATCAGCGCGCCGATCACAACCATCAGGAGTCCGAAAAGCGCCAGCAGCTTTTCGCCGGTGACCAGTTTTCCGAAAGTCGATCCCGCATAGGCGCCGGCGATCCCGAACAGCGCAAAAACCGCGGCGCAACGCCATTTGATTGTTGCCGAGCGGGCGTGATGGGCCAGACTGAACACAGCATTGGCGGCGACGGCGACGGCGCTGGTGCCGATGGCGGTATGCGGCTCCGGCACGTCCACGAAATAGACGAGAAGGGGCACAGCCAAAACCGAACCGCCGCCGCCGACAAGGCCAAGGGAAAAGCCGACCATGACGCCGGAGAGGGTCCCGGCGGCGAGCTTCACGAGTTCAGACGTCAGCATCTCGATTCATGGGCAGAAACCATTAGAAATTGCTTATTTAGTTATTTCTCATATATCAGCGAGGCAGGCAAGCGTGCGGCAAGGAGAAAATAATGTCTCGGCCAAACATCAGGGGTTTTTTCGACGAAGCCACCTTCACCATCACCTATCTCGTTTCCGACCCTGAGACGAAGAAAGCGGCGATCGTTGACCCCGTGCTCGATTACGAGCCCGGCGGGGGCATAGCCGATTCGCGCTCGGTCGAGGTGGTGCTAAAAATCGCGCGCGACGAGGGATTGACGGTCGAATGGGTTCTCGAAACCCACGCCCACGCGGATCACCTTTCCGCCGCGCCGATTATCAAGGCCGCGACGGGCGCCAAGGTCGGCATTGGCGAGCATATTCTCGAGGTTCAGAATGCCTTTCGGCCTGTTTTTCTTGCAGACGACATCGCGCCCGAGGGTTTCGACTTCGACCGCCTGTTCAGGGACGGCGAGCGTTTCCGGGTTGGCGAGCTGGAGGTCGAGGTTCTTTATACTCCGGGCCATACGCCCGCCTGCGTCTCCTACAAGATCGGAGACGCGGTCTTCGTGGGCGACACGATCTTCATGCCCGACTACGGTACGGCCCGCGCCGACTTTCCCGGCGGCGACGCGCGCGCGCTGTACCGTTCGATCCGCCGCCTGCTGACGCTGCCCGCCGAAACGCGGCTCTTCATGTGCCACGACTACAAGGCGCCGGGCCGCGATTTCTATCGCTGGGAAACGACAGTGGCAGAGGAGCGCGCCAAGAACGTCCAAATCCGGGATGGGGTAAGCGAGGAAGAATTCGTCGCGGAACGCCAGAAGCGCGACAAGGCGCTCGCCGCGCCTCTTCTTTTGCTGCCTTCGATACAGGTGAACATCCGCGCTGGGCGCTTTCCGCCGCCGGGCCCGGACGGCGCGCGGCGGCTGCTCGTTCCGTTGAAGTTCAAGGGCGCGGCGGAGCCCAGGGGCTGAACGGTTAGTTCCGCTCCCTTAGGTAGTCCTCGAGCAGGCTGACGGCGGCTTTGCGCTCGGCCTCGCTGGCCGTCGCCAGCGCTTTCGCATAGGACTCGGCAACCCATTGCTCGCTGGCGCCGCCGGCGGCCGCGTCGCGCGCCAGCGTCAAATACATCAGCCCGCGCGCCTTCTGCGCGCCGCCGCCCGCTTCGCCGCTGAACATCATTCGCCCAAGGACAGCCTGCGCCTGGGGATGGCCTTTGCGCGCCGAAAGCTCCAGCCAGTTGACGCCGCGGCGCATGTCCTTCTTGACCCCGACGCCGTCGAGATACATCCGCGCCAGGTAATACTGCGCGTCGGCGTTGCGGAAATAGGTCGCAGCGTAACGGAAAAGCTCGAATGCTCGCTCGAGATCAGGTTCGATCTTCGCCGAGGATAAGCCGTCGCGCAGATAGAGGCCGACGGCGACAAAGGCGTTCGCCGCCATCGAGCGCTCGCGCGGATCAGGCTCTTCCTCTGCGAAATGCTCGACGATCTTCGAAAAATAATCGTATGCCTTCGCGTCGTCGCGGGTGACGCCGTCGCCTTCGGCGTACATGCGCCCAAGCTTCCATTGCGCCAGCGGCTCGCCGCCCTCGGCGGCATAGCGCAGCGCCGTGACGGAAGTGGCGGCGTCGCCGGCGTGATAGCTTTCGAGCCCGGCGCGCAGAGCAGCGCGCGGATTTTTGAAAATCGGGAGGGGCGTCGTTGCGGGTGCGCGCGCGGCCGGGGCGTCCAGCGCCGGGGCGGGAGCGACGAAGGCAGTCACCAGCATTGTGAAGCTTGCGGCGAACAAGCCGGCCGGAAGCGCCGCGCGCCTGACCTTTTGCAGTGCAGCGAAAGAGTTGTTCTTTTGCGCAAATCCGACCATAACGATCCGACTTCCTCGACCCGCGGCGCCGGTAACCGGCGCCTGAACGCGACACAGTGCGCACCGGCCGGCATCCTCGCGTGACGCGAAAAACAGGGGACCGATCCCACGGGGCGAAACGCCGCCGGAGCTGTCTTCCCGCGTCTTGGATGAGCAAGTGACAGGTGGACCTTATCTCAGCTTTTATGGCTGAAAAGGGGCTTCTGAGCCGCGTCCGGGACTATACGGGCTAATGTTGGCAAGTGTTGCAATGAGGGCACAATGACTGTTGCAAAAACAGCACTCTTGCCGGGGAAGCAAAAGCGGAGGCGGCGCCGCATGACTCCGCAAATATTGCGCAGCAGTTAACGGGGTCCGTCGTTTCTCGAGCGCCGGGAGTTGTGATTAACATCGCAAACTGGATGGAGCCGAATCACAGCTCCGCTCGCGCAAGAAGGAAATGGACGCATGGCTTTCTACTCACGCGCGGCCGCCCATCTGAGTTGCGCTGTGGCTGCGGCGCTCTTCGCCGCCCCGGCCTTTGGCGGGGATGCGCAAAAGGGCGCGGTCATCGCCAAGCGCTGGTGCGCCAGCTGCCATGTGGTTTCGCAGGACCAAACCTCGGCCGTCGCCGACGCGCCCTCGTTTTTCGAGATCGCCCGGCGGCGCGCGGATGATAAGCAGATCAGCAATTTCCTCGTCGCTCCGCACCCGCCCATGCCCGACATGCATCTGACTCGCAGGGAAATAGACGATATAACGACCTATATCCGCAGCCTCGATCCGCAGCCGCGGCCGCCCGAACAGAAAGAAAAGGACGAGGAGTTGCCGAGGAAAGGCTGACGCGAAGCGCAAGCCGCCGCTCCGCATCCGCGCTCGAGCCTGAACCTCGGCTCTAAGACTTGAGAAGCCCCCTCCGAATGGCCTACGCAGTCAAGGAAGCCTTCAAGACCCTGCAGGGCGAGGGGCGGCACGCTGGCCGCGCAGCCGTCTTCTGCCGGTTCGCGGGCTGCAATCTTTGGAGCGGGCGAGAGGAGGATCGTCCTAGCGCCTCATGCCCATTCTGCGACACCGATTTTACCGGAACGAGCGGCGAGGGCGGCGGTAAATTCGCGGACGCCCAGGCGCTGGCCGCCCACCTGACAGCGCTCTGGGGGGAAGGCCGAGAGGAGCGTTTCGCGGTCCTTACGGGCGGGGAGCCCATGCTTCAAATCGACGCGCCCCTCGTCGAGGCGCTGCACGCCGAAGGCTTCGAGATCGCTGTGGAGACAAATGGGACGCTTCCCGCAACCCCCGGGCTCGACTGGATTTGCGTCTCTCCAAAGGCAGGCGCGACGCTGGCGCAGACCAGCGGCGACGAACTGAAGCTCGTCTATCCTCAGGAGGGCGCCGATCCGGCGTTATATGAGGGGCTGGACTTCGACCATTTCCTGCTGCAGCCCATGGACGGGCCGGAGATTCTGCGCAATACGAGGGCCGCGGTCGACTACTGCCTCGCCCATCCGCGTTGGCGGCTGTCGGTGCAGACGCACAAGATGATCGGGGTGAAGTGACGGTGGCGAGTTTCGAGGTTTACCGCGAATTCTATTTCGAGGCGGCGCACGCCCTCTATGATCCCGAGGCGAAGGACGGCGGCAAATACCGCAACCTCCACGGGCACTCCTTCCGCGTCCGCGTGACCCTGCGGGGCGAGCGCCAGCCCGAGGAGCAATGGGTCATGGACCTCGGCAAGCTCGGCCGGCGCCTCGCCTAGCTGCGCGAGAAGCTCGACCATTCCTTTCTCAATGACCTCAAGGACCTCGGCAAGCCGACGCTCGAAAACCTCTGCCTTTATATCTGGCGCGACCTCGCGCCCGCGCTCCCCGGCCTCTGCGAGATCGGAATTTTTCGCGACAGCTGTTTCGAAGGCTGCGTTTATCGGGGCGACTAGGCTACCCTCCGGCAACGGATGAACGGCGTGGGCTTGCGCGGGGAGATGCGCCAAATTCCCGCGCGCCATTCATAGATTTCTTCTCTCCGCCTATCCGAAAAGAGCCCTAGAAATCATGCGGCATCGTCGCTATTGCGCTTCCAAGGCGCGGTCTCTACGCTTGCGCCCATCATTTCAGCAAAAAGTCCGCCGAGGCGGCCGCAGCCGGCGCCGCTTACAAGAGCGGAGTCGAGGGGAACCCACAGGAAATGGCGAATAACAAGGTCATCAGCGCCGACGAGGCGATTGCGCTCATCCGCGACAATGATGTCGTGACCACCACGGGCTTCGTTCAAAGCTGCATTCCCGAGGCGCTCCACGCCGCGCTGGAGAAGCGTTTCGTCGAGTCCCAGCACCCGCGCGACCTGACCTTGATCATGACTGCCGGCGCCGGCGACTCCAAGGGCCTCGGCACCGGCCGCTTCCATCACGAGGGCCTGCTCAAGCGCGTCATCGCCGCCAATTTCGGCCGCATGCCGAAGGTCGCCCAGGCCGCCCAGGAGAACAAGATCCTGGGCTACAACCTGCCCCAGGGCGTCATCTCGCAGCTCTACCGCGCCTGCGCCGCTGGCCAACCGGGCCTGTTCTCAAAGGTCGGTCTTTATACTTACGTCGATCCGCGCTTCGGCGGCGGCAAGGTGAACGAGGTCACGACGGAAGACATCGTCAAGTACCACAACATCCAGGGCGAGGAATGGCTCTTCTATATCTCCACCAAGATCGACGTCGCCTTCATCCGCGGCACCTCGGCTGATCCTTCCGGCAATATCAGCATGGAGAAGGAGGCGCTCGTCCTCGACAATCTCGCCCAGGCCATGGCCGCCCACAATAATGGCGGCCTTGTCATCGCGCAGGTCGAGCGCATCGTCGAGCAGGGCTCAATCAAGCCCAAGGACGTGCATGTGCCGGGCATTCTGGTTTCGGCGGTCGTCGTCGCCGATCAGCCGGAAATGCACCGTATGAATTACGGCGTCATGTACAATGCGGCGCTCGCCGGCGAAGTGCGCGTGCCGGTCGAAAAGCTCTCCAAAATGCCGCTCGACGAGCGCAAGGTCATTGCGCGCCGCGCCTCTTTCGAGCTGCCGCCGAACGGCGTCGTCAACCTCGGCGTCGGCGCGCCGGAGGGCATCGCCGCCGTCGCCAACGAGGAAAAGCTCACGCCCTATATCACGCTGACCACGGAAGCCGGGGCCATCGGCGGCGTGCTTGCCTCGGGATCGAGCTTCGGCGCGGCGACCAACGCCGATAGCATCATCCAGCAGAACCAGCAGTTCGACTTCTACGACGGCGGCGGTCTCGATATGACCTGCCTCGGCATGGCCGAATGCGACCTGCAGGGCAACGTCAACACCTCGAAATTCGGCGGACGCCTCAACGGCTGCGGCGGCTTCATCAACATCAGCCAGAACGCCCGTCTCGTCGTGTTCGCCGGCACGTTCACAAATGGCGGCCTGCGCGTCGAGATCGCCGACGGCAAGGTCAATATCCTTCAGGAAGGGCGCAACAAGAAATTCCTCAACTCGGTCGAGCAGACGACCTTCTCCGGCAAGTTCGCGCAAAAGCGCAAGCAGCCGGTCTACTACGTCACCGAGCGCTGCGTCTTCCAGTTGAAGGAGAACGGCCTGGAGCTGGTCGAGGTCGCGCCCGGCATCGACATCGACAAGCACATTCTACCCTTCATGGACTTCAAGCCGATCATCAACGAGCCGCAGTTGATGGACCGTCGCATCTTCATCGACGAGCCGATGGGGCTCATCAACGACCTGCTGAACCTCAATCTGGATCAGCGCATCAGCTACGATGCGGCGCGAAATATTCTCTTCCTCAATCTCGAGGGCTGGAATGCGCGCACCAAGAAGGACGTCGACGAAATGCGCCAGGCGCTTGTCGCGGCGTGTCAGAGGGTCGGCAAGCGCGTGAATTCCGTCGTCAACCACGACGGCGCGCGGATCGCCGAGGCGCTCTACGACGATTACGCCGAGATGATCGAATATCTGAGCCAGCATTATTATCTGACGACCACCCGCTATGCGACGAGCGCCTTCGCCCGCATGAAGATGAAGGAAGCCATGGCCAAGCGTGGCCTGCAGCCTCACGTCTTCGAGCGCCGCGAGGCCGCCGAGACCTTCCTGCAGGTGGTTGCCGCCGAAGAGGAAAAGGCGCCCGCGTAAGCCAACGAGCGAGCGAGATCCGGACGGCCGCCTTCCGGCGGCCCAGACTGCTGAGCCCCTCGTGCTTCGAGACGCCTGCTGCGCAGGCTCCTCAGCATGAGGAGCTTTTCCGCGCCTCCGACAAACACTTAGGCCTCATCCTGAGGGGCGAGCGAAGCTCGCATCTCGAAGGACGAGGCCGCCTCGGAGGTTTGCAAACAAACGGAGCCGCCTTCGGGCGGCCGTTTTTTTAACCGCGCGCCGAGGTCATTCCCGGCAGGCCGAAGGCCTGACCGGGAAATCCAAGCGCCCGCTCAGAGGCCGTAGATCTTCGCGAAGTCGGCGTCCTTGGCGGCCACTTGCTTGGCGAGATCGACCACGACCTTGCACTGCTTCCAGGTGGCGTCGTCCTGCATGCGGCCGTCGATCATCACCGCGCCGGTGCCGTCGGGCATGGCCTCCAGCACGCGCTTGGCGAAGGCGACCTCTTTGGGATCGGGCGAAAAGACGCGCTTGGCGATCTCGATCTGGCTCGGGTGGAGCGACCAGGCGCCGGCGCAGCCGAGCAGGAAGGCGTTGCGGAACTGCGCCTCACAGGCCGGCCCGTCGGAGAAGTCGCCGAAGGGGCCGTAGAAGGCCTTGATCCCGGCCGAGGCGCAGGCGTCGACCATCTTGGCGATGGTGTAGTGCCAGAGGTCCTGCTGGAAGGTCGCGCGCAGCCCGGCGCCCGGATCGGCGTCGGCGATGACCTTGTACTCCGGATGACCGCCGCCGACGCGGGTGGTCTTCATGGCGCGCGAGGCCGCGAGATCGGCCGGGCCGAGGCTGATGCCGTGCATGCGGGGGCTCGCCGCCGCGATGGCGTCGACGTTCTTGACGCCCTCGGCCGTCTCCAGAATGGCGTGGATGAGAATGGGCTTCCTGACGCCGTTTCTGGCCTCGAGCTGGGCGAGGAGCTGATCGAGATAGGCGATGTCCCAGGGGCCTTCGACCTTCGGCAGCATGACGACGTCGAGCTTGTTTCCGACCGCGCCGACGATGTCGATCATGTCGTCGAGCGCCCAGGGGCTGTTCAACGCATTCATGCGGGTCCAGAGGCCCGTCGAGCCGA
>JAMBEQ010000076.1 GCA_024506175.1 Methylocystis sp.
GGGCGTCGACGAGCGGCGCGACCTCCAGTGAGAGACCGGCGTTGTGAAGCGCCGTGACGACGAGGCCGCGTTTCCATTCGGCATAGGCCTCGGGCGCCAAGGCCTGCACCGCGCAGCCGCCGCAATGAGCGTAGTGCGGACAAAAAGGGGCGATGCGTAGGGGTGAGGACTCAATGATCTCGACGAGCCGCGCGTGATCGCCCTCGACTTCCGCCGTCACCGTCTCACCGGGGAGCGCATAGGGAACGAAGACGCGCGCGTCGCCGCTGCGCGCGTCGCCGCTGCGCGCGATCCCTTCGCCGCGAAGACCGAGACGTTCGATATGAAGCTCTTTCATGGGCGCGCCGCATGGATGAGGAATTCGCTATTACCGTCGCCTCCTTCGATGGGTGACGGGATGACGCCGAGAACGCGCCAGCCGAGCGCTTCTATGTCTCGCCCTGCCCTGTCGCAGACCTCGGCGTGAATTCTCTCGTCGCGAACGACGCCTTTCTTCACCGCCGCGCGGCCAGCCTCGAATTGCGGCTTGATGAGCGCGACGAGTTCGGCGCTCGGCGCGGCGAGCGACAGCACGTTCGGCAGCAGCGCGCCAAGCGAAATGAAGCTCGCATCCATGACGATGAGCGTGGGCGCCTCGGCGAGCTGCGCCGACGTCAATGTGCGCGCGTCCTGCCCCTCCATGGAGGAAACGCGCGCGTCGCCGCGCAGCTTTTCATGCAGCTGGCCATGGCCGACGTCGATTGCAACGACATGCCGCGCGCCGCGCGCGAGCAGCACATCGGTAAAGCCGCCGGTCGAAGCGCCGACATCGAGACAGAAGCGACCTTTAGGATCGACGGTGAAGGAGTCGAGGGCATGGGCGAGCTTCACGCCGCCGCGCGAGACCCAGGGGTAAGGCGCAGAAGCGACGATCTCTGCGCCTTCGGCGATCGCCGTTGAAGGCTTCGTGACGATGCGGCCATCGACGGTGACGAGCCCGGCCTCGATTGCCTCGCGCGCCTTGGCGCGGCTCTCGAAAAAACCCCACTCGTGGAGCGCCGCGTCGGCGCGCTTCGTTTGCATCACTCGCCCGTCTGCAAAAGAGTGCCGGCGCGGCGTGCGCTCTTCAGCAATTGACCGAAACCGAAGGCGGCGACCGAGAACAAGGCGACATCAATCGCAAGGCCCTGGGCCAGCAAGTCCCAGCGGATGACGTGCTCGATCAGCACGGCGCGCAGACCTTCGAAGACGTAGGTCGGCGGGAGCGTCCAGGAGATGGGCTGCAGCCAATCGGGCAAGGTGGAGACCGGATAATAGACAGCCCCGAGTGGCTGCACGAAGAACATCAGCGACCACACGAGATTTTCTGCGCCCAGTCCATACCGCAGCAAAATTCCCGAAACGAAGAGCCCAACGCTCCAGGCGAAGAACATCAGCACGACGAAGAAGGCGCCGAAGGCGACGCCGAGCGCCCAGAGGTTGAAGCCAAAAAACAAAAGCGCCATCAGTGTCACCGGCACGACGCCGACAAAAAGACGCAGGATGCTCATCAAAATGAGCGAGACGACAAACTCCGCCGGCCGCAGCGGACTCATGAGAATATTCGGCAGATTGCGCGACCACATCTCTTCTATGAAAGAGAAGGAAAAGCCCTGCTGGCCGCGCAGGAGAATGTCCCACAAAAGAATGGCGCCGATGAGCGTGCCCGCCACCTGCGCCGCGCCGCCCGGCGCTTTAAGCGCGCCCGCCTGCACGAGGTAGGTTTGCAAAAAGCCCCAGGTGAGCATCTGCACCAGTGGCCAATAGATGATGTCGAGGACGCGCGTATAGGAGGCGCGCAGCAGATAGCTGTAGCGCAGGAGCATGGCGCCGACGCGCTTGGCCGAGAAAGCGTCAGCCATCACGCCGCCCCTGCGCGGCCGCGCGCGACATCGAGGAAGACTTCTTCAAGATTGTCGCGCCCATACCGGGCCAGAAGATTGGCGGGTGAATCATCGTCGACGATGACGCCCTGCCTCAGCATCAGCACGCGATCGCAGAGCCGCTCGACCTCGCCCATATTGTGCGAGGCGAGCAGGATCGCGCAATTATGCGCAGCGCGATGCGCCTCGAGCCGCGCGCGCACCCAATCGGCGGTGTCCGGATCGAGCGAGGCGGTGGGTTCGTCGAGCAGCAGCAATTGCGGATCGTTGACCAACGCCTTGGCGATCGCGACGCGCGTCTTCTGGCCGGCCGAGAGCTTGCCGGTCTGGCGGTCGAGGAACTCGCGCAACGCCAGCGCCTCTGCAAGCTCCTCAATCTTCGAATCCACATCGGCCACGTCGTAGAGCATGCCGAAGACGCGCAAATTCTGCCGCACGGTGAGGCGGTGCGGCAGATCGACGTAAGGGCTTTCGAAGTTCATCCGGCCGAGAACTTCGTAGCGCTCGCGCAAGAGATCGCGGCCGAAGACGCGGATCGAGCCGGCCGTGGGCTCGATGAGCCCCATGACCATGCCGATCGTCGTCGTCTTGCCGGCACCGTTGCCGCCAAGGAGCGCCGTCACCGAGCCCGGCGCCAGCGAAAAATCGAGCGGCCCGACGACGCTACGCTTGCCATAGGTCTTGCAAAGGCCACGAACGGAAAGCGCCGGTTCCAGCGGTGAAGGGGACATGGAGGCGTTATGGCTTGTCGAGACGGCCCCGGCAAGGGCGCCGCGGGCGCCGCTTCATAATGGCTGTTTTCAGACACGGCGCGAGGATTAATCTTATCTGGGTGATGGCGCTCTACAAAGGCTCTCCCGCAACAACGTAGTGTGATGGCATACCAAGGTTAGAGAACAGTTTGATTCTTACGACGATCAACTCTTGGCCGGATGGGCGACGTCTGCTTACTAATTCTATTTCGTTGTTTTCTTTCCAGGGTAACTAATCGAATATCAAGGAGCCAACAAATCTTTTTAAGTCGCCGTCATAGGGCGGGTCTCAAATAATGCAAGGCGGCAAGAATGGTCTAAAGGAGGCTAGGCCTTTTTCTGCGACTGCATACGAATGAGCGATTTTAGCTAGGAGCCTTCCAAATGTGTCTGCACTGATTCCGCTCCGAGTGTTATATTTAGACCTCCCATCCGATTAACGCGACGTTGGAAGTCTTTAACTACGCCTGTAAGCTTAATCTGCCCGGCGAAGGGTTCTTTCGATTCTATGCCCGTAAGAGCCCCCGCAACATCATACTTAAACATCATAATTGAGCCTGGGTGGTCATTAATCGGCACTTTTAGTTTTTGACCAAGTCGCCCAACTTTGACCTCCGCCAGTCCTTTCTTCCCGATCCTGGACCGGCCATGGGTATGTGGTAGATGTGGACGCCCAGAACTGAATAAAGCGTTGATACATCTTTTGTTTCAACGCCGCTTGTTATAGCTTCACAGCGCTGACAGCTGGCATGGGGGAGCAAAATCTCTCCGCCCAGAGCGGCCGGGATAATGTGTTCGTCTCCTAATTTGAAGAGAGGCTCCTTCTCGGAGTAAGTCGTGGATAGGCAATAGATGCATCGCCCGACAGGTCGATAAGATTTTGCCATCAAACACCCAAACGGCGCTCGCCGCCCCTCTGTAGGGGAGTTACTCAGCCCCGTCCAAGTCACTATATCCCCGACTGCCTTGGTCATCACTTCTGGCAGGACGGGCAATAGAAGGTCGAGCGGCCGGACTGCACAGTCCGCGCAACGGTCCCCTTGCAGCCCGGCGTCGGGCAGGCGGCGCCTTCCCGGTCATAAACGCGGAAGGAGTGCTGAAAATACCCCAAAGACCCATCCGCCTGGCGGTGGTCGCGCAAGGACGAGCCGCCCGCCTCTAGCGCCGCTTTGAGCACGCTTCTGATTGCTTCCGGCAGGCGCGCCAGCGCGGCCGTGGGCTTGCCGGCCGCGGTGAGGAGCTTGCCCCCTTCCCGCAAGGGCGAAATTCCCGCCCGGTGCAGCGCCTCGCAGACATAAATATTGCCGAGCCCCGCGATGAGGCGCTGATCAAGCAGCAAAGCTTTCGCCGGCGCTATCCGACCGCGAAAAGCGCGCGCCAGAAAGGCGGCGTCGAGCGCCTCGCTCAAAGGCTCGATGCCGAGGCCGTGGAAAAGCTTGTGGGCGTCGAGCTCCCGCGTCGGAACGAGGAGCATGAAGCCGAAGCGGCGCGGATCGTTGTAGGTCACGCGCGCGCCATTCTCCATATGGAAGACGACATGGTCATGCGCCGCGCTCTTGTCGCGCGGATGATGGAAAGAGCCCTGAATAAAGCCGTCGACGCGGAAGGAACCGCTCATGCCGAGATGCATGACGAGCGTCTCGGCGTCGGCGAGATCGGCAAGAAGATATTTGGCGCGCCGCCGCAGATCGAGAATGCGCCGCCCCGCCAGCCGCGCGGCGAAATTGGGCGGAAAGGGAAAGCGCAAATCCTTGCGCCGCTGCTCGACCCGCGCGATCCGCGCGCCGGCGAGCGCGGGCAAGAGTCCGCGCCTGACCGTTTCGACTTCGGGCAATTCTGGCATTCGGTTTACGTTCGCCGGCCGCGAGCCTGCGGGGCGTTCGCGGTCCATCGCCCCGCGCCCCACTAAAACAGCAATAGCAAATTGCCGATAAGGCCCGCCAGCCCCCGTGACTATGTCGGCAGAACGGTCACCGGCGTTCCGAGAGCCGCGCGCGTGTATACGTGCACGATGTCCTGGTTGATCATGCGGATGCAGCCCGACGAGACATTGGAGCCGACCGTCAGCGGCTCGAGGGTGCCGTGGATGCGATAGCCGAGATCGCGCCCTTCGCCGAAAAGATACATGGCGCGCGCCCCCAAAGGGCTCAAAGGCCCGCCCTTCACGCCAAGGCCGCGCGGCGTGGGCTCGAGGCGGGCGCGGATTTCAGGATCGCGGGCGATCATCTCGCCCGGCGGCACCCAGTCGGGCCAATCCCGCTTCATGTTGATCCGCGCCGGGCCGGACCAGCCGAAGCCCTCGCGGCCGACGCCGACCCCATAGCGCGTCGCCCGACCGGGGGCCTCCACGAAATAAAGGTGGTAGGCGGCGGGATCGACGACGACCGAGCCGACGGGCTCCTCCCATGGATAGGCGACGGTCTGGCGCAGAAACCTGGGGTCGATCCGCCGGTAATCGACGGCGGGGATCGCAAAGCGCTCGCCCGGATAGGGCGCGTAGATCGCCGCGTAATCGGGCCGCGCCAGCGTGCGGGTCAGACCGCGCCCGGAGGCGCCGAAGCCGCCGTCTCCAGGAAGGGATCTCAAGGCGTTGCAGCCAGGAAGGCAGGAGACGCCGAGGGTGAGAAGCGAGAAAGAAAAAATACGCCGGGTGAACATGGGACGCATTACCGAGCATGGGCGGCGCGGGCGCCTAGATCACCAAGGTCCCGACCCCGAATTCACCATAAACGAAGCTGGTAAATGAAATGGGTTGCTTTCCGGGCCGAATGAGCCCTCGGCCCCCGGAGGCATTCGGCGCCGAGCGGGTGCGCCCATAGCCATCCCGCCCGCAAGCGGCTATACCCACGCTCGTCTTCAAACGTCAGGCGAGCGTTAAATGTCCGATTCCCATTCCGACCGAGAGGGTTCAACCCATTTCGGCTATTCCGAGGTGCCTTTATCAGAAAAGCAGGGCCTCGTTGACGACGTCTTTCATAAGGTCGCCCGCCGCTACGATGTGATGAACGATCTGATGTCTGGGGGACTCCACCGGCTCTGGAAGGATACGTTCGCCGGCAAGGTCGACGCCCGTAACCGTAAGGGCTTCAAGCATTTGGACGTCGCTGGCGGCACCGGCGACATCGCCTTCCGCATCGCCCGGCAATGCGGCGCCGACGCCGAGATCACGGTGCTCGACATCAATGGCGACATGCTGGAGGTCGGGCGCGACCGCGCCCGCGAGAAGGGGATCGACAGCAAGCTCGAATTCGTGCAGGCGAACGCCGAGTCCCTGCCCTTCCCCGACAATTCTTTCGACGCCTACACGATCGCCTTCGGCATCCGCAACGTGCCGCGCATAGACGTCGCGCTTGGAGAGGCTTACCGCGTGCTGAAGCCCGGCGGGCGCTTTCTGTGCCTCGAATTCTCGCAGGTGAACGTCCCGGGCCTCGACAAGATCTACGAGGCCTATTCGTTCAACGTCATACCGGTCGTGGGCAAGCTCGTCGCCGGCGATGGCGAACCCTACCGCTATCTCGTGGAGTCGATTCGGCAGTTCCCGGCCGCCGATGAATTCGAGCGCATGATCCGCAAGGCGGGCTTCCGGCGCACGGGCTACGAGCGCCTGACCGGCGGCGTGGTTGCGATCCATTCGGGCTGGAAATACTAGAGCCGCGGCGGATGCTCCTTCAAACCGGCAACTTCCTCAGACTGGCGCGCGCCGGTTACATTCTGGCGCGCGAAGGCGTCTTCACTTCGCTCGACCCCAACCTTCTGCCGCCCGCCGCCGCGCCTCTGGTGCGGTTCGCCAATCTCTACGCCAAGGGCAAGGGTGAGAACGCCGGCGAGGCGCTGGTCCGCGCCCTTTCCCAAATCGGCCCGTCTTACGTAAAGCTCGGGCAATTTCTCGCAACCCGTCCGGATGTTGTCGGCGGCGAGATCGCGGACGCGCTCACGGCGCTGCAGGACCGCATGGCCCCCTTCGGCCGCGATAAGGCGATCGAGATCGTCGAAAGGGCGCTCGACAAAAAGATCGACGAGGTCTTCACCTTCTTCGGCGAGCCTGTCGCCGCCGCTTCCGTGGCGCAGGTGCATGTGGCGACCGCGCTCTACGAGGGGAAGGAGCGCAAGGTCGCCGTGAAGGTGCTGCGCCCCGGGGTCGAGGGCCAGTTCGCACGCGATCTGCGCGACATGTATATGGTCGCGCGGGTCGCCGAGCGCTGGTCCTCGGAAGGCCGCCGCCTGCGCATGATCGAGGTCGTCGATACGCTCGCCCGCACGGTGAAGCTCGAAACCGATTTTCGGCTGGAAGCCGCCGCCGCTTCCGAATTCGCGGAGAATGTCGCAAAAGACCCCGACATCAAGGTGCCGCATGTGGATTGGGACCGCACGGCGCGCGAGGTTCTGACGCTCGAATGGATCGACGGCGCGCCGCTCTCTGACCTCGAGCGCGTCGCCGCCGAGGGCCATGACCTCAAGGCGCTCGCCGCCCACGTGCTGCAGTCTTTTCTGCGCCACGCCATGCGCGACGGCTTCTTCCACGCCGACATGCATCAGGGCAATCTCTTCGTCGACAAGCATGGCCGCCTCGTCGCGATCGACTTCGGCATCATGGGGCGCCTCGGCGAGAAGGAGCGACGTTTTCTCGCGGAAATCCTATACGGCTTCATCACTCGCGATTACAGACGCGTCGCCGAGGTGCACTTCGAAGCAGGCTATGTGCCGGCAAAGCACTCGATCGAGGAGTTTTCCCAAGCCCTTCGCGCCATTGGCGAGCCGCTGCATACAGTCAACGCCTCCGATATCTCGATGGCGCGACTCCTGACGCTGCTCTTCGAAGTCACTGCGCTCTTCGACATGCGGACGCGCACCGAGCTCGTGCTCCTGCAAAAGACGATGGTCGTAGCGGAAGGGGTCGCCCGCTCGCTCGATCCGAAGCTCGATATTTGGAAGACTTGCGACCCTGTCGTGCGCTCTTGGATCGAGGAAAACCTTGGGCCGAAGGCCAAGCTCGAAGACGCGGGCAAGGCCGTTGCGGAGCTCGCGCGCCTCGCGACCCATCTGCCGAAGACGCTGGCCGAAGCCGAAAGGGCGATCGAGCGCGTCTCCCAGATGGTGGAAGAGGGCGTCGATCTCTCGGACGAGGCGCTGGCCACGATGAGCGACATACGACGTGCGTCAGACGCCCGGATTCTTATCGGACTTACGGCGCTGACCGTGCTGGCGGCGTGGTTGCTCATCTGAGACGTTGGGCCGCGGGCCTCCCCGCTTTTAGCAAGCGGGGAGGCTTCGCGGTCCAGTGCTCAGTGCCGCCGTCCATTGGTCCAAGCTTCGACAAGTCGCGACGCCACCATCAGCCCGACGCCTGCGCCGACGAGCAGCGGCAGGTTTCGCGGGGCCGAGCGTAGCACGGAGGCGGCGGCCCTGGGCGCCGCCCTCTTCGCCATATCCACCAAGGCTCCTGAGACATTCGACGATTGCAAGGCGCGTAGGACCGCGACAATCGGCAGGGCTTGGGCCATCGCCTCTCGCTCTTCCCGCGCGCGCGCCTCCCTCTCCTCCTCGCGCTTTCGAGCGTAGGCGAACGCCGCAAGGGAAATGACGAGGAAGACCCCCGCAACCGCGAGATTTCCAAAGAGTGGCCCGAGCTCTTCATTCGCCCAATAGACGCCGGCCGCCATTACGAAGCCCGCCGCGATGGCGAGTGGAAGGGCCACCATCGCGATTCCGGAAAAGCGCATGATCTTGGCGCCGACCGCGTTCTCTACCCTCTTCAAAATCGGCTCGAACATTGACGACCCCACGCGAGGAAAGAATTACCTGCCCATCCTCCAGAATGCGCCAAGGACAAAACCGGCGAAAGCCGCGAGCATCACAGTGGTCGTGGGCTGCGAGCGCGCCGAAGTCTCGATCGCCGACTGGAAATTGCCGAGAACCTCGCTGGTGCGCTGCGCCGCCTGGTTGCCGCGCTCGGTCATCTTCGAGATCGCCTCATTGGCCCTGTTTTGAACGGTCCGGCCTATCTGCTCGCCTGCAGCCGACGCCTGTTCGGCCATCGTGCTGGTCATTTCACCGTGCCCATTATGTTGCCGTTGCTGCACACTACGTTCCTCGGCCATTACCGCCTCCGACGGTTCGAGCAAGTGGCGAGTCAACGCGAGCCGCCGGGAGTTGTTCCTGGGCAGAGGCAGGCGCCGCATGGCAGTCGAGCGGCGCGACCATAGCGCCCTCCCCCTCCCTCGCTCGCGCGAGAGAGGGAGTAGATCGAACAGGGAGGGCGCGGATGCAGAAGCCCCTGATGCTGAGGAGCCTGCGAGCAGGCGTCTTGAAGCGCGAGGGGCGTCAACGCCACTTTATCGGCAGTCTGTGGGACCGCTTTAGGTCTCTCGCGTCATTCCGAGAAACTCGTCGCGCGTCCGCGGATCGTCGCGTATCACGCCAAGCAGCTTGCTGGTAATGAGCTGCGAGCCGGGCGTGTTGACGCCGCGCAGAGTCATGCAGTTGTGCTCGGCTTCGATCACGACGCCGACGCCCGCAGGCTTGAGAATGTCCTGGATGGCTTCGGCGATCTCGGCCGTGAGCTTTTCCTGAATCTGCAGGCGTCGCGCGAAGCCGTGAACGACCCGCGCGAGCTTCGAAATGCCGACAACGCGGTTGGTCGGCAGATAGCCCACATGGGCGCGGCCCAAGACGGGCAGCATGTGGTGCTCGCAGAAGCTGACGACGCGAATGTTTTTCAGCACGACGAGCTCGTCATAGCCGCCCACTTCCTCGAAAGTGCGCTGCAGATAGTCGCGTGGGTCGATTTCGTAGCCGGAAAAGAGCTCCCTATACGAGCGGGCGACGCGCGCCGGCGTTTCAATCAGCCCCTCGCGGTCGGGATCGTCTCCCGCCCATTCGATGAGAACACGCACGGCCGCTTCTGCGTCAGCCTGAGTCGGCTTGGCCATTCCTTCCGGTCTCCCGCCCGCTTGCCGGAGCGTGAGAAGAAAATCGCCCCGTCGCAACACCTTGCGACGGGGCGAGGGATTTGGCAATCCGTCCCCTCACCAGAGCGCATTCCGCAAAAGTGCAAGCGGAAAGCGCGCTAGGGGATTACGCTGCGCCCAATGCTGCCGATGGTCGAGCCCACCGAGTTGATCGTGCGCTTGACGAGGCCGAATGCGCCGCCCTCGTTTTGCGGCGGGGGTGGCGGCGGCGCAGGCTCAGGCGCCGCGGGCGGCTGAGCTGAGGCGACAGGCGCGCTCTCCACCGGCGCAGCGTTGCGCGGCTTCGTGTGCTTTGCCGTGGCCTGCGGCGGCTTGGGCTTAGGCTTCGCGACCTTCGGAGGGGTTGCGGGCTTGGGCTCAACCGGCGCCTGGGCCGCCGCCGGCGCGGCAGGCTGCTGGGGTTCAAAGCGATTCGCGGGCTGCAAAGCTGCGTTTCTCCCAGCCGCAGTCGGCGGCGCCACTCTGGAGAAGCCCGCGCCGGTCGACCCGGCTGGCGCAACCGCCGCTCCCGCCGCGGCGGCTGCCGGCGCGAGGGCGGCGGAAGCAGCCGGCGGCGGGGAGGCCGGCTCCAGCCCTTCGGGAGCGGCGGCCGGCGACGGATCAGGGGCCGCCGGAGGTGAAGCCGTGGCCTGGGACGTGGGGGCCGCCGCTGGAGGCGGCTCGGAAGCCGGCGCCTCGGCGGCTTGCGGCGCCACTCCCGCCTGCTCGGTCGTGGGGGTCTCCGTGGGTGCGCCGGCGTCTCTAGCCGGATCGGCGGCAGGCGGTTCGAGCGCAGCCTGATCGGCAACGGGCTCCGATTCCGCCGGCAAAGCGATATCGGCGACCGGGGGCTCTTCCGCCGCGCGCCAACCCGAAAGCGTCCACCCGATGCCAGCGAGGCCGAGAACGACGACCCCGATCGAGAGATAAACGAGCTTGCGGCGCCCCGGGTTCGTCTCGCCTTCGGGGGGGAGGTCCTCTGCGGTCGGGCGCGCCGACCGGTCATCGGCCGCGCTGAATGAAGGGGCGGTCGGCTGCGCCGAGAAAATTTCGGCCTCGAGTTGGTGGAGCCCAGGGGCGTGCGACGCCGCCCCGATATGCGGCGCATCCGTCGCTTCGGCCCCAAGGCGGACCGGGGGCGCCTCCGAAACGCCGACCGGTCCGGTCTCGCGCTTCAAGAGTTCCTTGAACTCGGCGAAGGCCGCCTTGAGTTCCTTATCGTCGGCCTGTTGGTTCATTACTACTCACTTAGCTGACGTCGAGCGCCGATATCGTGATGGCGCTCCCACAAAGGCCGGTTCGACGACCGGCCCGGTTGAGTGAATTTTCTGTCCGAATCGAAACCGTAAATTGTGGCGGTTATTCGCCGCTTAAGCTCCGCTGCAGCCGGAACAGCGCCCTGGAACGCCGCGTTTGGGGGGCACCGGGCGGGCTTCTCCCAGCCCGCCATCGATGAGGAGGTCCACATGGACTGGAATCAGATCGAAGGAAACTGGAAGCAATTCAAAGGCAAAATCCAGGAGAAGTGGGGCCAGCTCACGGACGACGACATCAATCAGATGGAAGGCAACCGCGAGCAGTTCGAAGGCAAGATCCAGGAGAAATACGGGATCGGCAAGGACGAGGCGAAGCGCAACATCGACAACTGGCTGAAGACGATGCACTAGCGCGCTTTCCGCTCGCATGGAGACATGCGAGCGATTGGAAATCGCGCAATCAGTATTTGTGAGCGCATTCATATTCGCAAAAGTCTATCAACTTTCGCGGAACGCGCTCTAAGGGCAAGCAAGGCGACCGGGCAGCCGGCCGCCTTGCTCGTGTGTTGCCTGACGCTTGCGACGACAGACCGCAGCCTAGCCTGGAAGGAATGTAAGCTACCTAAATTGACGCCCCCGAGCCGCTCTTCCTACTATCGCCCCACACCATCCAGCTACGAGCGGCGATGCTTCCTCATCTCTCGACGCGCAGCGTCCTTGTCCTCGCGATTGCCGCGCTGTCTTGGCTGCCGCCTGTCGGCGCCGTCGCCCTCGAAGCCGACGAGGGGGGACTTACGCCCTTAGAGCGCCTCGGAAAGCGCATTTTCGAGGACAAGTCTCTCTCGCGCCCGGCCGGCGTCTCCTGCGCGTCCTGCCACGACGCGGCGACGGCCTTTCAGGGCGCCAACGGCTCGCCTGTTCCAGCCGTGGCGCGCGGCTCGCTCGCCCATTCGCTCGGCAAACGAAATACGCCGACGGTCATGTACGCCTCTTTCGCTCCGCCTTTCGGCTTCATTGACGACAAGGACGAAAAGACCGGCAAGGCCGAGAAAAAGCCCGTCGGCGGGCAATTTCTCGACGGGCGCGCCGGCGATCTCCTTGCGCAAGTGGAAGGACCGCTGCTCGACCCGCTCGAGATGAACGCCCCCTCCAAGCGCTTCGCCGTCGAGACGATCCGCGACGGCGCTTACGCCGCGCTCGCCAAAGAAGTCTTAGGGGAAAAAATCTTCAACGATCCCGACGCCGCTTTCGAAAAGCTGGCGCAGGCTGTCGTGGCTTTCGAGTCGAGCGCGCGCTTCCATCCATTTGCGTCCAAGTTCGACGATTATTTGCGCGGCAAGGCCGAACTCACGGCGATCGAAAAGAAGGGCTTCGAGCTCTTCAAAGACCCCAAGAAGGGTAATTGCGCCGCCTGCCATGTCGGCAAGGAAGATTCGCGAAATCCGCAGGACTGGCTCTTCACGGATTTCACCTACGACGCTCTCGGCGCCCCGAAAAACCCTGCGATCGCCGCCACCGCCAGCGCGCCAGATCTCGGCCTGTGCAAACGGCCGGGCCTCGACAAATTCGCCCCCTCGGGCTTCGACATCGACAGCCTCTGCGGGGCCTTCAAGGTGCCGACCCTGCGCAATATCGCAGTGACTGAACCCTACTTGCATAATGGGGTTTTCACAAAGCTGCGCGACGTCGTCGCCTTCTACGCCACGCGCGACACCGATCCCGCGCGCTGGTACCCGAGGGACGACAAAGGCAAGGCTGTTAAGTTTGATGATCTGCCCGCGAACTACCGCAAGAATGTGAACGTCGAAGAAGCGCCTTACGATCGCAAAGAAGGGCAAAAGCCGCGGCTTTCGGAAAAGGAGATCGACGCGATCGTCGCCTTCCTCGAAACGCTGACGGACAAGCAGCAACCCTGAGCCGTTTTCTGCGCGGCGCCGTCAGCCGGCAACAAGCCCATAATGCGCGAGCGCGGCGCGCAGTTGCGGGTCCGGCCTGGCGCCGCTGGTGAAGACAGCCCTCGCTTGCCCCGTTGCAGCAAAGCTCTCCTCGAAGCCCTTCTCGCGCAGCAATTGATCGACGCGCCGGGCTATGGCGGGCGCGGGATCGATCCAATCGACCGGCCAGGGCGCGAGGCGGCGGAAGTCTTCTATGAGAAGTGGATAATGGGTGCAGGCGAGCACGACCGCGTCGGTGCGCGCGCCGTCTTCCTCTTTGAAGCAGGGCGACATCTCGGCGGCGATGTCCTCGTCGCACACGCTGCGGCCCTGCATCCGCGCCTCTGCGAGCTGGGCCAACAGGCTCGAGCCCACAAGCGTGACGCGGCAATGGGCGGCAAATTGCAAAATGAGGTTTTGCGTATAGTCGCGCGCCACCGTTCCGGGCGTGCCGAGCACCGAAATGAGATGCGAACGCGAGCGCTCCGCCGCCGGCTTGATGGCCGGCACCGTGCCAACGAAAGGCGTCTGCGGCCACCGGTCGCGCAGCGCCGGCAAGACGATCGTCGAGGCCGTATTGCAGGCGACGACAACCATATCCGGCGCATTTTCGCCGACGAGCTGCGCCATGACGCTTGTCACGCGGGCGACAAGGTCTGGCTCCTTCCAGCCGCCGTAGGGAAAGCCCGCGTCGTCGGCGCAATAAACGTAATCCGCACCGGGCCAGAGCTTGATGATCTCCGAATAGACTGTGAGGCCGCCGAGGCCGGAGTCGAAGACGAGGATTTTGGGCGGTCGGCTCATTGAGATCCGGGCTACAGCGAATCAATGGTCGCGGGCGAAATGATACGCCCAAGCGCCCTTATATCATCCTCTCAGGTAAGCAGTGGCGATAATCGGCGCGGGAGCCGAGACGCTCTCCTGCGCATCGCATGACTGGATCAATTTCAGGCGAGGCCGGCGTCCACCGGCGTATCTTCGCAGCGAATCTCTTCGAGCGGCTGCGGCGCGAGCGCGCTTTCGGCGAGCGCCCCGCGCAAAGCGCTGCGGAGAGCTTCCTCATAAGTCGGGTGGTAGAATGGCGTCCTGAGAAGGTCCATGATGGTTGCGCGCTGTTCCAGCGCATAAGCGAAAAGATGCGCCATATGCTCGGCGGCCGGCGCGAACATCGCAACGCCCAGCAATCGCGCTGTCGATTTTTCGGCGTAAATACGAAGAACGCCCGAATTGGTTCGGGCGAGCATGGCGCGCCCCTGGCGCCCGAATGACGCCGCGCCGACCGCGATTTCGGCTTTGCGGCGCTCGAGATCGACCCAGCTTTCGCCGATCTCCGCAATTTGCGGGTCAGTGAAGGTGACGCTCATCCGCGCTCGCCTTCGGAACTGCGCATCTTCCCCGTGCACGGCGTTGTAGCCTGCGATCCGTCCTTCGTCGGCCGCTTCGTGAAGGAGGGGGCGCAGGCCGCTCACGTCCCCCGCCAGGTAGATTTTGTGTCCCAGTACTTTCAGTCGCGTTTCGTCGAGCTCCGGCCGACCGTGCTCGCCAAGCGATATGCCGAGTCGTTCCAGAGCCAAACCGCCAAGATTGTGTCTTCGCCCCATGGCGACCAGCACATAATCGACCTCCGTCTCGCCATCCTTCCATTTCATCGAAACCCCGCCCCCGGGCGCGCGAGCGGGCGTGGCGGCGTCGAAGATGATGCGGAATTCACAACGCATCGTCCCCATGACCTCTTCGAGAACATCGGGGTCGGACACGCCGCCAAGATTGCGCGAGAGGTCGAAACCGACGACCTCGACGCCAAGCCGAGCAAGCGCTTGACCGAGTTCGAGCCCGATTGGTCCAAGACCGACGACGGCAATGCTGCGAGGCAGATCTTCCAAATCGAAGAAGTCATCCGTCGTGAGAATTTTTTCGCCGCACGCCGCGCGCCAATCGGAAGGGACGAACGGGCGCGATCCGGTGGCGACGATCGTCGCGCCGACGCGGTATTCCCGCTCCGCTGCGCGCAGGGTTCCCCCGGCGGTGAAACAAGGCGCCTGGGAGACGAAATGCCGCTCTCGCCACGGCTCCATGTCTTTCAACACGCCCGCGACAAACCTGTCGCGCAGAAGGCGCGTCTCGGCCAAGACCGCGGCGCCGTCGACGGAAAGCCCTTCAGCGCCGACAATCCCCATCTCACCGAAAGACCGACGACGATTAAAGTCGTAAGCGGCCTGCACAAAGGCTTTGGAGGGCATGCAGCCCACCCGGGCGCAGGTCGTTCCCAAAGGCCCCGGGTCGAACACACGATAGCTATCCGTGCGCCTCGCGACTTCGGATCGCGCCGAAAGGCCCGCCGTGCCCGCGCCGATAATGGCGACATCGATATTCTCGACCGGCATTCCGCTCTCCAGCCTTCAGGCTTGGGCCCTCCCGCCATGATTCTTGGTGAACCGCGCGAAACAAAAGCAGGGACGTCAGAAAGACGAAAGATAGCGTCCTGGGGCGTGCTGGGAATGCTGGCGCTGTCTCGAAGCTTCCGCCGATCTATCGCTCACGCAAGTAGCTTCTTGAGCGTCGGTTTTCGTTTCAAGTCGCAATCACGCGATGGCCCTTCTGGCTCCAATCAAGGCGGCAAGCAGTCACCGCAGGCTTCGTCTAGGGCTTCCGCCAGCTCGACGGTGTGACGAGCAATCATCTGCTCCTCGTTGGTCCGAATGACAAACACTCGCACCCGCGAATTCTCCGATGAGATCACTTCGCGATTTTGCTCGTTTCCCTTGCGGTCGAGTTCGATCCCCAGCCACTCCATCCCTTCGAGAACACGCTCGCGCACGCGCCAGGCATTCTCTCCGATGCCGCCGCAAAAGACGAACGCGTCGAGCCCTTGCAAAACCGCCGCCAGCCCGCCCAACTCGCGTCGAATCCGGAAGACGAAATAGTCGATCGCTTCCTTGGCTTCTGGAAGGTCTGAGGCCTCGAGCTCGCGCATGTCGTGGGAAAGGCCGGACAGACCTTTCAGGCCCGACTCGTTGTAGAGAATATTTGCGATCTCTTTCGCGACGAGCTTTTTTTCCTGCATGAGATAAAGCACGACGCCCGGATCAAGCTGGCCGCAACGGGTGCCCATCGGCAACCCATCGAGCGCCGTGAACCCCATCGAACTCGCGACCGACCAGCCGTTCATCAACGCGCACATCGACGCGCCGTTTCCCAGATGCGCGACGACCACCTTTCCCGCCGCGTGAGAAGGCGAAATCTCCCTGAGCTTCCCGGTGACATACTCGTAAGAGAGGCCATGAAAGCCATAGCGGCGCACGCCCTCGGCGTAAAATCGCCGCGGAAGCGCGAAGACGTCGTTGACGAAGGGATGGTTGCGGTGAAAGGCGGTGTCGAAGCAGGCGACTTGAATCGCCGCGGGCCAAGCGCCGCGAGCCGCTTTGACGCCAGCGAGGTTGTGCGGCTCATGCAGCGGGGCGATGGGAACGAGCTTCTCGAGCTGATCGATTACCCCATCGGTTATGATCACGGGCGAGTCATAGTGGACGCCACCATGGACCACCCGGTGGCCCACCGCGCGAATGTGCGCCTCTGGGAAGGCGTCCCTCTGCCAGGAAGGGATGCGTTTCAGCGCCTCTTCGTGAAAATCCCCGCCATCATTCGCAGACCAGCTTTCCTTCAGCAGAGTCGCGCCCGAATTGTCCCACGCTTTGATGCGCCGCTCGCCCCCAACCATCTCGGCGAGGCCGAAGGCAAGCGGCCGTATCTCACCACGGTCGGCGGCAAACAATGAAAACTTGATCGTTGACGAGCCGGCGTTGAGGGTAAGGACATGCAGGCTCATGCAGCATTCTCGGCTGAGACGATTGGCATCACAGGCGGCTCGCCGTCGATCAAGAGTTTGGCTCCGGTGCTCGCGACGATTTCATCGACGCTGACTCCGGGCGCCCTTTCGAGCAGCCTCAGGCCTTCGTCAGTCGGTTCGATCACCGCCATTTCGGTGACAACGAGGCTGACGCGCCGGGCCGAGGTCGGCGGCAGGTTTAGCTTCTCTATGATTTTTGGTTTGCCCCTGTCTGTGTGCTGCATGGCGACGACGACGCGCTTGGCGCCGGCCACGAGATCCATCGCGCCGCCCATGCCCGGGACGATCTTGCCCGGAATCACCCAATTGGCCAGACGCCCGCTGGCGTCGACCTGCAACCCGCCAAGAACCGTCATGTCGAGATGACCGCCGCGGATCAGCGCGAAGCTCGTCACGCTGTCGAAGCTCGCAGCGCCCGGCAAGGCGGAGATGAAGCCGCCGCCGGCGTCGGTGAGATGCGGGCTTTCCATCCCTTCAGGCGGCGGCGCGCCGAATCCGATGATGCCATTCTCGCTTTGAAACGCGACTGAAATCCCCACAGGCACATAGCTCGCCACCAGCGTTGGGAGGCCGATCCCAAGATTGACCAGGGAGTGGTCCCGCAGCTCGAGGGCGACGCGGCGCGCGATAATCTCCTTGGCGTTCCTCATTGGACCCTCCTGACGAGGTGATGCACGAGAACGCCCGGCGTGCGCACCGCGTCGGGCGGAATCACGCCGACCGGCACGATCTCATCGGGCTCGGCGATGACGCAATTTGCGGCAAAGGCCATCACCGGATTGAAATTCGCTGCCGTCAATCGGTAGGTCAGATTGCCGAAATGGTCCGCTTCATGCGCCCGGAGCAGCGCAAAATCCGCTCGCAAGGGCCTCTCCAAGAGAAAGCTCGCGCCGTCGATCTCGATTACCTGCTTTCCTTCCGCGACGACCGTCCCGACGCCTGTCGGCGTCAATATCCCCCCGAGACCGCAGCCCCCCGCGCGAATGCGCTCCGCCAGCGTTCCTTGCGGAACGAGCTCGACCTCGAGCTCGCCCGTGATCATCTTTTTCTGAGTCGTAGGGTTGGTTCCAATATGTGACGCTTTCACATGGGCGACGCACCCCGCCTCTATCAGCTTGCCGACGCCGCGGGTCGGCATGGCCGTATCATTGCCGATGATCGTCAAGCCCCGGGCGCCGCGGGCCACGAGCGCGTCGATCACACGGTCGGGAGAGCCGACGCCCAAAAAGCCGCCAAACATGATGCTGGCGCCGTCCGGGATCATCGCCGCGGCTTTTTCAGGGGAAATGCAGTCCTGCATCTTTCGTACTCCTCAGGCGGGCGTAGTGGAGTCCGACTTAGATTCTGTCACCCGTCGCCGAAGCCGGCAAGGCAGGGCGACGGTGCGCGTTTGTCGGTGGGTCGACGCGCGGATTACGCGTGGTTGCCGCGCCGACAAGCTTACGAGACCAAACAACGCCGCGGCCGCGACCGCCCCAGAGAGGCGCTTGCCTGGACCAACTGCCGCGCCGCCGGCTGAAATGCGCTCGATTCCCGCTCAGCTTGCGTAGCCCTTTTAGGCAGCTTTGCGCGCGTTCGCGTCGACTGCAGCAGGCGTTGCAGATGGCCTGCACACCGGCTTTGCAGGCTCGCGGGGAACTGGAGCGAGCCTATCGAAGTTATAACGTCCTTAAGGCCGGGGAGCGTCTAAACATCCCTCAAAGGGGGGTAAAATGATCGAGGCTTTCGCGATGGAGTTCACGGATTACGCGCTTGCCGCATCCTATATGACTGCGCTGGCGATATCCGTGACCGCCACGATAATGGTGCGTTCGGCGACATTTCCCTTCGTCCAGTGACCGCATTCCTTACCATGGGCAATGCGTCATGCAGCCCTCGCCAGAGTCGCCGCGGGATGCTTGGCGCCATAGACGAAGCGCATGACAGGACCGAAATTTTGCGCGCTGGCCGCGCCGACGAAATGAAGCCCAGATACTGAGCACTGATAAGTGTCGTCGAGCAGCGGCAGCCCGTAGACGCATTTGATCTCAGAGCGAAGCGCCGCCGACAGATAGGGCAGCCGATCAATAGCGGGAGCATAGCCCGTCCCCGCCACGACGTAGTCGGCGTCTATCTCCTTGATTTGGGTCTCGTGGCGCACGGTCACGCGCAACCTGTTGCCGACATCCTCGACGCGCTCGACCTCGTGCCCTGTCAGGATCGGCTTTAACGACTGAATACGATCGCGCAGCCACCAGGAACCAGCGGGACCATAACTTTCCATAGCAATCCGGCGCCGCAACCTCAGCGGCAGTCGCCGGAAGGCATGCGGCAGCTCTGAATAGAACACGCTCTTCCAGCCGAGGCTGAGCCCCGAATGCGGCTTCAACGCCGCTTTGAACCTGGATCGCCCGAGATTCGGCGGGTCGTTGAAATCCACCTGCGCGTCGCGATGAAGAACTTGCACTTCGGCGCCGGCCTCATGCAGCAGCACAGCCGTTTCGAGGCTGCTCTGCCCCGCGCCGATAACAATGACGCGCTTGCCTTTGAATGCATCGACCTCTTGAATGTCGCAGGTATGAAGCACGCGCGGCGCGCCGAGGCGTTGCAGCGCTTCCGGCAACTGCCGATACGGCACGTGGCCGGTCGCGAGGATCACCCGCTGCGCTGTCCATTGCTCGCCGTTCGACATATCGAGGCGGAAGCTGCCCCTCTCGTGCGTGAGATTCTCGAGGCGCACATCCAGGACGTCGAGGCCGGCGCGCTCACGGAACCAGTCAGCGTAATCGACGAAGGCGTCGAGCGGCACGGGTCGTCCGATCGGTTGATAATCTTGCCCCCGCTCCCGCAGGAAGTTCTCATAGGTGTAGCATCCGCCGGGATCGCTGAGGCTCGAAGAGGCAGGCTCGGACTTGAGGAACATGCCTTTCGGCATGTGGTTTCGCCAGCTTTCCATTGGTCGCCCGATGATGCGATAGGGCTTGCCGGCCGCCTGCAGATGCGCCGCGATGGAAAGGCCGTAGGGACCGGCGCCGACGACGATAGTTTGGTTCCCCAACATGATTTCACTCCTCACGCCTGAAGGCGGCGATGGCCGACCCAGGGCGCCGAATGCAAAAAAGCGCCGACCCTCGCGCCCATGCGCTGTGCAACGGCATTCGAGTAAAAGACAGCCGCGGGCAGCGGATCCGACATGCGCCAAAAGCCGTCGTATATTTTGCGTGGGCCGAAATTCGCGCTAGGCCGGAATGAGCTCATGGAAGCGCGCCAGGCCGCGTCCCGCCACTGAATCGCCGGCGGGAAACGCTCCCCGGTCGCTTCCGCATAGGCGAAGAGCGGAAGATTCACGCCGCAGAGAGTTGCGATCTCTTCCTGCCAGTCCGTCCGGCCGACAGTCGGCTCTATGATCTCGAAGCGCCCAGTCGCTGCATTCTTCTTAAATTCAAGGCTCCCGAGACCGCGGTAGTCGGCCGCCTCCAAGAACCGCCGCGTCAGCCCCTTGAGCTCCCGATGCCATTCGGGCGCCGAAACGCAGACGCCCGTGCTGCCGATGGAGGGGGGCGTCACGAGCAGCTTGCGCCCCGTGAAGATTGTCGTGAAGTCGGGGTCGGCGCCACGATAGAAGAGACAGAATGCGATGTTGGAGTCAGGCCCGGGGATCCATTCCTGGACGACACATTCATCGATCGTCTCGATGAGACGAGCGCAGATATAACGCGCTTCGTCATGTGTGCTCGCGACGTGGATCCGCTCGGTGCGGCCAAAATAGACGTGGCTTTTGTGCGCCGGCTTTATGGTGAGCGGCAAGGAAAGATGTTTTAGACCGCCGAGGTCAGCTGAGCATGAGATGACGAGGCCAGCGGGGATCGGCAAATCGACAGATGTCGCAAACTCGTGGAAGCGCGCCTTGTTCTCGAGCATGCTCACGACGTGAAGCGGATTGTCCTCGAAGCGGTAGAATCCTTTCAATTCGTCGCGATGCTCTGCGACAGTCATGACGGCGGCTTCGTCGGTCACAAACAAGACAGGCTTCGCATCGAAACGGCGACTGACGTTGATCAGCGTCTGCAATAAAGCGCGCCCGTGCAGAGCCGGCGTCACCTCCCGCGTCACGCCGCGCGACCACATGGCCGGCTTGTTCGTCGAAAGATCGACGACAACTGCAGGGATGCGCGCGCCGGCAAGGCTGCGGACGACGCCGAGTCCATTGAGATCGGCGCGGACGACAACGGCTGGCGCTTTCCTTGCGGGGGCATTCTCGCCGCGTTTCATGAAAAAACGTACGCCCATTTCTCTTTTCGCTATCGGCAATCCTATAGCATTCGCGAGCAGGCCTGAGCGAGACCTTGTTTTGATCGTAGTAAATCCGAGTTGCCTTGGGACGAGCCTCACATCAAGGCGAGAAGCGCCGTTAACCCTCGCAGAAACGGAAGAGTCCAACCACCGCCACGCCTTCCACTCCGTCAGGTGATAGACGATGGCCGGCGCGAGCGATGGCGCCAGGGGCGCGGCGGGGTTCTAGCTCGCCTTACGCCCTCAACTTGCGCAACGCTCATAGCGCCTTAAGTCTCGACTTCGTCCGCTCGCGTCGGGACCGAAGACAACGAGGCCAGCTCATGACCTACGAGCTTTACTATTGGAGCGGCATTCAGGGCCGTGGCGAATTCGTGCGGCTCGCGCTGGAAGACGCCGGCGCGGATTATGTAGACGTCGCCGCTCTTCCGACCGGCGATGAAAAGCTAATGACTTTTATCGAAAGGGGAGATCTCGTTCGGCCGCCATTCGCGCCCCCGTTCCTGCGCGAGGGAGACTTGGTCATCGCTCAGACCGCGGCCATCTTGATGTATCTTGGGAACCGCCTCGGCCAGTCTTCCCAGGAGGAAACGGAGCGGCTGTGGGTGCATCAGATACAATTGACGATCGCCGACGTCGTTGGAGAGGCTCATGATGCCCACCATCCCATCGGCGCCCATCTCTATTATGAGGATCAAAAAGCTGAGTCTCTGCGCCGCGCGATGGATTTTTGCCGACATCGCATCCCGAAATACCTGGGCTGGTTCGAACGCATTCTGTCTCGCAACCCGCAAGGCGACGCCTACCTCGTCGGCGCGAACGCAACTTACGCCGACCTCTCACTGTTCCAGCTCGTCGAAGGCTTGCTTTACGCTTTTCCGAAAGCCACGCAACGAGCCCTCGTCAAGGCTCCCGGCGTGGCTGCGCTCCACGAGAGGATCGCGGCGCGAAGGAGGATCCGCGAATATATCGAAAGCGGCCGCCGGACGCCGTTCAACGAGCAAGGCATATTTCGCCATTACGCCGAACTCGATTCTTGACCGAAACACGAGAACACTCGCGCCGGCTCCAAATTCATGGGTTATCGGCGCGGTTGGATTAGAGCCTGGATGCGATTCCCAAGATTCTACGAGATCCGACTGCCCGCACATATTCAATCAAAACCGGAGTCTCTCCCCGGGGGACGCGCGCTTTCAATTTCACGCTGAAGCGCTTCCTTTGCGATTAGAACCAACCCGCCCCAAGCGGAGAAACATAGGATCGTCAACATCGCTACCCTCACCGGTTGAGAAACACTGAAACAGATAACCGGCGGCGCGCTCCCAAGTTGCCTCTGCGGCGAATTTATTTTCATGGGATGGGCTTCGGCATGGGCGATGTCGCGCTCGCGTCAAACTCGAACCCGTGAGCGCTATCAATGATCGCGAAGACGTCTGCGAGAGCGCTTTACGCTCGGAAGAGTGTGATGGATTACCGGCGCGGCGAAGCTGATTTCATTACCAGCGCCTCGGCCCCTAATGTGTCGCGGAGGCGGTAACTGCGCACACGACGCGACGCTGAGCCTCGGCTATGGCGAGCGCTCGGCGTTACGTCTGTCAGAGTCTATGTAACCCAATCACTCGATCCGCCGACCGTCGCCAGAACTTTTTGCCCGTTCCCGGGTTACGCCAATGCCAAACATACGCTGGCGTGTCAGAAAAGGGAGTTGGAGCTATGGTTGCGGTGGAGAGTCTCTATCTTGCGGCGCTTTTAAGCGCATTCGTCGGCCTGATCGCGCTACTGGTCCTGTCAGGACGAGAAATCACGCGTACGGCAGGAATGAAGAACTTCCTTGCGGGTGTGATCATCACGGCTGCGATTGTGTCTGTTGGATCGCTCTTTCTATACGCGTTGAGCCCCCACGCGGCCGCCCGTTCCGTTTACCACGCCGATTTCTCGCGTTCAGTCCAAGTTTGATAAAGAGACGCAAGAAGACAGCGCGACGCGCGATTGCCCGAGAGCCTGACGGTCCTAGTTGTTACGAGTAGGCTCTCGGGAAAGGTGAAGGCTGATGGCGGTCGCTTTGGTTATGGCCCTTGTCGTCGTGGCCTCGCTGCTCTTTCATTTCTTAAGCCCTTGGCGACCAACACAGATAGAGTCGAACTGGGGTTTTATCGACGACACTCTGACGCTGACCTTTATCGTGACAAGCATAGGCTTCGTCGCCGTCATCCTCTTTATGTCCTACTGCCTGTACAGGTTCCGCCACCAACCGGGCCGGCGTTCGACTTATGAGCCAGAGAACCGAAGGCTGGAGCTTTTGCTTGGCGGGATAACGACGGTCGCCGTGATTGCTCTGCTTGCGCCCGGGCTTTTGGTCTGGGGGCGGTTTATCACCCCGCCGGGGGATGCGATGGAGGTCGAAGCAGTCGGCGCCCAATGGAGCTGGAGCTTCCGCCTCCCCGGCGCCGACAACCGGTTTGGCTCCACCGACGTCCGTTTTATCGACGCAAACAACGCCTTGGGCGTCAACCCCGCTGACCCGCGAGGGCGAGACGATCTTATCATCAGCAATGGCGAGCTGCACTTGCCCGCGGGTAAGCCCGTCAAAGTGCTGCTGCGCTCCATTGACGTCTTGCATGACTTCTATGTGCCGCAAATTCGCGCCAAGATGGATCTCGTCCCGGGCATGGAGACCTATTTTTGGTTCACGCCCACGAGAACGGGCCAATTCGAGATCCTTTGCGTCGCTTATTGCGGGGTGGGTCATCCCCAAATGCGCGGCACGCTCATTATCGATTCTGGTAGCGACTACCAAAATTGGTTAGCGGCGCAGCAAACCTTCGCGCATTTGCGCAAGGCCGAGGCTTTCTGAAGGCGCGCCTGGGAGGGGGGAACAAGGATGAGCGATGTCTCGATAGAGGAAGATGGCGTCCCGTCCCAGTAGGTCGAGGACGTCGAGCTTTACCACGCCACGTCCTGGCTCACGAAATATGTCTTTTCGCAAGACGCCAAGGTCATCGCCATCCAATACGCCTGCACCGCCATCGCCATTGGCCTCGTCGCGCTCGTTTTGTCCTGGTTGATCAGGCTGCAGCTTGCCTTTCCTGGCGCCATCCCATTCATAGACGCCAACGTCTATTATCAGGCAGTGACCATGCATGGCATGATCATGGTGGTCTACATGCTCACCGCGATCTTCCTGGGCGGCTTCGGCAACTACCTCATTCCGCTCATGATCGGCGCGAGGGATATGGTGTTTCCCTTCGTCAATATGCTGAGCTACTGGGTCTATCTACTGGCGACGCTCGTTCTGGCGGCAAGCTATTTTGTCCCCGGCGGCCCCACCGGCGCGGGCTGGACGCTCTACCCGCCGCAGGCGATCCTCACGGGGACCCCCGGCCACGAATGGGGCATCATATTGATGCTTTCGTCGCTCATTCTTTTCATCATCGGCTTTACGATGGGCGGCCTCAACTATGTGGTCACCGTGTTGCAGGCGCGCACGCGCGGCATGACGCTCATGCGCATGCCCCTTACCGTTTGGGGGATTTTCACCGCAGCCGTCATGGCGCTTCTCGCTTTTCCGGGCCTGTTCGTCGCGTGTGTCATGCTGCTGCTCGACCGCACCTTGGGCACGAGCTTCTTTGTTCCTGCGATCGTTGAGATGGGTGAGCGCCGCGACTACAGCGGCGGGAGCCCTATTCTTTTCCAGCATCTTTTCTGGTTCTTCGGACACCCCGAAGTCTACATTGTCGCCCTCCCCGCCTTCGGCATGGTTTCCGACCTCATCAGCGTTCATGCGCGCAAGAATATCTTTGGCTACCGCATGATGGTTTGGGCGATTCTGGCGATCGGCGTTTTGAGCATGGTCGTTTGGGGCCACCATATGTATGTGAGCGGCATGGATCCGCTATTTGGCTTCTTCTTTGCGGTAACTACGCTCGCCATCGCCGTGCCGACCGCGATGAAGGTCTATAATTGGGTGGTGACTCTCTGGCGCGCTGACATACATTTTACGACGCCGATGCTGTTTGCGCTCGGCTTCCTTGTCACTTTCGTCAATGGCGGGATCACGGGCCTGTATCTCGGCAACGTCATCGTCGACGTGCCCCTTTCCGCAACGCTGTTCGTTGTGGCGCATTTTCATATGGTCATGGGCATCGCGCCGGTGCTCGTGATCTTCGGCGCCATCTACCATTGGTTCCCCAAGATCACCGGACGCATGATGGACGAACGTCTCGGCAAGATCCATTTTTGGATCACCTTTCTTGGCGCCTACGCCATCTTTTTCCCGATGCACTATCTCGGGCTCCTCGGCGTGCCACGCCGCTTTTACGACATGAACGACGCCACCTTTGTTCCGCACTCGGCCGTCGGGTTGAACATATTCATGACGACGATGGCGCTGTTCGTCGGACTCTCGCAGCTCATTTTCTTCTACAACGTTTTCAAAAGCCTGAGGCACGGCGCGTCGGCCGGCGGCAATCCATGGCGGGCCGCTTCTCTTGAGTGGCAGACGCCCGAAACGCCCCCAGGCCACGGGAATTGGGGGAAACGGCTTCCGGTCGTTTATCGCTGGCCTTACGGCTACAACATCCCTGGCGCGCCAGATGATTTCGTGCCGCAAAACGCGCCGCTACAAAAAGGAGAACATGCCACATGAGCGTCATGGCGTTCTTCTTTATTTTCGTCTTTTCTGTCGCGCTCGCGTTTCTTTGGCGCGAAGGCGTATTGGAAGCGCCCTGGCTGCAAGAGGGCGAAATCGCAGCCTATCACGGGAACGGCGGGCGCCCTCCCAACGCGGCCAAAACTGCCTTGTTCATCTTCCTTGGCGTGGCTCTCTGCCTGTTCTCGTTGCTTTGCGCGGCCTTCTTCATGCGGATGGGATCGTATGATTGGCAGTCTCCCCCTTTGCCGCGCATCCTTTGGTTCAACACGGCCGCTCTCGTCGCGTCGAGCGGCGCGCTGCATCGCGCGAGCGCTGCGGCGAAAGAGGCTTCTCCTCAGCGAATGAAAATTGCCCTATGGGCCGGCGCCGTCGCGAGCCTGTTGTTCTTTTTCGGGCAGCTGTGGGCGTGGCGCCAAATGATCGCCGAAGGGTTTTACGCATCGGGGAACCCTGCGAACGCCTTCTTCTTCCTTCTCACCGGCGCCCATGCGCTTCACTTGCTGGGCGGGCTGGTCGCGCTTTTCAGGACGATCGCGCGAGCGGCCCTCGAGAAGCCAGGCAAATCTCTGGCGGCGACAGTGGAACTCTGCGCCATATATTGGCATTTCCTCCTGGCGATCTGGCTCCTTCTCTTGGCTTTGCTCGTTGGGTGGGCGGATAATCTTGGCGTTATTTGCCGCCGTCTCCTGACTTGAGAAAAGGATCGTTGTATGGCCCTCGAATCGATTGGCCAAACGGCAAAGGTCGAACTGCCACGCCCCCGCGGCCTGACTGGCGTCGTCGCGGATTGGTCCTCGGATCAGCGCTCTTTCAAAAGCGCCTCCTGGGGAAAGGCGATGATGTGGATTTTCCTCGTCAGCGACACCTTCATCTTCAGCTGTTTTCTCATCTCCTACATGACCGTCCGCATGTCGACGACCGTCCCTTGGCCGAACGCGAGCGAAATCTTCGCGCTCGACATCGGCGGCAAGAGAATTCCTCTCATCCTGATCGCCATCATGACGTTCGACCTCATCACCAGCTCCGGCACAATGGCGATCGCGGTAAATTTCGCCTATGCGCGGCAGCGCAGGATGGCGGCGCTGATGATGCTCGCGACGGCGTTCTTTGGCGCAACCTTCGTCGGTATGCAGGCCTTCGAATGGACGACGCTCATTCGAGAAGGCGTGCGCCCTTGGGGCAATCCGTTCGGAGCCGCGCAGTTCGGGTCCTGCTTCTTCATGATCACCGGCTTTCACGGCTTTCACGTTTCGATGGGCGTGCTCTTCCTTCTCATCATCGCCCGCGCGGTCTGGCGTGGCGATTACGACCGAGGAAAACCCGGCTTCTTCACGGGGCGAAAGGGACGGTATGAAATCGTGGAGATCATGGGCCTGTATTGGCACTTCGTTGATCTCGTCTGGGTTTTCATTTTCGCCTTCTTCTACCTTTGGTGAAGGGCCATGGGCTTTCGGGAGAAACCTGCAATGGAAGCGACTGAAAACAACGCGGCGGCGCTTGCGCCTGCCGTCGTCGCCCGCCCGGGCGATCAGGAGCGCGCCAGCGTTCATGGGCAGCAGCACCCGATCGCGCTTTATCTTCTGGTTTGGGTTCTGCTGTTTGTCCTGAGCGCCTGCTCCTATCTCGTGGATTATTTCAATTTCCAGGGCGAGTTGCGCTGGGGCCTGATCGTGCTTTTCATGCTTCTCAAGGCAGGGCTGATCGTCGCTGTATTCATGCATATGGCATGGGAGCGCCTGGCCCTCGTGGCCGCGATTCTCACGCCCCCTTTGGCTGTCCTCGTGTTCGTGGCGACGATGGCGATGGAGGGCGATTACACCAGAGCCACCCGAACGATTTTCTTCGGATCAGCCGCGCAATCGCACGTCGAGCATTAGCGCGTTTTCCGCTCGCGTGAAAACATGAGAGCGAAACGAAGCGTATACTAGTTTCAAATCCAATCACCTGCTGCGAAACGGGTTCTAGCGGACGACAAGAACTGGGCAAGTCGCGTGCCTGACGATTGCGCTGGCGTTTGAGCCGATAAGAAATCGGTCCATGCCGGGTCGATGCGAGCAGAGCACGATGAGGTCGCTCCCCCAGCGCTCAGCCTCCGCCAAGATTGTCTGATAAACTGGGCCGAACAGCAACGCTGTGGAAATGCGCTCAGCTGGGCGCTCGACTGCGCCGGCAACCACACCAAGCTCGCTTTCGAGCCCGCGCCGGATATTTTCGTTAAAATCCTGAGGAACATAATCCAAGAGCTTGATGGGTGTCAGAGATTGAACGCTGACCACCCGGATTTCTGCATCGAAAGCCTTGGCGAGGGTCTCAGCATAGTCAAGGGCGAGTTTCGTCATCTGAGGCTCTGCAAGATCAATCGGAATGAGGATCTTCTTAAGCATTGCCTTGCTTCCCAAGCGGCCGAACGATTTATCATGCACATATAGGGCTGAGATGTTGCACGCGAGTGGCGGACATTTATCCTGCGCTCAGTGCCAAGCGACTTTACGCCGAGCTCGCGCTCGCAACGCTCTCTTTTGCCCGCGCCTCATCGAGCGATTGCGCGGTCCCGGCTCGCCCCGCAAAGAGTTCACGCTGTCGCTCGAGCGTCACCTGATGCAGAGCCAGGTCAGGCCTTAATTCAATACGGAGATCATTGCCGGAGGCGTCGCCGCGACAGCGCAGAAGATATTGAATTAAGAGAGGGACTTGACTTCTGATATTGGGATGGCAAATTTTTGCCGCATGGGGAAGCGATCTCCCCACGAGGCGACATGCCCAAGAATCGCGTCCGGTTTTCCACCAAGGGCGCACCATGTCGTCAATCAACTCGATTTCCCCCGACAAGCTCGCGCGTCTAATCGGCGTTCCACATTGCCCCGCGCTCATTGACGTGCGGACGGACGAGGACTTCGAGGCTGATCCGCGCTTCCTGCCAAGCGCGTTGCGCCGCCGCGCTAAGTCCGTGGCCGACTGGGCCTTGGAATTCGTGGGGCGCCCCGCCATTGTGATCGACAAGACTGGCCGGCAAGAGAGCGAAGGCGTCGCTGCGTGGCTTCGCCATGCTGGCGCCGCCTCGGCCGATGT
>JAMBEQ010000077.1 GCA_024506175.1 Methylocystis sp.
CCATCAGAGAAGACGCTCCCTCGTCCCGACAATACACAGTCGAGCTATCAACCTTCAGTCAGAAGACGAAGAAGCGACCGCATCCGCTGCTCGTTGGCAGCGCCGCCGTCGATGTCCGCGTTATAGGGATGGACGATTTTCGTGTCAACACCCTTTGCAGTTATCCACAGCCCCGTCGGATTGAATAATCGCCAATCGGGCATAGTTGCGATCGCACGGATGAACTGAGGATCGATCCCGTGGCGCAGCATGAGAAGCAGCTAAAGTCGACGCCCGGGTCGGCGCAGGCGGAGCCGGCACAACGAGAAGCCCCTCTTCCGTCTGCCGGGACGGTTTTGCCCTTGTCCCCCGGCCCGCCAAGTTCTGCGCCCCCCACGATAGCCCCCACGGCTCTGCCTGAAGATGTCGATCAGGGCCTCGCTGCGCCGCCTGAATTAACGCCGCCGCCAGGCGCGCCGTCGGCCAACCCTGAATTGAAGCCCTCGCTGCCGCCGGGCCCCCTCGCGCCTCCCCCCGTCCGCATGGAAAACCTCGGGAAAAGAAAGGACGAACCATGACCAATACAAGCGCTCGGGCGTCGTCGTTGAATACGCTGGTGAATGGTGTGGGCTGGTTTTCGATCGCACTCGGCCTTGTCGAGCTTACGAGGTCGAGGAGCCTCGCTTCGTCGATGGGGATGGAAAATAAAGCCGCGCTAGTGAGAACTTATGGATTGAGAGAGATGCTCGCAGGAGTGGGAATTCTCCTTTCCAAAAGCCCAGCGCCGTGGCTTTGGGCGCGCCTTGCGGGAGATGCTCTGGATATGGCGGCGCGGTAGCCCCGCAGCTGAAGAGCGGGAACGAGAACTGGCGCAAGGCCGCTGGCGTGGCAGCGACCACGATTGCCCTCGCCGGCGCGCTCGACGCCTTCTGCGCGACCAGGCTGACCCGCGCGCAGGCTTAACGCCAGCCGCCTCAGATCAACGACGCAAGACACGATCGTTGGAAAAACGGCTTCGCTGGATACGACGACTTACCGGCGAAGCGGCGGGTTACATCCCGAAAGGATAGGTGTCGGGGGCGCCCGCTGGTTTATCGGCTGGGAGCGGCGCCACGGCGCGCGTTACCTCGAACCAAACATAAGCGTCGAACTGCTCCCCGAGCACGGCTTCGAAATAATGGCTCGCAAGCTCACTCTCGGGCCGATAAACAACGCCGATGGCGCGCTCCAGCATCGGTTCGCTCAAAGCGGCGCGAAGGTCGCGGTGGGATGGCGCGCGCCAATCCGTCAGCGCGCGCGAGTCCCGTCTTGCGGAAGGCATATTCATAGCTGTCCTCGCGTGCAGGAAGCACGGTCTTGATTTCCATGGGCCCATCCCAGTCGCTCGCCGCCGCGACCGTGCCGCGATCGGTCCCGAAGCCGATGAGCACGGCGTCTCTGCCGTAAGCCTCGCGACAAAGCTCGCCGATGTTGAACTCGCCTGCCCAACCCATCGCGGTCGCGGTCGCATCTCCGATATGCGAATTATGCGCCCAGACGACCGCCTTAGCGCCAGGCCCGCGGTGCGCTAGGAGGGCCTGAAGCGTCGAAAACATATGGCGGTCGGGCAAATTCCAGGATTCGCGCGCGCCGCGATACATCAACCGATAATATTGCTCGGCGGCGCGCACGATGCGCGCATTTTGCGCCGCATCGAAGAAGGCTTCTCCGTCCTCCTGGATGTATTCGAGCCGTTTCGAGAGCAGCGCGACGAGCTCGGCTGTCGCCGCGTCTTCGCATGACTTTTGACGCCCGATGAGAACGGCGCGGCCGTATTCGGTGGGCTCCTGCCACGGCGTCAAGCAGGCGTAGCGGTTGCGCGCGTCCTTTGCGGCGACAGGATCGACGCGATCGAGATAGTCCACGACAGCTTCGATCGAGGCGCCGAGGCTGTAAACATCGAGACCGTGGAAGGATACTCGGCTCTCGGCCGCCAATCCCTTGTTGAAGTCCCTCAACCAATCGAGGAACGCCATCAACTCGACATTGCGCCACATCCATGTCGGAAATCGCGTGAACACCTCCTTGGAGGACGGCTTCGGCTCGCTCAGTCGCGCGTAACGGTCGATCCGCGCCGCATCAGGCCAGTCGGCCTCGACGGCGACGATTCTGAATCCGTGGTTGCGCACAAGCTCCTGGGTTATCGCGGCGCGCGCCTGGTAGAACTCGGAGGTGCCGTGCGTGGCTTCCCCCAAAAGCACGATCCGCGCCTCTCCGAAACGGGCGAAGGAAGCGCCGAAGCGCTCCGCACGCTCGGGCGCCGGGAGGACCTCGCTCTCGCGTTCCAGAGCGCTCGTTATTTCTTTGCGAACGCCTTCGCGATCGAGAGTGAGCGCGCCGATGCTCGGCATAGCGCCCGTCCTTCTGCATATTGTTTGGCTCTCAACGACCCTCGAGAATGGATGTTCCACTCTCGCCAACGTCCAGATTCAATAGGGGCGAGGCGGTCTTCGCCAGGCAGAGTGCGGTGTGTCCGACATGCAGCCAAGGCGACGAAATAGGTAGTCGCACCGTCTTCCATCACCTGCGCGGCGCATATCTAGCGGATGTCTTCTCGAGCCAGTCGGGAGCATCGGCATGCAGCACACACCCGAAAAACAGCAAAGGCCGGACGAAAAATACAAAGGAAAATTGACCGTCGAGAAAGCGGGCCATAAGGGCGGCCAGAGAGTGAGGGAGCTCGTCAAAGAAGGAAAAGAAGAGGAACCCTCTCGGATGGACAAGGAAAGGGCAAACAGTGAAGCCCCTTGGCGGTCGCGCTGCGGCGCGCCCGCCACCTCTTCCTCGGAGCGGCTAGCTTCGCTTGCCCTCAGGAGTGAAGCCCGGGCGCCCCCGAGGGGCTTCCTAGCCCCCTGTCTTCCTGCTATCCCCCGCCACCTCTGGCTTTTCGTTCAGACCGTTTTTGATCTTGTCGAGAATTTTCGGAAGCTCATCCGGGTCGGGGCTCAGGTCGCGCGCATGGTTCCATTGGAACTGCGCCTCGAGCTTGCGGCCCACGCGCCAATAGGCGTCGCCCAAATGATCGTTGATCACCGGGTCTGACGGCTTGAGGTCTATGGCCTTTTCAAGCTCCCGCACCGCGTCGTCGTAGCGGCCGAGACGGTAGTAAGCCCATCCCAGGCTGTCGACGACATAGCCGTCGCGCTGGCGCAGATCGACGGCGCGGCGCAGCATTCTGAAGGCTTCGTCGAGATTCGTCCCCTGATCCACCCAGCTGTAGCCGAGATAGTTCAGCACCAGCGCCTGGTCGGGGTTCAGCTCCAGCGCCTTTTTGAGATCGGCCTCAGCGTTCTTCCAATCCTTGCGGCGCTCATTGGCGATGCCGCGATAATAGTAGATCAGCCACTGGCTTTTGTCGGGCCCAGGCTGGAGCGCGATAACGCGCGAATAGGTCGCCGCGGCGTCTGCGAAAAGCTTGCGCGAACGCTGCAGATTGCCGAGCGCCGTCAGCGCCTCCTGGTTCTTCGGATTGGCGGCCACGACAGCGGCGAGATGCTCCGTCGCCTCCTTCGACTTGCCCAAAGTCTCGAGCAGCAGCGCCGCCTGAACGTCGGCGTTCACCCGCAGAGGGCTGTCCTTCGGCACGGTGTCGTAGAGGTCGATCGCCGTCTCTTCCTGCTTCATGCGCTCATAGACGTCGCCGAGCGTAATGATGGCCAGCGCATTCTCCGGCGCGAGGTAGAGCCCCAACCGCAGATAGATCAGCGAAGCGAGCTCGTCCCCGGTGCGGCCGCCGACGGCGCCGAGCCCGTAAAGCGCTTCTCCCGCGCCCTCCTCGGCCGTGCGCACGAAGGGCGGCAGCGCCTTGCCCTCGTCGAGCGCCGTCATGCCGGCGACGATGATCGGATGGCCGGGCGCCACTTCGTCGAAGCCCTGATAGAGCTTCGTCGCTTCGTCGCGGCGGCCGCGGCTCGCCAGGAAGCGCGCATAGGCGTCGACGAGACGCAGCGTGTTTTTCTCGGCCGAATAGGCGGATTTAAATCGTTTTTCGGCCTCCGCCTTGTCGCCGCCCATGTCCGCGATCAGCGCCGCGTGATAGTCCCGGAAAACCACGAAAGCCTCGTCGCTCAACGAATCGAGCGTTGTGAGCGCCTTGCGGGTGTCTTTGGCGCCCGCGTAGGTCCAGGCGACAAGCAGCGTGGAGGTGATGTCGTGGCGCCGGTCGGCGCCGCCCTTGCCGAGCTCCGCCCGCGCCGCGGCGTAACGGCGGTTCTTGAGGAGATCGACGCCCTTGGTGAGATGCGCGAGGCCGTTGCTCTTGTCGTGGGCGATGACGCGCGGCGCGAGCGCCACCGAGTCGGCCATATTGCCGTTGGCCAGCGACGCGACGAAGGCGCGGTCAATCAAGTCCTGATTGCTGGGGTCGTCGCGCAGAGCCTCGCGGAAGAAGGTCGAGGCCGCGAGCGTGTCGCGCTCGGCGCCGGCGACGATCGCCGCCAGATAGTTGCCGGAAAGGCTCGTTCCGACCTCGAACGGCCGAGGCACGGAAAGCCCGCCCTCACGGGCCAGGGCGAAACTCGCCTCTGGAACGAAGGCGCACCAGACGGCGGAAAGCGCGGCGATCGCCACGCCCCCGCGCAGCAACAGGCTTCTGGCTCCGCGACGGACGGAAGCGAGCGGGTAAGCGAGACGAGGCACTGGCGCTTTCCTAGAGAAGAGGCGGCGCGTCCTTCAAGCAAGACATGGCGCATCCGCCGGGACGAGTGGCCGGAGTGGTCAGGTTCGTCTCCAAAGATGGCGGTTTTGCGCCCGCGAAGCAAGGCGGAAGGATGCGCCC
>JAMBEQ010000078.1 GCA_024506175.1 Methylocystis sp.
AGATTGCCAGCTTGGGCGCGAGGTTGAATAGATCAGGCGGCGCCCCGACGCTGTCCAAATAGCTTTTCTTTCGCGGGCTGAGTCTTGCGGAACGACCCTAATCCCAAAGGTCGAATAGCCCCGGCGCCGGGGCGTCTTATTTGCGAATTCGACGGCGATGCGAATTCAGCCGCATCTCTCCCGCATCTCCTGGCCGGGCGACGCGGGGCGCGTCGCCGTCACCCTGCATCTCGGGCGCGCTGGATCACGCTATGCGAGAAGCCGAATTCCTTGGCGAGCCCGTAGGGCGGGGCGAAGACAGGCCTTAATCAGCGTTTGGGTTGTCGGGGGAATGTCGCCGGCCCTGAAATGCATGGAGGTTTCAGAGCCGGCGATCGGGGCGCTGGAGCGCAAAGGTGCGCCGCTACAAGCTACGTAACCCTCGCATGTGGCGCGGCAAGCGGATATGCCAAGCTCGACACAGTTCGGAAACAGACTCCTCGGTTCCGGCTGATCGCCGGACCGGTCAGCTCAACGTATGAGTCCAAGTATCCCCGTTAGAATCAAAAAGATAGCGACGATGTAATTTAGCAATCGCGGCACAATAAGAATGGCTATGCCTGCGATTATGGCGATGATTGGCTGAATGTGCGCGACGCCTATTGTCATTTGGGAGTCTCCTAAAGAGTCATGCCTACATATGCTCGCATGTAGGGCTCGGCGCCCACGCGGCGAAAGGACGATCTTGCCGACGAGCGACTGCCTCGGTTGAGGCGATAAGCGACTGCGTTCTCGCGAGCCGTAGGGAATTCGAGCTGAAAGGCCGCGCTCGGCTGTTCTTGACTTGCCGGCTTAGTGCAATGCGTGTTTTTCCAAAGCTGTCGGCACGCCCCTGAAGTGCTCGAGCTTGAGATGCAGTCGCTGCCGCGCAAGGGGTGATTCCAGATGCAGAGGGAGAGCCATTCTTTTTCCTGGGAGGATCCTTTCCTCCTCAACGAGCAGCTCACCGACGACGAGCGGATGATCCGCGACGCGGCGGCCGCGTTCGCCGCCGACGAACTCGCGCCCCGCGTTCAGCAGGCCTATCTGGAAGAAACCGCAGATTCCGGGATTTTCCAAAAGATGGGCGCTCGAGGCCTACTGGGTGTGACGATCCCGCCCGAATATGGCGGGGCTGGCGCGAATGAAGTCGCCTATGGCCTCGTGGCGCGCGAAGTCGAGCGTATCGATTCCGGCTATCGTTCAATGATGAGCGTGCAATCATCCCTCGTCATGCACCCGATTCACGCATACGGGTCGCAAGAGCAGCGGCGAAAATTTTTACCTAATCTCGCTTCCGGCAAATGGATCGGCTGCTTTGGCTTAACCGAGCCCGACGCGGGTTCAGATCCCGCAAGCATGAGGACGCGGGCTGAAAAAATTGATGGCGGTTATCGCCTGTCCGGCTCGAAGACCTGGATTTCCAATGCGCCAATCGCCGATGTGTTCGTCGTCTGGGCGAAGTCCGAGGCTCACGATAGCGACATCCGCGGCTTCGTGTTGGAGAAGGGCATGAGGGGATTGTCGGCTCCAAAGATTACAGGCAAGCTCTCTTTGCGCGCTTCGATCACAGGCGAGATCGTAATGAGTGGCGTGGAAGTGGGCGAGGATGCGCTGCTGCCGCGTGCGTTGGGCCTGAAAGGCCCATTCGGTTGCCTCAACCACGCGCGCTACGGCATTTCCTGGGGGGTGATGGGAGCCGCCGAGGATTGCTGGCGGCGCGCCCGGCAATACGGGCTCGAGCGCAATCAATTCGGCAGGCCGCTTGCCGCGACGCAGCTTTATCAAAAAAAGCTTGCCGACATGCAGACCGAGATCGCGCTCGGCCTGCAGGCTTGTCTCAGGGTTGGGCGCCTGTTTGATGAAGGCCTAGCGGCGCCAGAGATGGTCTCAATCATCAAACGAAACAATTGCAGCAAGGCTTTGGACATCGCGCGTCAAGCGCGCGACATGCACGGCGCCAACGGCATCCAGATCGCGTATCATGTGATGCGCCACGCGCAAAACCTCGAAGCCGTCAATACCTATGAGGGCACGCAGGATATTCACGCCCTCATCCTCGGCCGCGCACAGACGGGCCTCCAGGCCTTCTTCTGAGTTCGCAATGCCGCGCGCCGCTATGTTCACGAAAACTTCCGGCGCCGAGTTGATTCTGCCGACCCGTCGTCGGGCCGGGCTCCAGCTCCGGGCGAGGCGCTGTCGCTGTTTCGATCGCGATGCTTGAGCTCGTGCATTGTCGCGACGCCGCCTTTCAATCGCGCGCGCGGCGCAGATTCCAGGGAACGCGGCAAGCAGCGCTGCAACCATTTCATAATATCCGCGCCGTGGATAACACCGTAATTTCCCCACGGCCCGAGTAACCCTCGGCCAGCGCTTGGAGAGTTCGCAGCCACAATCCTTGTTTCGAGGTATCCGCGGTATCGAAAAAGTGGCCGGTGCGCGAGCCCGGTGACCGCGACCCATCAAGCGATCGCGATCTCGAAGGAGTCCGCCTTTACTTGGCGCTCATGCACGCGGCTTCGGCTTTGGCGAAAGCCTCGGGGCGCGGTTCCTTCTTCTCCGGGCGGCCCG
>JAMBEQ010000079.1 GCA_024506175.1 Methylocystis sp.
ATACCCGCTCTGTACGCCGAAAGAGACGCTCGAGCTGGCTCGCAAGCGCAAAGTCCAGGCCGGGCGGCGCGACCGCAAGGGCCTCAAACACCTCCGATCATTGCCCGTCGAAGAATGCTCGTTTACCGAGCTCCGGGCCAAACAAGCGATGGAAGAACGGTTGGAGCAACGCGAGAGGCAGAATCGGGAAGATGCCCAATGGATGGCCTTCATGATGCGTCCCCGCGAACAGCGACCGCGGATCGCACGCGATGATGAAACGAAGGAGGCATCATGAATACAATACGACGATCGATCGCGGATGTGCTGGATGACCTCGGCGCGTGCAACGAGGCGATCGAGTGGGCCGAGGGGCAGGACGACCCACGCGCGGCCTGGGAGTCGTGCGAGCGGGGCGATTGGCTCCTGTGGATCTGCGGGAAGCTCGACGTCGATCGTCGGCTCCTCGTGACGGCGGCCTGCCGATGCGCCCGCCTCGCGCTGAGGTACGTACCGTCCGGTGAGTATCGGCCACTGATAGCGATCGAGATGGCGGAAGCGTGGATTCGGGGAGAGGCGACGATCGATCAGGTCAGGAACGCCGCCGACGCCGCCTACGCCTACGCCTCCGCCGCCTCCGCCGCCGCCGCCGCCTCCGCCGCCTACGCCGCCTACGCCGCCACCGCCGCCTCCGCCGCCGCCGCCTACGCCGCCGCCGACGCCGCCGCCGACGCCGCCTACGCCTCCGCCGCCGCCGCCTACGCCGCCAGGGGACGAACCCTCGCGGAGTGTGCTGACCTCGTGCGCACCGCGATCGATTGGCCCGTCGTCGAAGCACTGATCCCGGAGGGAGGTGATCGATGACCGAATTGCAAGAAGCCCTCCGCGTCGCGATCGAGCGGGCGGGCTCCGCGCGGAAGCTGGCGAAGGAGTGGGATGTGTCCCATTCTTTTATTTGCAACATTGCGGCGGGCCGCAAGGGCGCCGGCAAGGCGATCCGTTGGCGCCTGGGGCTCTCGCCGCCCCCGCCACCCAGGAGGCGGCGCAAGCCTCCCATGCCGATGCCGGAGCGTCCGCCCAATCGCCCCGGCCGGCGGGCCGACGACGACTCGGATGATGAGCTGGTCAAGGCGGCGGCCCGCGCCGAAGAACGCCTCCGCGCCGCCGCGATCCGGGCCGAGTGGCTGCGGGCGATGGGGGCCATGCCGGCGGAGAGGCCGAGGCGCCGGCCCTCGTGGTCAGAGCGGTTGGTCAGGGAGCATCTCCGGAGAGAGAGGAGCCTTTGCCGTGGCAGCATGCAACAAGATCGATGATCGCAGCGGCCTCGAACGGCGATTGGTCGAGATGGCCGATTTCCACCATCGCCGGAATAATAAGATCAACGAATCATTGTGCCTGGAGGCTGCCACGCGGATCGGCGAACTGAGGAGAGTCTGCGAATTGGTGGCGGACTACACGCCGGAAGCAAGGCATGCGCTGGATTGCCTGAGAGGATCATAGGAGGTGCACCATCGGACTTTCTTACCAGCAAGCCAAGTCGATCGGCATCGCCCATCTCCACCCCGCCGCCTCGGGAGGGCGATCGAAGGAAGCCGAGCTGATCGGCCTCTACGGCAAGCCGGCTCCCGCCACGGTGCCGGGCGACGGGATGAACAAGCTCGAGCGATCGTTCCGTGATCAAGTGCTCGAACCAGCCTACGTGCGCGGCGACCTGGTCACCTACCATCGGGAGGCGATCAAGCTGCGATTGGCGGGCCGGACGCACTATACCGCGGATTTCGCCGTCTGGGTGTCGGGCGAACCATTCTGTCCGCCGGCGCTATGGCTCGTCGAGGTCAAGGGCGGTTGGTTCCGGGATGATGCGAAGGTCAAGACGAAGATCGCAGCGAGCATGTATCCGCACATCAGGTGGCTCGTCGTCAAGCGGGAGCGGATCGCCGGCTGGCTCTGCTATCCCGTCGATTCGCGAGGCATCAGTCCGGATAGCGTCTACATCGATTGGATACACGGGAGGTGATGGATTGTGATCGCTCTCCTCCCCGTCCCCGACGCCGCGCGGCGACTCGGCATCTCGGCGCCCACCCTCCGTCGGCTGGTCGCACGCGGCGACATACCCCACGTGCGCGTCAGCCCGGGGCGGGTCATGCTGCGAGAGGCAGACCTGGATCGGTGGATCGAGGCCAATGTCGTGAACGGGGATGTGAACGTGGATCTGAGTACGCTCAAGTGGGTGAGGTGTCCATGACATTCGGGAGCCTGTTCGCTGGGATCGGCGGATTTGACCTCGGCCTGGAACGGGCCGGGATGACGTGTGCCTGGCAGGTGGAGATCGACCGGCATGCAAGACAAATTCTTGAGAAGCACTGGCCTGAAATCCCCCGATGGGAGGATGCGAGGACCTTCCATGGTGAAACAGTGGATCTTTTGGCCGGAGGAGACCCTTGCCCTATTCGCTCGCGTGCCCGCGGGAATAGACCAAGCAAGCATCCCGATCTCTCCGGATACTTCCTTGCCGTGGTCGCAAGACTTCACCCACGGTGGGTGGTCCGCGAGAATGTTCCTGCATCAGATGCTATCTGGTTCGCTCTCGGGCTGGATGCCCTCGGATACCGAGTCGCTTCCATCGCTCTCGATTCTCGCGACTTTACAGGTCAGAGTCGGCGACGGCAATTCCTGTTCGGATGTCCTCCTGAGCTACACTCCCGATTTGCCCGAGTTGTATTTGACTCCGCAGATGGTTTTGGGTTTGTGTCGTCGAGCGATCAAGAGGAAACGCCCGTTGCAGCATGTCTTACTTCGCACGGCATGTGGCTGGCGGCGGAAGACACTTATTGCTTCGAGCCGGGGAGGGGCCTTCGAGTTCTCATTTCCCAGGAAGCAGAGGCCCTCCAGGGGTTCCCTGGAGGCTGGACTGCTGGATTTACTGAACGTCGCCGTCGCGCAATGCTCGGCAATGCCGTAACTGTTCCTGTTGCTGAGTGGATCGGGCGGCGAATCCTCGAA
>JAMBEQ010000080.1 GCA_024506175.1 Methylocystis sp.
TGTCCTCGAACGGCCGCCCGATCACCGGGGTCGAGGGCTCGGCCATGTCGCGCGGCGTCATCGGCTTGGCGAGATAAGCGAGACGCCCCGCCTCGATCGCGAGGGCGAAGGCGCGCGCCATGGCGACAGGATCGCCCGCGCGCGACACTGCCGTGTTCAGCAGCACGGCGTCATAGCCCATTTCCATCACGGTCGCCGCGTGAGAAGGCGCGCCGAGCCCGGCGTCGACGACGAGCGGCACATTGGGGAAATGCGCGCGCAAGGCGCGCAGCGCGAAGGCGTTGTTGACCCCTCGCCCCGAGCCGATCGGCGCGGCCCACGGCATAAGAAGCTTGCAGCCTGCTTCGAGAAGCTTTTCGGCCACCACGAGATCGTCGGTCGTATAGGGCAGCACCTTGAAGCCGTCCGCGGTGAGCGCCTTCGCGGCCTCGACGAGGCCGAAGACGTCCGGCTGCAGCGTGTCTTCCTCGCCGATCACCTCGAGCTTGACCCAGTCGGTCTCGAAGAGCTCGCGCGCCAGCTGCGCTGTCGTGATCGCTTCCTTGGCTGTGCGGCAGCCCGCCGTATTCGGTAGCACCCGCGCGCCGCTGTCGCGCACGAGGCTCCAGAAGCTTTCGCCCGCGCGCGAGCCTCCGGCCTCCCGCCGCAGAGAGACGGTGACGATCTCGCACCCAGAGGCGCGGATCGCCTCGGTGAGGATCGCGGGGGAAGGATAGCGCGCCGTGCCGAGCAGCAGCCGCGAGCGCAGCGTCATGTCGTAGAGGGAAAGCGGATCGGCGGCGGCCGTCGGGTCGATCATATATTCATCCACCCTGCCGCGGCGTGACGATTTCCACTGCGTCGCCCTCTTGCAGCCTGGCGTTCCTGCGGTCCTTGTCGCGCACGAATTCCTGATTCAGCGCCGTGCCGACCTTCTGGTCCTCATAGCCCAGTTCGCGCAGCAGAGCCTCCAGCGTGGTGGCTTCCACCTCACGCGGGCGCCCGTTCACCTGAATCCGCATCCATAACCTCCGGAAAAAAAGCGCCGTTGAGCGCCACTTCCGCGGCCCGCCGCGCCAGCGCCGGAGCGAGCAGAAAACCATGCCTGTAGAGCCCATTTACATAGATCGTCCGGCCACGTTGCGTAAGGCGCGGCAGATTATCGGGAAACGCCGGCCGCAGGTCCGAGCCCGTCTCGACGATTTCGGCTTCGGCGAAGGAAGGGTGGATCGCAAAGGCCGAGTTGACGAGCTCCACCACAGAGCGCGCCGTCACCCTTGCACGCTCCTCATTCTCGATCATGGTCGCGCCGACCATGAAAAGTCCCTCGCCCCGGGGCACGATATAGACCGGCCGGCGCGGATGAAGCATGCGAATGGGCCGGGAGAGCGAAATCTCCTCGCTGCGCAGGATAAGCATTTCACCCTTGACCCCGCGCAGCTTCGCGAGCGCGTGGCGCGCGGCGAAGCCGCGGCAGTCGATCGTCCAGTCGGGGACGGTCGGCAGGCTTTCGGGCTCGACGCCGAAATGCTGCGCGACATTTTGCATCGCAGCGAGCCGCTCCGCCAGCGCCTGCATGGCCGCGCGCGGGTCGAGATGCGCCTCTAGCGGAAAATACAGCGCCTCCTCGAAGCGCCCCCCCAAATCGGGCTCCAGCGCAGCGATCCCAGCGCCGTCGAGCCGCTCACAACGGCTGGTCCGGCGGGCAAAATCGATAAGTTCCGCGCGCTCGCGCGGCGCGGCGACCACCAGGCTCCCTGCGACCGTCGCCGCCGGGACCTCCGTTGTCCAGAAGGAAAGCGCTTCCTGTCCGAGCTCGGCGACGAGCGGCTCGGCGCTCACGAGCTCGCACCAGGGCGCGATCATGCCCCCGGCATAGCGAGAGCAGCCCTGGCCGGGCGCGGCAAGGCGCTCGACAAGCTCCACCTCCGCCCCCGCGCGGGCCAGGGCATAAGCGGCGCAGAGACCTGCGACACCGGCGCCGATTACGCGCGCGAGCATGGCGCGCCTGCAAAGTTTCGAAAGCTGAACACCATCCCTCCGCCAGCATTTGAACTGGATCAGGTTCGAAGGGTCGCCGCGCCCCACGTCCGTCACGAACGGGCCTTGCAGCCTCTCAGCCCCCTGGCGGCGACAGTCTTCGCGGTCGGGCGGGCTCCCCCGGCTGGCCCGAAGAATCGCGCGAAAGGACCATTCGCGTCAAGCGGCGCGGCGTGAATGACGTTCTGTGGCAGGAAGTCAGCTTGCAAGAGAGGCGCTGATGGCTCAATTTCCGAACAATGACAACGCGCGCGGAAAATGAAGCCGCCCGCCTTCACGGGAGAGAAAACTCATGTCCGTCAATCTTCGCAGGGCGCTCGCCGCCGCACTGATCGCCGCCGGCCTCGCCGCGCCGGCCCAGGCGGCCAAGCTCGGCCCCTATTTCCCGCTTCCCAACGGCTTCAACCTTACCGGGATCGCGCGGGATTCCCTCCTCAACATCCAGGCGAGCTGGCTGAAGAACGGCCTCGACAACCTGGAGAAAGCCAAAAAAGAAACCGAAGCCGCGCTGGAAAAGGCGAAGAGCGGCGCACAGGATCAGGCAGCCGCGCTCGAGGAAAAGACCAAGGACCTCGACAAGAAGATCGAGGAGACCAAGGCCGAGCTCGCCGTCGCAACCGACAGTTCGCCCGACCATGCGGTCCAGAAGGAACGCAAGGACAAGCTGATGCTCAACATCAACCAGTGGATCAACGAGTTGGAGCGCCTCGCCACGCAGCAGATGAAGATCGCCATCATGTCCGACGGCGGCGTGGCAATGACTGCGGAAAAGCTGAACCACCAATATTCGACCTCCGCGGACGAACTGCAGCGCGCCAAGCGCGACGCCAGCGTCGAAAACTGGGGGAAGTAAGGCCTGATCCGGGCCCTGCGGTCACCCCAGTCATTGCGAGCGATGCAATCCAGACCGGCCGCTGCGGCTCTGGATTGCTTCGTCGATTCAAAATGACGGCTGGGTGGCAGGCTTCCTACAGCGGAAAATCGTCGCTCGGCCCCGGCTTGCGAAGATCGGCGTCGAGCCGTTCGAGCCGTTGGGCCGCATCCTCCACCGCGGCCGCCGCCCGCTCCTCGAGCTCCGCGGCGGCTTTTTTCACCGCGTCCAACTCGGCGCGTAGCTCGGCGTTTTCCGCCTCGAGCGTCTGCGCTTTCGTGCGCGCGTCGGCGGCCTCGTCGGCGATTGCGAGCGCCGCCATCACCACGATGCGCTGCTCGCCGATGTCGCGAAAACTGTCCTGCATCGAAAGGATCTTGCTTTCGACGTAGCGGGCGAGCTCCTGCAGGCGCGGCTCTTGGCCGTCGTCACAGGAGAGGCGGTAAGTGCGCCCGGCAATGCCGACGATGACGGCGGCCATCGGGCTACTCCTCGTCCTGCATCGCCGGCGCCGGCATGCCCAGCGCCTCCGCGACGCCGGCCTCGGCTTCATCCAACCGGCGCAACACTTCGTCGCGCGCCTTTTCCAAGGCGCTGACATGCGCAAGCGCGGCGTCGAGCTCCAGGGCGAGGCGGCTGCGATCGTCCTGCATGATGTCGAGCTCCTCCTCTAGCTCGGCCGCCGAGTGATCGTCGTCGAGCTTCACCGCCATGGCGCGATCGAGCTGGTCGAGCGCCTTGGCGAGGCGGGCGAGCGCGCGATCGAGCTTTTCAGCGGATGTCTCGGCGGATGTCTCGGAATGCGTCATCGCCTGGCGGCGCCCTATCTCTCGCTGGGAACAAGTTGCGGCGAGCAAGCGTCGATTCGCCGTAGCTTGGTGGTAGCATGAATCGGGCAAATCCCAACGCGGGCATCGGCGTGGCGATCAGGTGAGCGCTGGACGTGGGCCAATCCAACCGACCGTCAGGAACGCCGCGTGTGACGCGTTGACAGGGGGGCGCGAGCTGCTATCACACCCTCGCCTCGACATCAGGGCCCGGCGAGCGGCGCGCAGACGCAACCGGGCGCAAGCCGCCTTCTTTAAGAGCGGGCGGCGATAAGGAGATTTTCCAAATGACCGTGAGAGTGGCCATCAATGGCTTCGGGCGCATCGGCCGCAACATTCTCCGCTTCATCGTCGAATCGGGTCGGACCGATCTCGAAGTGGTGGCGATCAACGATCTGGGCCCGGTCGAGACGAACGCCCATTTGCTGCGCTACGACTCAGTCCATGGCCGTTTCCCCAATGAGGTGAAAGTCGAGGGAGACTCGATCGACGTGGGCCGCGGCCCCATCAAGGTCACCGCCATCAAGAACCCGGCCGAGCTGCCGTATAAGGAACTCGGCGTTGACGTCGCGATGGAGTGCACGGGCCTCTTCACCGCGCGCGACAAGGCGAAAATGCTGCTCGACGCCGGCGCCAAGCGCGTGCTCGTCTCCGCCCCTGGCGACGGCGCCGATCTGACGGTGGTCTACGGCGTCAACCACGACAAGTTGACCAAGGACCACCTGATCGTCTCCAACGCGTCCTGCACGACAAACTGCCTGGCGCCTGTCGCCAAGGTCCTCAACGACGCCATCGGCATCGAGAAGGGGATCATGACGACGATCCATTCCTACACCGGCGA
>JAMBEQ010000081.1 GCA_024506175.1 Methylocystis sp.
ATCCGACACGCGCGCCGCTGATCTCGCGCGATGGCTCTCGTGGTATAACGAGCGCAGGCCACACTCGGCCCTCAACCGACGATCGCCTACTCAGGCCCTTATCGGAACAACCTGATCAGAAGCCACACCTAGCGCTTTCCGCTCGCATGGAATCATGCGAGCGGAAAGACATCGCGCAAAGTCAAGCTGACGCGCATTCTTATCGCAAAAGATCAGGGCGCCGCATGGCCGCGGGCGAGATAAGCGATCCTCGCGGCCATGCGCTCGATCTCCAACGGATCGTATTCCATCGGCAGGTCTTCGGGCGGCACGTCGGATTCGCTCGCGCGCGTCTCCAGGCCGTCGTCGCCGAAGAAGAAACGGGCCCCGGTGGGGGTGAAGGTCACCATCCATTCGGCTTTTTGTCGTTCGATGCGGAAGTCGTCGGTCTTTAGCGCGTTCATCGTCGCCGCTCCAGTTGGCGGCGGCAATTAGGGCGGGGGGAGCACTGGGCAAGAGCCCTTGACCCCCCGCGCGCAAGGCAAGGGGGGCGATTACGCCCCCGGAATAACCCCGATGCGTTGCAAGAGCCAGAAGGCGCCCGCAAGCGCGATCAGCCCCGAGAGCGCATAAACGAGCTTGTCGTGGCGTTTCCCCCGCGTATGGCGGTCGATGTAGAACAGGATCGGCAACACCGCCATCACGATGGCGATCTGTCCCGCTTCGACGCCGATGTTGAAGGCCGCGAGCGCTGGGACGACGCCGCCCTGGGGCACGCCCATTTCGGTCAGGGCCGAAGCGAAGCCGAAGCCATGGATGAAGCCGAACAGGAAAGTGTTGCGCCAGCGCGTGTCGACGTCGCGCGACCAGAAATTCTCCGCCGCGACGAAGATGATCGAGGCGGCGATCAGCGCCTCGGTGAGCGACGACGGCAGCGTAAAGATATTCAGCGCCGCAAGTGACAGCGTGATCGAATGCGAGATGGTGAAGGCGGTGACGATCTTCACCACGGGCCATACGCGGTGCGCCCACAGGATCAGGGCGAAGAGGAAGCAGAGGTGGTCGTAGCCCGTGACGATATGCTCGATGCCCGCTTCGAAGAATTTCTTCATAAGCTGGGCCGTCGTCTCCATGGGCTGAGACAAATCGAGCGGCGGATTCTGCGGATAGAGCATGGTCTCGCCGGCGTTCTCGCCGAGCAGCGTGACAAGATGCTTGCCCCTCGAGCCCTGTGCGGCGAGGAGCTTCGTGGCGTCGTAGAGCACCTTGCCGCTCGTCCCCGCGCAGTCGAAGCGCATGGCGATAAGCGCGCTGTCCTGGTTGGTTGGATCTTCGCCGGACGTCTCGACCTTGCCCACGCATGCGCGGCCGGTTTCGTCGCGCATGGCGACGCGCCTGGCGACGAATTTGCCGATCTCCTCTTCCAGCACGCCCGGCGGCGAGAGATCGACGCCGGCGCGCTCGTCCATCGTATCCTGGAACATGCGCTCGAGGTCGGTCGCAAGGAAGCCGACGTCGACGACATAGACGCGTCCGGCCTGAGGCGCGATCTTGCCTGTCGAAATATCCGGCGTATGCGCGAGTGCGGGCCCCTCGAAGCTCAAGCACAACCCCACGCAGAACAATAGAAAGGCGGCTAGCCTCCTCCAGAACCCGTTCATCTTCAGCGTTTCCTTTTGTTTTCGTTGGCGCGCACCATGCCAAAGGCATAAGCGCTCGACAAGTGCAAGAGCGCGCGAGCGTTGCGGCGGGCCGGCGCCGCAGCTAGAAATCCGGAGGGGCGGCCAAGCGGGGGACAAAGATGCAGCGCGTGACGGTGACGATCGACGACGAGTTGATGAGCGCGCTCGACCGCTACATGGAGGCAGGCGGCCATCAGAACCGTTCGGAGGCCGTGCGCGATCTCGTGCGGGCTGGGCTGCTAAAGCAGCCAAAGGTCGATGATGGGGCGCGGTCCTGCGTCGCGGCGCTGGTTTACGTCTATGACCACGAGACGCGTCAGCTTTCGAAAAAGCTGACGCATGATCACCACAGCCACGCCGACATGTCGATCGCGACCCTGCACGTGCACCTCGACGAGGCGAGCTGTCTCGAAGTCTCGCTGCTGAAGGGGCAGAAATCGGAGGTGGAGCATTTTGCGAGTCACCTCATCGGCGAGCGCGGGGTGCGCTACGGCCAACTCGTCGTGGTGCCGGGGGAGACCGAGGAGCCCCAAAAAGCAGAAGAAAACCCGGTCAGCGCGCGCGGCCATCGGCACGCGCACGACTAACGCCGCCTTTAAGCTTGAGATCGACGTCGTCTTCGTAGGGCGGCGCGCCAGCCGTGGCCATCTTATCAGCAGCGGGAGCGGCGGGGCGCGGCTGGCGGACGAGGCCAGAAGGCTTGGCGCCGGCAACCAAGCGTAATTGCCTATCAGCCCTTTAGGCTACGCCAGCCAGCCTCCGCCCGCGTTCTTGGATAAAACGCGCTAATTCCAGAATTTAACGAGCTGGAAGGGCTCCGTCAGATCGGGTCCTTTTACAGAACGAGGATCGAAGTCGAGTGGGCCGCCGAAGGTCACGCGCCACGAAGGCCTCTCGATCGGATGGCCAACCACGCCCATTTGGCCGACGCCGCAAACAGCGGCGTTGGTCGGAATAGCGAGGGCCCCGTTACACGCTTGGAAAAGCGGATCGGTCGGGAGGAAGGAGCCGTATGCGTAAGCGATCGCCTGTGACCGTGAGTTGAACATGTTGAAAACGTCGAGCTGGAGCTTCCAGCCCTCCTTCCAGCGGTAACCGACGCGCGCGTTGACCGTGCCGATCGCCGGGCTCTTGAAGAAGCCGTCTTCCGTGAGAGCGCGCGGCGCGATGTAACGATATTTGAAATTGGCGAAGTAGCCGGTCGCCTCGCCCAGCTCGATGACGCCCGTCGCGATGATCGGCGTCGCGTTCACGAGAAAATTGCCTGGCGCATTGCCAAGCCATGCGCCCCATTGGAAACCGTCGGGTTGCAGGAGTTGAGCGTAAAGATCGGCTTGGTCTTTGTCGAATCCTCTGAAGCGCGCGTGGGTCGCAGTAACGTCGCCTTCAAAGGCGAGCCAGGACAATGGCCGATAGTGGTTCGTAAACTCGACGCCGATCCGGTCTGCGCCCCGCGCAATGACCGTATTGCCGCTATCGCCCTCGAAAATGTTTTCCTGCGCTGTCCGGATGAAAAACAGCGTCGCTGCGCTTTCGAGCTTGTCGATTGCTCTGGTCTTCACGCCAATCTCAGCGCCGGTCGAGGGCGAGAGAAGGCCGTTATGCGGCACGCTGACATAGCCGAGGTTATCTGACACCTCCGAAACAGCAACGCGTTGCGTCGTGGCGCGGAAGTCGTTCGAATGGAACCCTCGGCCGAAATTCAGGTAAAAGTCCGTCTTGTCGTCCCACGGATTAATGATCACAGACGCTTTCGGGCTGATCAGCTGCGCGTTGTATGTCCCGCTGTTGATGGGCCCCGTCCAGATACGGAAAGGATTGGAAGGATCGAAGTTTGGCGCATCGATCGCCGGGAAAAGCGGCGAATCCCAATAGGCCTGCAAGCCGTGATTGCTGCCCCAGTAATAATCCCAGCGAGCGCCGACAACCGTTCTGAGCCAAGGCGACCATTTTGTCTTGACGTCGGTCAGAAGCGCGATGCTGCCTTCGGCTACGTGGTCGTTCCGGACAGTATCGTAAGGCAAGCGCCGGATGGTGTCCTGTAATCCTACGCGAATGTCGTCATAGCGCGATTGAAAGCCGAACCGGAGCTCGCTCTCTTTATCGCCGAGAATGTTGAATTTGAGCGCGTGGTAGGCGTTGCCGCCGACAATGGTGCGTCGATCGAATTGATGGAACTGGTCCCCGATGACGGGATGCGAGAGGAAATAGGTGAAGTCGTTGAAAAGATTGAGGGTAGAATGTATGGCAAAGCCTTCGACCCTCGACCAGTAATTGGCGGTGTCCTGCGCCCAGCGGCCCGAGAGGCTGAAGCGCGTGGTGTTTCCGCCGTCGGTAGGGTTGGTCGTTCCCCAGCGCGAAAGAATGCCGCTATCGAAGGCCCGCACGGGAACCTGGTCGGTCGAATTCCAGCGGTTGGCGTAGGCCATGCCGGTGATCGACATGCCGTCGTTTTCCTCGCCTCGCGACCAGCGCAACACGGCGTTGATCTTGCGCGCGGCGTTCGGAACCTGCCAGGGGCCGTCGTAGGTCGAGATCTCGCCGCCGCCGAGAATGTCGCCCCCGGCGTATTCCCAGGATTTCATGCCGAAAATCCGGCCATAATTAAATATGCCGCCGGTCGTTGAAAAAACGCCCTGAGGAACTTTCCGCAAATACTGCATGCGGATCGTTCCGGCGTTCGAGAAGTCGCCGTCCTCGACGTTGTAGGGACCCTTTCGGGCGTCGACATAGGCGAGCATTTCAGGGATGACGAAGTTCGCATCCGAATAGCCTTGCCCATGGCCGTGGGTGCGCATGTTGAGCGGCATGCTGTCAAGATAAAGCGCGAGATCAGTGCCGTGGTCCAGGTCGAAGCCGCGCAGATAATACTGGTTCGCCTTGCCCTCGCCGCTGTGCTGGGTGACGGCGAGGCCTGGAACGATCTCGAGCGCCTCGCCGGGTCGGAAAGCTGGGATCGTGTTGACCTGACCGCCGGTGAAAAAGCGCTCGCTAGAGGAGGGCATGTCCTTCGGAGGGGCAGGATAGTTGATTTTCGGCCCCAAAGCCGTGTCTTGCTGCGCGGACGAGTCAAAGCCGTCGTTAGCTTCTACGACAACAGGGCTGCTGATGCTGGGGCGCACCGGCACGATATGCGTGTGGTAGACCGCGTGGGTGTGCCGCTTGCCGCCATGCGAATGCGTGATCGCATGGGTATGGCTGATTGTGATTGTCGGCAGCGCAGTCTGCGCAGAGGCTTCGCTAGCGAGGATCGCCGCCAGGAGCGCGGAAACAGACGTTTTTTTGTTCCACTTCGAAGACATAGCGCTCCCCGCCCAGCGAGCCCGATAAGGGTCTTAATTTGTCTTCGATTTGACATGTAATGGGCAATCCCCCGGTATGATTATTGATAAGTTTCCGCATATCTGTGTTCTCCATGCAACAGTTGAGAGGGTGGGCGTTCGGCCGGGGAGGCGGGGGATTGCCAATAACTGAGGCTTGCATCCTGGTTTCAGTAATTGATTTCGTGAAATCCATGGCCATATGCTGTTCCAGGCGCAGGAGCGGGAAATGCCGACGGCGGTCTCAAAAATCATCGACCATCTTCGGGAAGGCGGCGGCCTTCAGGGGAAGGATATTGCCAATATCGTCGAGGTATCGCCGGCCACGGTTTCCCGCTGGTCGAGCGGGAAGGCGACGCCGGACTTACGCACGCAGACGGTAATCGCCGAGCTCCGTTACGTCGTCGATAGGCTCGCCGATTTTTATACACCGGGGGAAACGCGGCTCTGGCTGCATACGGCGCATCCGATGCTAAAGGGCGAGCGCGCGATCGATCTCATCAACGCCGGCCGCACGCAAGAAGTGCTCGCCGTGATCGAAGCCTTGGACACCGGCGCCTATGTCTGATTGGCGTCGCGCGCGCGACATCGCGCTTCTCGACGCAATCGACGCCTTCAAGCGAGGACCCTTCGCCCAGCCGGTCTGGCGGATATGCCGGGAGGGGCGAGACCCGACGCTTGGTTCCGCTTCGGAAAGCCGCTGGTGTAACGGGACGTTCGATGTTCTGTACACGTCACTCGAGCGTGATGGCGCGCTTGCCGAAATCCATGCGCTTCTGAGCCTTCAACCTGTTTTCCCGTCCAAGCTGGTCTCTTACGCTTATCAGCTGAAGGTCGAGGCCAAGGAGACGCTGCGCATCGCTGATCTTCCGGCTCTCGCCGCGCTCGGCGTCGACGTCGCGCGCTATCGCGAGCGGGATTACGCCCGCACGCAGGCGGTCGCCGACGCTGCTTGTTTCTTGGGTTTTGACGGACTGATCGCGCCGAGCGCCCGCTGGGACTGTCTCAACGCCATGCTTTTCACCGACCGCACTGCGCCGGTGTCAGTAGTCGTAAAGCATTCTGAACCGCAGCCTGTGGATTGGCGGGCCTGGCGGGAGAGCAGGGCCAAGAGCGGCGTGTAAACTCCGCCCTTCGTGCTAAAACCCCCTCATGCGCTTCCCTCCCTCCTTCCTCGACGAAATACGGGCGCGCGTTCCGGTCTCCGAGGTCGTGCGCCAAAAGGTGAAGCTCAAAAAGGAGGGTCGCGAATTTCGAGGACTTTCGCCCTTCAACGCCGAGAAGACGCCCTCTTTCTATGTCAACGACCAGAAGGGCTTCTTCCATGATTTCTCTTCGGGCAAGCACGGCGACGGCTTTGCTTTTCTCATGGAGACGGAAGGTCTGACTTTCCCTGAGGCCGTCGAGCGTCTTGCATCCCTCGCGGGCCTGCCGATGCCTGTCGAGACCGAGGAGCAGCGGGAGGAGGACAAGCGCCGGGCGACGCTGGGCGATGCGCTGCAATGGGCGGCCGAGTTCTTCCAAAAGCAGCTCGCCGGCCCGGCCGGGCGTGAGGCCCGGGCCTATCTCGACCGCCGGCAGGTCTCCGCCGCCTCGCGCGAAAAGTTCGGCCTCGGCTTCGCGCCGCAAGAGCGTCATGCGCTTCGCGATTATCTTGCGGGCAAGGGCGCGACGGTCGAGACAATGATCGAGGCGGGCCTCCTCATCCATGGCGACGGCATCCCGGTCCCCTATGACCGCTTCCGCAATCGCATCATGTTTCCAATCTGCGACCGGGGTGGGCGGGTCATCGCCTTCGGCGGGCGGGCCATGGAGGCGGACGCACATAGCCCGTCGTCAGACGGGCGTTCTTTCGAACGCCCTATCGCAAAGTATCTGAACTCCCCCGAGACGCCGCTCTTCCATAAAGGAGCCACGCTCTACAATCTTCACAACGCCCGCAAAGCCGCCCATGACGCCGGGACCGTCATCGCGGTCGAGGGCTATATGGATGTCATCGCCCTTACCGCG
>JAMBEQ010000082.1 GCA_024506175.1 Methylocystis sp.
GCTCGCCGAGGCGGCCGACGGCGATGTAAGGGATGATGTGCTTGTCGAGCACATCCTGCGGAACGGCCTTCACCATGTCGGTGCCGATATAGCCCGGCGCGATGGCGTTGACGGTGATGCCCTTGGATGCGCTCTCCTGCGCCAGCGCCTTCACGAAGCCGATGTCGCCGGCCTTTGAGGCCGAATAGTTCGTCTGGCCCGCCTGGCCCTTCTGGCCGTTGATCGACGAGATGACGATGATGCGGCCGAAGCCGCGGTCGCGCATGCCGTTGATGACAGGACGCGTGACGTTGAAGAGCGAGTTGAGGTTGGTGTTGATCACCGCCTGCCACTGCGCGAGCTCCATCTTGTGGAACAGGCGGTCCTTGGTGATGCCGGCGTTGTTGACGAGAATCTCGACCGGGCCGAGGTCCTTCTCGATGGCGGCGATGCCCCCCGCGCAGGCGTCATAGTCGGACACGTCGAACTTGTAGACCGGAATGCCCGTCTCGGCCTTGAACTTGTTGGCGGCTTCGTCATTGCCCGCGTAGGTCGCGGCGACATTGTAGCCGGCGGCCTTCAGCGCCTTGGAAATTGCTTCGCCGATGCCGCGCGTGCCGCCCGTGACAACTGCAACTCTCGCCATTTTGGATGTCTCCCTTGTTTTCGCTCAAAAGAAAAGCCGGCGCCGGACCGCGAGCCCTAACGGCTCGCTCGTCGACGGCGCCGGAATAATGCTCGCCCGAAGGCGCGCGGTTCGCTCTTGGAGCGCATTCCGCAAAAGTTGCGGACTTTTGCGAAAAGAATGCGCTCCAGCTTTTTGAGTCTGCGCGCTTTCTCGTCGCTCGCGCGATTCTACGCGAGCGGAAAGCGCGCTAGCGCTCCACGGTCATTGCGATGCCCATGCCGCCGCCGATGCACAGCGTCGCAAGACCCTTCTTGGCGTCGCGGCGGGCCATCTCATGAAGCAGGGTGATGAGCACGCGCGCGCCCGAGGCGCCGATGGGATGGCCGAGGGCGATGGCGCCGCCATTCACATTCACGATGTCGAGGTTCCAGCCCATGTCTTTGTTGACGGCGATGGCCTGGGCCGCGAAGGCCTCATTGGCCTCGACGAGATCGAGGTCGCCAACCTTCCAGCCGGCCTTCTCCAGCGCCTTGCGCGAGGCCGGGATCGGGCCCGAGCCCATCACGGTCGGATCGACGCCAGCCGTCGCCCAGGAGGCGATGCGGGCAAGCGGCTTGAGGCCGCGCTTGGCCGCTTCCGCCGCGCTCATCACGACGAGGGCCGCGCCGCCGTCATTGATGCCCGAGGCATTCGCCGCCGTCACCGTGCCGTCCTTGATGAAGGCGGGCTTCAGCTTAGAGACGCCCTCGAGCGTCACGCCATGCTTGATATATTCGTCGGCGTCGACCGTTACGTCGCCCTTGCGGGTGGAGATGACGAACGGGACGATCTCGTCCTTGAACTTGCCAGCCTTCTGGGCGGCCTCGGCCTTGTTCTGCGAGGCGACGGCGAAAACGTCCTGCTCCTCGCGGGTAATCTGCCACTTCTTGGCGACGTTCTCGGCCGTGATGCCCATGTGGTAATTATTGAAGGCGTCAGTCAGGCCGTCCATGATCATCGTGTCGATGAACTTGACGTCGCCCATCTTGGTGCCGGCGCGCAGATGCGCGGCGTGGGTCGAGAGCGACATGGACTCCTGGCCCCCGGCGACGATGATGGAGGCGTCGCCCGCCTGGATCTGCTGGGCGGCGAGCGCCACGGCGCGCAGGCCCGAGCCGCAGACTTGGTTGACAGTGAAGGCGGTCTTGGCGTCCGGCACGCCGGCCTTGATGGCGGACTTGCGGGCGGGGTTCTGGCCCTGGGCGGCGGTCAGCACCTGGCCGAGGATCACCTCGTCGACCACGCCGGCTTCCAGACCGGCGCGCTCCAAGGCGGCCTTGACAGCAGCGGCGCCGAGCTCGTGGGCCGGAACCGTGGCGAAGGCTCCGTTGAACGATCCGACGGCGGTGCGCGCCGCGGAAACGATCACGATATCGGTCGTCATTTCTGTCTCCCTCTTGATAATGGGTCGGGCCTCGAGCCCTTGAGCGCCCGGCCGGGGCGGTCTTCGTTGAGCATTTCGCGCTTGCTCTCGTCAAGCGGCGGCCCGTTTTGCACGGAATTGGCGGCGAGCGAAAGCTGTCCCTGAGGAAAATATTGCCGCAGGCGCCCAAATGCGCTTATCGTCAAGCGGCTGGGCTTGACGATTTTTTTGGCGGGCCAGGGCGAGGGGAGCAGCAGCAGGCGTATGGCGACCGAGAAGAAACCGACCGTAATCAAGAAATACGCCAACCGCCGTCTTTATGACACAGGGACGAGCACCTACGTCACCCTCGAGGATCTCGCCGGCATGGTCAAACGCGGCGAGGATTTCGTCGTCTGCGACGCCAAGACAGGCGAGGACATCACCCGCCCTGTGCTGGCCCAGATCATCTTCGAGCAGGAGGGCAAGGACGGACAAAGCTTGCTGCCGATCGCCTTTCTGCGCCAGCTGATCCGCTTTTACGGCGACAGCATGCAAATGCTCGTGCCGAGTTATCTCGAATTCTCGATCGACAAGCTGACCAAGGAACAACAGAAGTTCCGCGACCAATTTTCCTCGGCGTTGCCGGCCGGCCCCTTCACGGAGCCGACCCGCCAGGCCTTTCAGGCGATGGAGGAGCAGGCGCGCAAGAATATGGCTGTGTTCCGGCAGGCGCTCACCATGTTCAATCCCTTCGGCCTGCCGAGCGAGCCCGTCTCAGGAGCGCCCGGCTCCGCCCAGGAGTCGCAGGAGTGCTCGGGCGGCGCCAGCAAGGATCCCGGCGACGTCGCCGAACTGAAACGGCAGCTCGACGAGCTCAATAAACGGATTGATAATCTTTCCAGGCAAAGTTGACGTCCAGGTATCCGTCGCGAGATACCAAATCATAAGAAAATCCCGTTAGACTTTGGCCCAGGTTGCGCTTGCGGCGCGCGGTCAAAGGCATTTGAAGAGTATGGGCCACATTATTGATACGGTCGCCAACCTGACCGACCTTCGGGACAGGAACGCGCTCATTGATACCCTTCTTTCAGTTTTTCAAGGGTTGATCGGCGCGTCGCGGTTGACGCTTTGGAGCGTCGTCCGCCACAACGGCGCGCTGTTGGTCCGCCGTCGGGCTGAATTTGTGTCTCTCCACACCGGCGGCGCAGAAGACGACGCCCTGCCCCTCGGCAATAGGCTTTTCCCGCTGGAGATGTGCGCTCACCTCCATGATTGTTTCCATTCGAGCGAGCCGTTAAGCCGGCCCACGGGCGCTGGGGGCGCAATATGTTACGTGTTTCCCGTAACTGACGGGCATGAGGTTATCGACCTCCTGGAGATCGTGCGCTCCGCAGCGCTGAGCCCCGAACAGGAGCGGATGGTGACGGGAATGCTGCGCATATACCGCAACCATCTTGGCATCTTGGATTATGGCGACTGCGACGAACTGACCGGCCTGCGCAATCGCCGCACTTTCCATGACAGCTTCGCTAGACTGGGCTCATATGGCGGTTCCGCCCGCTATCCCTGCCTCGCCGTGGTCGACATCGATCATTTCAAGCGTGTGAACGACAGTTTTGGTCATCCGTTCGGCGACGAGGTGCTGGTCCTCTTCGCCGGCCTGCTGCGAGAGTCTTTCACAGATCACGAACGCCTGTTCAGGTTCGGCGGCGAAGAATTCCTCATCATGCTGGAAAACGTGACAGTGCAGGAAGCCTTCGAGGCGCTGGACAGCTTCAGAGAACAGGTCGAAGCTTTTCCTTTCCCGCAGGTCGGGCCAATAACCGCCAGCATCGGCTATACGCAGGTGATACCCGGCGACTCGGGCGCGAGCGCTTTCGGCCGGGCGGATGCGGCGCTTTATGTCGCGAAGCAAAGCGGGCGGAACCAAGTCCGGTCGCATGAAATACTTGTCGCCGACGGCCTGATACAGGGCAAGATCGCCGTCGGTCAGGATGTGGAGCTGTTCTGAGTGTTCGAGGCTCATGCCGCTCCGAGCTTTGCTGATAAGAGGTAACGCCTGAAAAGCCGGCGTTGTGAACGCGCTTTCGGCCGGCCTTCCCTTGGCGCGCAGCTGTGCTTTACTATCTCCCAACGATAAAGAGGCGCCGCAAAGGCGCGC
>JAMBEQ010000083.1 GCA_024506175.1 Methylocystis sp.
AGCTTCGACACCATGTGGCTGCAGGTGCAGGAGATGCTGCACATCGAGCGCGGCGGCGACGCGCAGATTCCCGAAGAGCTCGCGGCCTATAACCCGCTCGTCCCCAAGGGGAGCGAGCTCGTCGCAACCTTCATGATCGAGATCGACGATCCGCTGCGCCGCGCCCGCGTGCTGGCAGGGATCGGCGGCATCGAGGAAACGGCGTTCATCGAAATCGGAGCCGAGCGCGTCGTCGGCAAGCCCGAGACCGACCAGGACCGCACCACGGCGGAGGGCAAAGCCAGCAGCGTGCAATTCGTGCATTTCCCCTTCACCGCGGCGCAGATCGACGCCTTCAGGCAACCGAATGCGCGGGTGATCTTGGGGCTTTCGCATCCCAATTACAGCCATATGGCCGTGATGTCCGAGGCGACGCGCGAGGCGCTGGCGGCGGATTTCGGATAGACCTGACTGTTCGCGCTCGTCAGGCAGGCTAAGCAAGTGTTGGACCGCGTGAGCTGAATAAAGCTCACCCCCTCGCCAGCGCGATCATCACTGCTCCGGCGAGCATCACCCCCGCGCCGAGGAGCCGACCGCCAGTCTCCTCTTTCAGCACCCGCCCGCTCGCGAGCACGGTAAAGAGCGCCGAGAGGCGCTTGATAGCGATGACATAAGGCGTGAACAGGATCGTCAGCGCCCACATCTGCGCCGTATTGCCGAAGGCCATGGCCGAGCCCGCGAGGAGCGCGTAGCGAAGCGAGGAAAAACGCGGCGACTCGCGCAAGCCGAAAGCCCAATAGACATTCGAACAAAGCGCGATGACGATGGTCACCGCCGCGATCCAAATAAGCGGCGTCGAGGCCTTCACACCGAGCTTGTCGATATTGGCCGTGACGCTCCAAATGGCGGCGGTTGCGAGCATGTAGCGCGCGCCGACGTCCCTCACGAAGACAGAGAAGTTGAAACGCTTGCCATTTGCCCGATTGGCGTCGAGAAGGCCGACGCCGAGCACCGTGAACAGCACGCCGAACATCCCCATAGGCGGCGCCTGCTCGCCAGTCATGGCTGGCGAGGTGACGAGCATCAGGACCGGCGTGAGCAGCACGAGCGGCGCGACGAGCGAGGCGTCGGAGAGGCGAAAACCCCGGATGTAGAAGAAATAGGCGACGATGTTGAGAATGCCGGACCAGGCGAGCAGCCTCGAGAACCCCGGCTGCGTCAGCGCGTCGAGCGTGGCGACGGGCGCCGTGAGAAGCGTCGGATAAACGAAAAGGCAGGCGACAACGAGCAGCAGCGCGCCGGCGTTCCATTGCGCGGCGAGAATGGCGCGGTCGTCCGCGTGGCGCGTCGCCGCCTTGGTGCCGAGATCGGTGGCGGATTGGCAAAGCGCTGTGACGAGGGCGGCGAGAAGGGCAAGAAGGGCTATGTCCATGCCGGCCTATAGCCGATTTCCAATCAGTGTTGCGAGGTCGGGCCTGCTGATGGCCGGGATTGACGGCGCCTCTAGATTTTGACCGCGCGCACCAGCGTATCGACGCCCTCGCGGTAATCGACCGACACGGAAAAGCCCAGCGCTTCGAGCTCCTTCATGGAAGGCGCGAAATACATGATGTGATCCGGCGACTCGTCGCTGAAGAAATGCGCGACCCAGTCTTCGAGAAGATCCAGTCGGGCCATTTCCTTGAAGAGCTTGAACCAGCGGCGCACGGTCGCCTGCGTGTCGAGAAGATGCTCGGCGCGGTCGTCCATAGCGTAGCGGTCGCCGTTGACGAAGAGGCCGCCAGGCTTCAGCACGCGGTGGACTTCGGCGAGAACCAGCGAGCGGTAGTCGGCGAGGAAATTGTGAATTGCGTAATTGGAGGCGACGACGTCGACGCTGGCGTCGGGCAGCGCGCTCAGCGCGTCGAGCGCGTCGGCTTCCCTGAACACGACGCGGCCGGCTTTCACGTAGTTGGCCAAATTATCGCGCGCCTGGCCGAGCATGGCGGCGGCGCTGTCGATGGCCGTCAGGATCAGATTGTCGCGCGCGGCGAGAATGGAGAGCGTGCTGATGCCCGTGCCGCAGCCGATCTCGAAACCTGTGAGCGCTTCGCCGGGCTTCCACGCCGCCAGCACCTCGCCGAGGCGCCCCGCCAGCAGAACATGGTTGGGACACATCAGGCGCAGCATGTCGTATTCCGCGCCGATCTTGCCGGTGAAGAGATTGTTCTGCTGCGCTTCTTGCAACAACATTGGAGCCTTCCTGAAGATTTGCGGCGGACTTTATGAGCATTGCCGCGCCGAGGCAATAATCAGCCTTGGAGCCGCCTGCCATAGAGCCGGGCGCTCCAGTTTTCGACCTTGCCGGTCTCGAGCCGCCGGCGGGCGAGCGCGCGCCAGCTCTCGGCCAGTTCCGGCAGCGCCGCCAGGGCGGTCAGTCCCTCCCGGTCGCGCGTATCGCGGTAAAGCAGGCGGCTCAGGCGCGAGAGCGGCCATTCGGGGCAGGGGCGTTCGACGAGCTCGAGCGCGTCTCCTTCTTGCGCAGCGCCGTCCTCCAATACGCGATAATACCAGCCCGTGCGGCCGCTCCTTTGCACGCGGAGCGCCATGTCCCGCAGGCCGAAACGCAGGTTGAGCTTGAAGCAGGGTTGCCGCCCCTGGCTGACCTGCAACAGCGCGGAGCCGAAGCGGATCACGTCGCCGAGGCAAATGGTTTCTTCGGTCCAGCCGGTCGTCGAAAAGTTCTCGCCGAAGGCGCCGGGCGCAGCGAGCGGCGCAGCCTCGCCGATCTCCTCCCGCCAGGGGGCGTAATGGTCGAAGGCGTAGTGATGCAGCGCCTTCTCGCGCCCTCCGTGATGTTTCAGATCGGCCTGTGCGTCCCCTTCGAGCCCCACCTTGCCGATGCGCCGCGGCGCGGGCGCAGGACTCTTGCCGATCGCGCTGGTCTGCCCGCTCTCACCGAGCGGCGCGATGGTTCCGACAAGAACGCGCGGGCGCGCGGCGGCGAGAGTCACGACGAATCGGCTAGCACCATTGCGCGGCGCATTGCAAGGGCCAGTGACGATATTCGCGCTTTACCTCGTGGTTGTTTTGGGAAAGCTTACGCTCGTGAATACCAGCCAAGCTGGCGCGGGGATATTTTTGGGAGGGTATAATGCGGAGGTTTAACTCGTCTCTCATTCTCTCGCTCGCCATCGCCGCCGTCTCGCAAGCGCGCGCGGAGGTAGCCTGTATCCCGCAGGCGTCCGGGGTTTCCGGGGTCACCGCGAAACAGGAGGACGTGGTTTCGGCAGTGAACTGCCTGGGTCAGCAATTGGCGCGGCTGCGCAACGATGCGACCGTGTCCGACAGGGCGGCGACCGCCCGTATCGAAGAACTCGCAAGGCAGATCGCCGAGCTGCAAAACGCCGTCAATGCTTTGAGTCAGCGCGTCGGCGCGATCGAGGCCAATATTGTCGACGCCGAAAGGCCGCTCGCTAAACGGCCATGGTGATCAGAAGCTCGAAAAGGAGGAGATCGAGAGCTCTAGGGCGAGTTCCGAAATTTCTTTGGGTAGGAACCGCCATGCGACAGAGGCGGTTTTCTCCGAAGCGCGCATGCGCCTTTCGGAGGACGAACCGATGGCCAGACAAATCGCTGCTCCAGCGGACCAGCCAGCCGCCGTTGAACGAGGGAGAGCGGCAGCAGCGCTTAGCGAGATCCCGGCGCGCGGCTGGAAAGACGTGCTCGCGCGCGTCTACGACGATATCTCCGAGCATCGCATTCTCGCGACAGCCGCCGGCGTCACGTTTTACGTGCTGCTCGCAATATTCCCGGCCATCGCCGCCCTTGTGGCGCTCTATGGGCTTTTCGCGGATCCCCAGGCGATCAGCGAGCATATTCAGTCGCTTTCGGGGTTCCTTCCCGAAGGAGCCGTGTCCGTCATCGGCGATCAAATTCACCGCTTGACCGCCAAGGGCGGGACGAGTCTGGGGCTCGCCTCCGGCATCGGCCTGCTCGTCTCTCTCTGGAGCGCCAATGCGGGGATGAAGGCGATCTTCGACGCGCTCAACGTGGTGTACGAGGAAAGAGAGAAACGCGGCTTCTTCAAGCTCAACGCCGTTTCCCTCATCTTCACGCTCATTGGCATCGCAGTGCTCGCGCTTTCATTCGGCGCCATGGTGATCTTGCCGCGCGTGCTCGATGCGATCGGCCTGGGGGTCGTGGTCGGATGGGTTTCGGTGTTGCGCTGGCCCGTCATGCTTATCGTTATCGCGCTTGCTGTTTCGGTCGTCTATCGCTTCGGTCCGAACCGCGACAAGGCGCAGTGGCGATGGCTGAGCTGGGGAGCCGCCTTCGCCTCGATTTGCTGGCTGGCCGCCTCGGGGCTTTTTTCGTGGTACGCCGCCAATCTCGGCAATTTCAACGCGACGTACGGATCGCTCGGCGCGGCGATCGGCTTCATGCTCTGGTTGTGGGTTTCGGCGATTGTTCTGCTGATTGGCGCGGAGTTCGACGCGGAGATGGAGCATCAGACAGCAAGAGACACGACAACCGGCGAGGCTCGCCCATTGGGCGAGCGGAGCGCTGTGTTGGCGGACAGGGTCGGTCCCGCGAAGTCCTGACTCAGCCCCACCAGAAAATGGCGGCGATGATCGCGTAAAGGCCGATCAGCGCGGCGCCGTCGACCATGTCGGCCCGTCCATCGACTGTAACGACAGTCACGACGATGACGGAAAGAAACAGGGCCGCAGCGAGAATAGGCGGAATGACGAGCGTGAACGCCGCGCCGCCCATGCCGAAGCTTGCGAGAATGAGCACGGGCGCAAGGACGACCGCCACCTGAATTGCGCTGGTCAGAATGACGCTCACCGCGAGCTCGGATTTTCCCGCCGCGGCGAGCCGGACTCCAACGACATTCTCGATGGCGTTCCCGGCGATTGCGACGATCACGAGGCCCGCGAAGGTCTGGCTCACCCCTAGTGTGTCGATCGCCGGTTCAAGAGCTTCGACGAACCAGTCCGACACGAGCATCGCTCCGATTGCGCAAACGACAAGCGCGCCGATCGCGGTGGGCAGCGGCCAGGCGTGCGTGCGCGCATGGGCCTCCGCGGGCACCGCGCGCTGGCCTTGCTCGAGCATGGATTTGGTCATGACGGCGAACACCAGGAGCAGCACGACGGCGCAGACGACGGCGAGCTCCTGCTCGTGCGAGGCCGCAGGCAAATGCAACTCATTGGCGAGCGTCGGCAGCACCAGCGCCGAGACGGCGAGAAGCAGCAGAGAGGCGATCATGCGCGGCGTCTGCGCTTCGAAGATGAGCACGCCGTGCCGCCAGCCGCCGACCACGAAAGCCAGCCCCAGCACAAGCAGAACGTTGGCGAGGATCGAGCCGATCAGCGCAGCTTGAACGACCGTGATGAGACCCGCTTGCAACGAGAAAATGCTGACAAAAAGCTCGGGCAGGCTGCCCACCGCGGATTGGACGAGGCCGGTCGCCGAGGGGCTGAGATGATTGCCGACCTGGTCGGTCGCCTCGCCGATGACATGGGCGACGCCGGCAAGCGCGAGCGCGCAGGCGATAAAGCTCAGTATGGCGCCCGCATGAAGAAAATGGGCGGCGCCGGCGACGCCCACCATCGCCGCGGCGGCGCTCATGACAATCAATTCCTCACGGTCAAATGTGGCCACTTATCGGTCCTTCCAAAACCATAATCTCAGGCAATCCATGGTCGCCGTTAGGCTCGCGCCTATCAAGGGCGCGTAAAGATTTTGATCTTAAATGCTCTCATTCATTCGAGAGGCGGGCTGCTGAGGGCTTTCCAAATGACAAAGCGGGCGCTGGTTCCTTTCCTGCTCACGGCGATCTTCTCCCTTTCGCCACCAGCGGTTGGAGGATATTCGCCTTTCTCTTGCCAGTTGCGCGAAACGAACGCCTTTCTTCCCGAGCTTTCGACGTTCAGCGGCTATCGCTGGATCGAATGCTGGGTCACCGGGGTCGAGAGGGCCGATGTCGACAATGTGCTTATCAATGATGGCAAGTGCCAAACATTCGCAAATTGGTTTGCGGGTCGCCGTTTCGTGGCGGGCGAGGCAATCTACATTCCTTACGCTTGCATGAGTCCAGTCGAGCTGGCCATTTCGGCGAATGGCGTGATAAGCAAAATTCGACTTCGTTGAGTTTTCGGAGGAAAACAATGCGCCGGCTGCTTCTTCTCGCCAGCGTCGTCTTTCTTGTCGCCTGCAACAGCACGCAGAAAGCCAGGGACGCAGCCAACGCGGAATATGCGGCGCACTCTTATGAGCAATCTCTCGCCGCCTATCAGATTTGCGCGTCCCAGAATGCAAAAGACCCCGAAAGATGCGCCGCTCTCGCGCGGGTGATCGAATCCGATAAAAAACGCTACGAGAGCGATGGAAATCGCTAGCGCGCAGGCCGCCGCCGGGGCGTTTTAGTTCACGGTATTGTACAGTTCTAGTATAAATGCGTATTTTAATTTGAACTTTCCGGTAATCTCGTTTATTTGCGGCAATTCCCGATTTTTGTTCGTGCGGGGGCGCTGGTTGCATGGGGAAACCAACAGCCGATAATTTCTTCGTGGCCAGTTGGGCGAGCGATCCCCACGGACGCAGCATTCATATCGATCCGCTTTGGTCGGAGTTCACAGGTCAAAGCCCCGAGCAGGCGCGCTCCGTCTGGATCGAGGCGATCCATCCGGATGACCGGGAGCAGGTCGAGACCGTTCGGACGCGCGCCTTGAAGGCGCGCACGCCCTATCGCCTCGAGTGCCGAGTCAGGCGGTTCGATGGCGTTTACCGCCGGGCATGTGCCGCCGCCGCCCCTCGTCTGGATGAAACGGGGGCTTTCCACGGCTTTGTCGGCTCAGTAGTCGACATAGAGGCCCGCCACGCATTGGAAGCTTTTCAGGAGCATGAGGAACGCTCCCGCGCCGTGACGCAATTATGCGCGCAAGCGATGTGGGAGGCTGACTCAACGGGCGTGATGCTCGTGGATAGTCCGACATGGCGCGCCTATACGGGACAGACTCTCGAAGAATTCCTCGGCGATGGATGGCTTGGCGCCATCCATCCTGACGAGCGCGCCGAGGCTGGCGGCAAATGGCGAGAAACTGTTGCGACGCGCGCCAACTTTGATGCGGACTATCGTCTCAAATGGAGGGAGGGGGGCTGGCGCTGGACGAATATCCGCGGCGCGCCCCTCTTCGATCGGCATGGATCGCCCCACAAATGGATCGGCGTCATTATTGACATTCATGCGAACAAATTGGCGCATGAGGCTTTGCTCGCCGGCGAACGGCGATACCGCCTATTGCATGAGGCGCTGCGCGATCCCTTCGTGCGCGTGGACATGGACGGCGGCATTCTGGAGTGCAACGAACTTTATCAGGAGATGCTCGGCTATTCTGAGCAAGAGCTGGCTATGCTGACTTATCGGCAGCTGACTCCCGAAAAATGGCGCGCGATGGAAGACGCCATCCTCCGGGAGCAGATATTGCCGCGCGGATATTCCGATGTTTACGAAAAGGAGTACCGCCGCAAGGATGGGACGGTTATCCCGATCGAGCTGAGGACCATACTTTCTCGCGACGAAAATGGCGCGCCCGACGCGATGTGGGCGATCGTCAGGGACATCACCGAGCGCAAAAGCGCGGAGGAGGCTCTACGAAGCCTCGACAGGCGAAAAGACGAATTCATCGCAATACTCGCGCACGAGCTGCGCAACCCGCTCGTTCCCATCCACAATGGCGTTCATCTTTTGAAGGCCCGCGCGGACAACAACAGCGCGGCTTCCGATCGCACGCTGCTTGACATGATGGAGCGCCAGGTCGCCAATCTCGTGCGCCTCGTGGACGATCTGCTTGAAGTTTCGCGCATCGCCAGCGGCAGGATCGAGCTGCGCAAGGAGCCGACCAATATCGTGGCGGTATTGCGTCACACCTTGGAGACCAGCAGGGCATCCATCGAAAAGGCCCGGCATGAGGCGACGCTTCTGGCGCCGTCGGAGGCGCTTTTTGTGGACGGCGACCCGGTTCGTCTTGCGCAGATCTTCACGAACATCTTGAACAACGCCGCGAAATACACTCAAGACGGCGGGCGCATCGAGATCGGGATCGAGCGGCGAGGCCGGGAGGCGGTCGTGACGGTGCGAGACAACGGTCGTGGCATCGGGCCGCAAGATCTGCCTCATGTCTTCGAGGCCTTCGCTCGAGGCGAGAAGTCTGGCGAGGGCGGCCTTGGTATCGGTCTCGCCCTCGTCCAAAAGCTCGTGGGGCTGCATGGCGGCGCGGTCGAGGCGACGAGCCAAGGACCCGGCCAGGGCAGCGCCTTCATTGTGAGCTTGCCGATGATCGATGCGAACGCGCCCGTGGAGCGCGCGAGGGGACCGACGACTTCACGGATCGACCGGCGGGCGTTGGTGATCGACGACGATCAGGATGTCGCAGATACTCTGGCGATGGTGCTCCAAAGCCTTGGAGCGACGGTGCGCGTGGCTTATGGCGGGCAGGACGTCTTGCGGGAGCTCGAGTTGTTCGAACCGGATATTGTCTTTCTGGATCTCGGCATGCCCGAACCAGACGGTTTTCAAACAGCGCAGGCAATCAGGCTGAGCCATATCGGCCAAAAGCTGACGCTCGTGGCGGTGACCGGCTGGGGGCAGGCCGAAGATCGCGCGCGGACGCGCGACGCAGGTTTCGATGCGCATCTGACCAAGCCGGCGTCGGCGGAAGAATTGAGGGCTTTATTGCGCAACGCTAGCTGAGGCGGCCGGCGGGCGTCAGTTTATCGAGGAAATCCGGATGGGCGCGTCGAGATCGGCGTAGGCCACCTTGATTCCCGCCTTTTCGACCGCCGCTTCGTTTGGATACCAGGTCGACTCGTGATCGAGCCCGCCATATTTGTTGAAGACCATCACATATTTCGCCTTCATATCGACCTCGCAGCGCAGCCCTTTGCCAGGGGCGCCGACGGGCCGCATTTTTCGATCCCAATCGATGAAGTAGCCGTCGAGCTTGTCCTTGTCTTCCGCCATCCCGCGTTCCTTTCCCGACAGTGTCGTTTCGTCAAAGGGGGAAAGCAGATTGCGGGCCAAAGGCGCCGGAACTCAATAGGCGTTCTTCGTCCTGATCAGCGCCAGTGGCGTCGCCAACAAGATTCGCAGGTCCAGCAGCATGGACCAGTTCTCGATATAATAGAGGTCGTGCGCGACCCGCTGCTCGATTTTCTCGACCGTATCGGTTTCGCCACGCCACCCGTTGATCTGCGCCCAGCCCGTGATTCCAGGTCTAACCTTGTGTCGGGCGAAATAGCCGTCGACCACTTCAGTGTATGTCAGGTTGCCGGCCTTGGCCTGCAAGACATGCGGTCGCGGACCGACGAGCGAGAGCTCGCCGCGCAGGACGTTGAATAGCTGAGGCAGCTCGTCGAGTGAGCTGCGGCGAAGGATCGCCCCGACGCGGGTGACCCGCGGGTCACCCCGAGTGACCTGCTTCTGTCCGGTGGGGTCGCATTTGTCGACATACATCGAACGAAACTTGAACACGCCAATTGGCTCGTTGTTGAAGCCGTGGCGGGTTTGCTTGAACAGGACCGGCCCCTTCGAATCCAGCTTCACCGCCAGCGCGATCAGGGCGAGAAGCGGCGAGAGGAGAATGATTGCGAGCGCCGCGAGGAGGCGATCCTCGATCGCCTTGAGCGCGACGCTCCAGTCGGACATGGGCTTGTCGAAAACTGGCAGGAAGGGCGTGTCGCCGATGTAGTTATAGGCGCGCGAGCGCAACTTCAGCTTGCTATTGATGGCCGCGATGCGCACGTCGATCGGCAGGACCCAGAGCATTTTCAGGATGTGGAGAATGCGGTCTTCCGCCGTGGGAGGCAGGGCGATGATCAAGAGATCGACGCGCTGCTCGCGGCAAAAAGCTTCGAGATCCTCGAACCGGCCGAGCTTGCGATAGCGGCCCACCGTCTCGGGCGAGCGCATTTTATCGCGGTCGTCGAAAAGGCCGAGAATCTGGATCTCCTTACCGCCTAAGCGATCGAGCCGGTCGATGAGCTGCGCCGCGGCGTCGCCCCCGCCGACAATCACGGCCCGTCGGGCGAGGCGTCCCTCGTGCGCCCAATTCTGGAGTAGACGCGCCACCACGAGGCGCTGCGCCGCACAGAGCGCCCACGCTTCGGCGAACCAATAAGGAAGCCAGCGGCGCATTTCCGCTGAGTGGTCGCTAAAAACTGCATCGGCCACGAATAGTCCGCTCAGCGCCAGAAGGAGAGCGAGCCCCACATTCGCCGTTTGCCACAGGCCTTGCGATAGGGATCTGATCGTATAGGCCCAGCGCATCTTGAGAATTGAGGCCGTGCCGATGGCCGCGCCGGCGACCGCGGGAATAAGATAGGCGGGGCTGGCGGGTTCGCCCTCCAAGGGATTGGCATGCGCGAGGGCGCCAATCGCCGCCACGCTGGCCAGGTCGAAGAGCAGGACGCCGGCAATCGCCCCGGGTTGCCAAATAAGCTGCTCCGGCGGGACGACGGGCGCCCGGTTGGAGAAAAGCGCACGCCTGTTCTTCGCCATCCCAGCGAGCGGCGCCGTTGCTTCGCTCATCTTGTGTCTCTATCGTCAGAAGCTTAGCCGCCTCCGGTGATGACACAAACTCGTAAATAACTCCCACCCGCTCAGGGAAGGGATTGCGGAGCCGCTCTCCGGGCTTGCGTCCCCCCGACGCGCTCGCCATATCGCTCGCAGGGAGGATCAGCATGGCCGTGAGACCGCTCGAGAAAGCGCCTGCGCTGCGATTACATGCGCTCGATAACGAGGATCTGGCGCTGCTTTCCGCGCATTTGCAGGACGCGCTGGTGCGCGTCGGCGACATCGCCTACCTCCCGGCCAAGCGCCGTTTCGCGCTCGTCGGATCGCGCTTCGATTGGGCGGCGGAAATGGAAGGCCGGCTCGAACGCTGCCGCTCCGGCTTGCATTTCGAGGGCGTGCAGCGGGTGCGCTGCCAACGCGTTTCGCGCGAGCAGCCCGACGCAATCCTCGAGCTGCTCGCCGTCACCTTCGAGCCCGGCCCCGAGCCGCCGGGCGGGACGGTCAGGCTGACCTTCGCCGGGGGCGCGGCGATCTGCCTGGACGTCGAATGCGTGGAGGCGCAGCTTTGCGACATCGGGCCAAGGTGGAGGACGGCCGCCCGGCCCACTCATGACGGGGTTGGAGAGGACGCGGGCGTTTCTTCGGCTTGATGCAGCAAAGGGGCGTCCGGCGCGCTTGAAGCTTGACGAAAGCGCTCGCGCAAGGCCATGACAGCCGGGAAGCCCCGGTTGGAGATGGAAATGACCCTGCGTTTGGACGCCGCCGCCCCTGATTTCGAACAGCATTTTGTCTCGCTGCTCGCCATGAAGCGGGAGTCCTCCCAGGACGTCGACGCCACCGTCCGCGCCATTATCGAGGATGTCGTCGCCCGCGGGGACGAGGCGCTCATCGACTATTCCAAGCGTTTCGACCGCATCGACCTCGCCGAGACCGGCATCGCCGTCTCCGCCGCCGAGGTCGCCTCCGCCGAGGCCAAATGCTCCAGCGCGCAGCTTGCCGCGCTCGATCTCGCCCTGGAGCGCATCACCGCCTTCCATGAAAAGCAGAGGCCCCAGGACTTGCGGTATAGCGACGCGGCGGGCGTGGAGCTCGGCTGGCGCTGGTCGCCGCTCGATTCGGTGGGACTCTATGTGCCGGGCGGCACGGCGGCCTATCCCTCCTCCGTGCTGATGAATGTCGTGCCGGCCAAGGTTGCTGGGGTGAAGCGCATCGTGATGGTCGTCCCGACACCGGGCGGCCATGTCGAGCCGCTGGTGCTCGCCGCCGCCAAGCGCTCGGGGATCGACGAAATCTACCGCGTCGGCGGCGCGCAAGCCGTGGCGGCGCTCGCCTATGGCACCAAGACCATCGCGCCCGTCGCCAAGATCGTCGGGCCCGGCAACGCCTGGGTTGCGGCGGCGAAGCGCCGCGTCTTCGGCCAGGTTGGCATCGACATGATCGCCGGTCCTTCGGAAGTGCTGGTGCTGGCCGACAAGACGGCGAACCCCGACTGGATCGCCGCCGATCTGTTGGCGCAGGCGGAACACGACGAATCCGCGCAGTCCATCCTGATCACCGACAGCGCCGAGATCGCCGAGGCCACCGTCGCCGCGGTCGAGCGCCATCTCTCGACGCTCTCGCGCGCCGAGATCGCTGGGAAGTCCTGGCGCGACTATGGCGCGGTGATTCTCGTGAAGAAGCTTTCGGATTCACTTCCGCTCGCCGACCGCATCGCGGCGGAGCATCTGGAAATCATTTCGGAGGACGCCGAGGAGCTCGCCGCGCAAGTCTCGAACGCCGGCGCCATCTTCATCGGCGCCTATACGCCGGAGGCGGTCGGCGACTATGTCGGCGGCAGCAATCACGTTCTACCGACGGCGCGCTCGGCGCGTTTTTCTTCGGGCCTCAGCGTTCTCGATTTCGTGAAGAAAACCTCCATCCTGAAATGCAACGCGGATTCGCTGCGCGCCATCGGCGGCGCGGCCGTGACGCTCGGCGAAGCGGAAGGGCTCACGGCCCATGCGCGTTCCGTCTCGATCCGGCTGAACTCGCTCGGGGCGTGAGGAGTGGAGGCGAGCCCGCAGAACCGGCTGATCTCGGTTACGCTCGACGAGAATTCGATCGGGCGCGGCTCCGCCGACCAGGAGCACGAGCGCGCGATCGCGGTTTATGATCTCATCGAGGAAAACTGCTTCGCGCCGGTCGGCCAAAATAGCGGGCCCTATGCGCTCAATATTTCCTTGATGGACGCCAAGCTCGTTTTCGATATACGCGACCAGAGTGGAAACAGCGTCATTGCGCATATTCTGTCGCTGACGCCTTTCAGGCGCATTCTCAAAGACTATTTTCTGATCTGCGAGAGCTATTACGCCGCTATTCGCACGGCGACGCCGAGCCGGATCGAGGCGATCGACATGGGTCGGCGCGGGCTGCACAATGAAGGCGCACAGCTCCTGGCGGAGCGGCTCAAGGGCAAGATCGAGATAGACGCCGACACCGCGCGGCGGCTTTTTACGTTGGTCACGGCGCTGCACTGGAGGGGCTGAGGCGGATGGCAGCATTTCCCGCCGACGCACAGGCCGGTTCGGCGGTGAAAATGCGGTAGCGATATGGCCCGCCCGCAATCCGTTCTCTTTGCATGCACGCTGAATACCGTGCGCTCGCCGATGGCGGAGGCGATCGCGCGCCATTATTTCGGGCGCGAGATTTACTTTGCCTCCGCCGGAATCAAGCGCGGCGAGCCTGATCCCTTCGCGATTGCGGCGATGGAGGAGATCGGCGTCGATCTAAGCCGCCACAAGCCGCATACCTTCGAGGATCTGGAAGACTCGAACTTCGACCTTATCGTCACCCTCTCTCCCGAAGCGCATCACAAGGCGCTGGAATTCACACGCACCATGGCGGTTGACGTGGTTTATTGGCCGACCCCTGACGCTACGGCGGCGCAAGGGTCGCGGGAGGCAATCCTATCGGCCTATCGCGACGTGCGCGACCGGCTGACGGCAAGAGTTAAAGAATTGCTCGGGCGCGGCCCGATGGGCGCGTAGGGCGGGCTCCCTGTTGCTCAGGGACCGAGCCAGCTGGCGCCCTTCTATTCCGAAAGGCAACCTGCTAGCGCGCTTTCCGTTCGCATGGAACCATGCGAGCGACAAGAAATCGCGCGACCTTGGAAATCTGGAGCGCATCCTTATCGCAAAAGTCTGTCAACTTTTGGCGGAACGCGCTCTAGATGCGTCAGCGATGGCGGACCTCGGCGGAGCCTGGGAATGACTTTGCCCAAAGAGCAATCGGAAGCCTGGCCGGAACTCCCTTACGGGCAATGGCGTGACACCTACGCCACGCTTCATTTATGGACCCAAATTATTGGCAAAGTCCGCCTCTCCCTAACACCCTGGCTGAATCATTCCTGGCACGTCGCGCTATATGTCACGGCGCGCGGGCTCACCACTTCGCCCATCGCTTCTGGCGACCGTGTTTTCCAGATTGATTTCGATTTCATCGCGCCGAGCCTCCACTTTCGAACCGGGGAGGGGCTGCAGGCAGAAATTCCGCTACGACCGCAATCGGTCGCCGATTTTTATTCGGCCGTGTTCGCCACTTTGGCGGACCTCGGGATAGAACTAAAAATTAACGAATGGGCCAATGAAGTTCCGGATCGAATTCGTCTCAGCGAGGATCGTCTGCACGCAGCCTTCGATCCCGACTATGCACGCCGCTGGTGGAAGATCCTCGTGCAGGCGGACCGTGTTCTGAAATTCTTCCGTAGCGGATTCGTCGGCAAATGCAGTCCGGTACATTTCTTTTGGGGAAGTTTCGATCTGGCGGCGACGCGGTTCTCGGGGCGACGCGCGCCGCCGCATCCGGGCGGCGTCCCCAACCTGCCGGATGATGTGGCGCGCGAGGCCTATTCGCATGAGGTGAGTAGCGCGGGGTTTTGGCCGGGAAGCGGCCCCATCGAATATCCGGCCTTTTATTCCTATGCCTATCCGGAGCCTCCGGGCTTCCGGAAGGCCAATATCCACCCCGAGGGAGCGTTCTATAGCGAAGAGTTGCGTGAGTTCATCCTGCCTTACGAGGCGGTCCGCGCGGCCGCCTCGCCCGATAAAGCGCTTGTCGACTTTCTGCAAAGCACTTACGAAGCCGCCGCCAACGCCGGCGGGTGGGACCGCGCCGCGCTTGAATGCCCATTTGGAGAAGTAGGCGTCCCCCACGTTCCGTCGGTCTGACGCACCGTTCAGTATCAGCTAAGACGGCATGCGGTTGAGGAAGCGCTGCGCGAGCGCGATCAGCTTGCGATCGGAGCCGCGCCGTCCCACAAAAGAGAGCGCCACCGGCGCTTCGGTCGCCGGTAATGGCAGGCTGATCTGTGGTAAGCCGAAGTAGCTCGCAATGAGGAAGAGGCGCATCATCTGATAGCGCTTCGCGTCCAGCTGCGTCTCGCTTTCGGTGAGCAGCGGCGATCGGAAGGGCGTTGTCGGCATGACGAGAAAGCCTTTGTCGCCGAAGAGCGCGTCGACGTGCTTCCTTGCTTCTTCGCCAAAGGCCAGCGCCGCCTTTTTCTGATCTTGCGTCACTTTCGACGCAACGGCCAAGCGTTCTTCGACGCCCTTGCCGAAGGTCGGATGTTCCGCGCTGATCCAGGCTCCATACGAGGCCCAGGCCTCATACGCCTGCAAATTGCGGAAATGCGCGAGCGCGTCCCTGAAAAAATCCTCGCCCAGGCGACCTTCGCGCCAGCGTCCGCTCTTCAGCATATCGACGGCGGGCGCAGCGGCGGCGGCGAATTCGGTTTCGACGCCGCGAAAGGCCTCGCTGAGAAAAACCGCCTCTTCGAAGGAGCCGTCATCGCCATCCAGCGGCAGCAGCACCTCGCCGACGTTCGCCATCCTTCCGAGATCGCGTGCAAACCAGCCGATGACGTCGAGCGAGGGCGCCAGCGGCACGACGCCTGCCATCGGAATCGCGCCGTGAGACGAACGGAATCCATAGATTCCGCAAAAGGCGGCGGGCGCCCGGCAGGAGCCGGCCGTATCCGTGCCGATCGCGAAGTTGACGAGGCCAGCCGCGACGGCGACGGCGGAGCCGGAGGACGAGCCACCCGGATGCCTGTCCTGGGCCGCCGGGTTTATCGGTGTGCCGTAATGCGGATTGGCGCCGAGCAGGCTGTAGGCCATCTCGTCCATGTGAGTCTTGCCGACAAGGCGCGCCCCGGCCGCCAGCAGCATGTCGACAACGGGCGCATTGGCCTGCGCCCGCGCATGAGTCGACGCCCAAAGAGGGTGGCCATTGGTCGAAACCTGGCCTTTGACGTCGATGTTCTCCTTGACGACGAAGGTCGCGCCGGAAAGGGGGCCGGAGCCTTCCGCGCCTTCGTTGACGACGACCGACAACGCCCCGACATCGACTTTCATCCGGCGCCCTTTCGAAAAAGGTCCCTAGCGCGCTTTCCGCTCGCATGGGTCTATGCGAGCGACAAGAAATCGCGCAAATTCAAACGCTTGGAGCGCATTCTTACCGCAAAAGTCTGTCAACTTCTGCGGAATGCGCTCTAGAGAGGAACGGCGCCGGCGAGAATTTTCTCATAAAGCGCCAAATCCAAGGCGGCATATATAGATCGCTCAGAAGACGTGAAAAAGACGGCGTCGGTTATCTTGCGCGGATCGAAGCCCTCCGCGGCAAGTTCCCGCTTGCGATGCTTGAACGTCTCGGTCACCTGCAAGCAATCGGCGCGGCGCAGGAATAGCGGTCGCGCATAGGCCGGTAATTGAGCTGCAAGGTGCGAGTAGAGTCCCGCGATTCGAAACGACTCGTCGACGACGATTGCGGCCATGCCGGCGCGGCCGTCTCGGCCGGGGACTTCGACGCCATAGACGGTGACGTCAAGGACGCCGGGAAAAGTCGCGATTGCCTGGGCCACTTCGGCGGTGGCCACATTTTCACCCTTCCAACGGAAAGTATCGCCGACGCGGTCGACGAAATAAAAGAACCCGCGCGCGTCGCGGCGCATGAGATCGCCGCTGCGCATCCAGGCGTCTCCGGGCTTGAACACGTTGCGCTGGATCTTCTTTTCGGTGGCCGCTTGATCGAGATAACCCTCGAAATCGTCCGCGATGCGCGCAATGGCTTCGCCGGGCTCATCGGATCCGCAGGGGACGCAAAAACCGTGTTCGTCTCGTGCCGGCGCGTCATTCTCGGCGTCGTATCTCACGAGCTGAATCGTCCGGCGTGCTGCAAGGAAGGCTGGGATGCGCCCGATGGAGCCCGGCTCTCCTTCAACGTTATAGAGTGAGAAATTGTTTTCGGTCGCCGCGTAGAACTCTAGGATCCTCGGAATCCGGAAGCGCTTCTCGAAGACGGGCCAGACCTCCGGCCGCAGACCATTGCCGATCGCCATGCGCAGGCGGTGCTTCTTCTCGGCTTCACATGGTGCCGCATGGGCGAGATACCGGCAGAGCTCCCCAATATATTGGAAAAGCGTGCAATCGTAATCCACGACGTCGCGCCAAAACCCGCTTGCCGAAAAGCGTTCGCGCAACACCACGGAGCCGCCGCCCAGAAGCGTCGCCCAGATGGCGACGACCCCGCCCACCGAATGATAGAGCGGGAGGCAATCATACATTCGATCTGCCGGCGTGACGTCGATGAGGCCGCAAAACCACAGCGCCCAGTTCATGACGCGGCGGTGCGAGACGATCGCCGCCTTGGGTAGGCCGGTCGTGCCGGAAGTGTAGATGTAAAGCGCTGGGTCCGAGAGCGTTGGCTGCGCCTCCTCCAGATCAAGAGGGGCGCCACTTTGCGCAGCGAGATTGCTTTCCAGCGCCTCGTCGCTGCGAACCAGTCGCGCGTTGATCTCGGACGCAGCCTCTACGCATTTCTCGCAGTGGGCAGGCGAGGCGACAATGAGGCGCGGGGCCGCCACGCGGATACAATGGGCGAGCCCCGGGCCGGTCAGATTGTGGTTGATGAGCGCAACGACGACGCCGATGCGCGTGAGCCCCAGCCAGATGGCGACGTAATCGGGCCGGCTTTCCATCACCAGCGCAATCGCGTCCCCCTTGCGAAGTCCTTGCGCCAGCCCCCAGCGCGCATAGCGGCGCGAACGCTCCGAAAGTTCTCGAAAACTGTACCCGCCTTTTTCGAAGAGGATCGCAGGGGCGTCACCGCGCATCGCGGCAACGTCGTCGAAAGCGGGCCCGAGCGTTCGGCGCGGATCGCGCTCGATCGCGGCGGAAAGTTTCAGCGCCCGAAGCCAGTCTTTGTTCGGCGAGCGCCCCTCGTTCCCCGGACGTCGGCTTGATTGTCCCAGGCCCGCCGCCTGCTCCGTCATTGCTCTGCACCCAGTTGGTTAAACCCCAGCGCCCGCGCGCGCTCGTTCGAGCCTATGCCATTATCCGTAAAATTTTAAGGAACCAGCTCGGATTTCGTTAGGGATACGATGCGCTTTTGATGGCCGCCTTCACCGAAGCCGCATAAATCTTTAGGCGAATTATTCCCATTGATAGCCCAAAGCGATTTTTTGGACAATGAAAGCGGCGGCCCAAGACCATGCAGGAGGCAAATCGGATGCGTAGCGAAACGATTGCAGTCCATGGCGGTTACGAAGGAGATCCCGCGACGCGGTCCGTCGCTGTGCCGATCTATCAGACGGTAGCCTATGAATTTGATAGCGCGGATCACGCCGCGGCGCTTTTCGATCTCGAAGAAGAGGGATTTCGCTACAGCCGGATCGCCAATCCGACGGTCGCGGTGCTGGAACGACGCGTCGCCGCGCTGGAAGGTGGCGTCGGCGCCCTTGCGGCGGCGACAGGGCAGGCGGCGCTGTATTATGCGTTCGCCAATGTCGCCGACAGCGGCGGCAGCATTGTTTCCGCGCCGACCCTTTATGGGACCACCCATACGCTTCTTCAGCATGTGATGGCGCGCCAAGGCGTGCAGGTGCGCTTCGCCGCGAGCGACTCTGCGGCCGATATGGCGGCTGCGATGGACGCGGACACAAAAGCGGTTTTCAGCGAGAGCGTCGGCAACCCCGCGGGCAATATCTGCGATTTGGAAGCGCTGGCCAAGGTCGCACACGACCATGGCGTCCCGCTCATCGTCGATAATACGGTGGCGACGCCGATCCTTTGTCGACCCATTGAGCACGGCGCCGATATCGTCGTCCACTCGATGACCAAATTCATGGGCGGCCATGGGACAACGCTCGGGGGGATCGTCGTCGACAGCGGACGCTTCCCCTGGCGCGATTACCCGAAGCGTTTTCCGACGTTCAACGAGCCAGATGCCTCTTATCATGGCCTGGTCTATGTCGACCGCTTCGGGGACAGCGCTTATATCGCCCGCGCGCGGAGCGTCTATCAGCGCACGACGGGCGCCGTTCTTTCGCCCTTGAGCGCGTTTCTTCTATTGCAGGGGCTGGAGACGGTTGCGCTGCGTGTCGAGCGCCATGTCGAAAACGCCAAAAAGGTGGCCGAATTCCTGCGCGACGATCCGCGCGTCGCCTGGGTGAATTACGCCGGTTTCCAAGAGAGCCCCTATTTTGCGCTCGCTCAGAAATATCTCGGCGGGCGTGTGCCGTCGCTCCTCACCTTCGGCGTGAAGGGTGGGCTCGAGGCGGGCAAGCGCGTCTATGATGCGCTCCGCATCGTCAAGCGCCTCGTCAATATCGGCGACGCCAAATCGCGCGCCTGCCATCCCGCCTCGACGACGCACCGTCAGATGACGGCGGCGGAGCAGGCCAAGGCTGGCGTGCTGCCGGAGATGCTCCGCATCAGCGTGGGGATCGAGCACGTTTGCGATATCATAGAGGATCTCGACCGCGCGCTTTCGGCGGCGAATGCAAGCCTCCTGGAGGCCGCGGAATGAACAGTCTTCCGCCGCGTATGGGAGACGCGCTGGAAATCGCGCTTGTTAACAATATGCCCGACCAGGCGCTTGCCTCGACGCAAATGCAATTCGAGCGGCTGGTGCGCGCTGGGGCGGAAGGCGTCGAAATTCGCTGGCGGTCGTATTGGTTGCCTGGGCTCGAGCGCAGCGAGACGGCCCGCCGTTATCTCGAGCGCACTCACGAAACCGTCGAGG
>JAMBEQ010000084.1 GCA_024506175.1 Methylocystis sp.
GAAAAGCGCGACGCCCTGACGGATGATGTCGAGATGGCCGTTGGTCAGCGGATCGAAAGTGCCGGAATAGAGCGCGACGCCGCTCATGACGTCGCCTCGTGAACGATCTCGCCCGCCACAACCGTCATCTTCACAACGCCCTGCAGCAGCGCGCCGTCGAAGGGCGTGTTGCGGCAGCGCGAGTGAAGCTTCTCCGGATCGACGACGAAGGGCTCGTCGGGATCAAAACGGATCAGATCGGCTGGCGCGCCTTTCTTGAGGCGCCCCTGCTCCAGCCCGAGAATTTCCGCCGGGCGCGACGACATGGCGGCAAGGAGCTTGGGCAGGGAAATATCACCCGAATGCACGAGCCGGATCCCTGCGGCGAGCATGGTTTCGATTCCAATGGCGCCAAACTCGGCTTCTGCGAATGGCAGGCGCTTCGTCTCGACATCCTGCGGATCGTGGTCGGAAACGATGACGTCGATGAGCCCCTCGGCCAGCGCGGCCGCGAGCGCCTTGCGCTCCTCTTCGTGACGCAGCGGCGGCCGCAACTTTAAAAAGCTGCGATAATCGCCGATGTCGTTTTCGTTGAGCGTGAGATGGTTGATCGTCACGCCGCAGGTGACGGGAAGGCCTACGTCCTTGGCGGCGCGCATCGCATCGAGCGAAAGCGTCGTCGTGAGGATCGACGCATGATAGCGCGCGCCGGTGAGCGCGACGAGGCGCAGATCGCGATCGAGCATGACCGCCTCCGCCTCCCGCGGCACGCCGGCAAGACCAAGGCGCAGCGCGAAATCGCCCTCGTTCATCACGCCGCCGGCGAGGTCCGCGTCCTGGGTGAAATGCACCACTAGCGCGCCGAAGTCGCGGGCGTAGCTCATCGCCCGGCGCATGACGAGAGCGTTCCTGACCGACCGCGCGCCATCGAAAAAAGCGACGGCGCCCGCCTGTTGAAGGAGACCGAGCTCGGCGATCTCCTTGCCCTCGCGCCCCTTGGTAAGCGCCGCCATAGGCAGCACGCGCACGCGCCCGGTGTCGCGGGCGCGGCGCAAAACGAAATCCACGACTGCCGGGTCGTCTACGGCCGGGAGGGTCGAGGTGGTGGCGACAAGCGTGGTGACGCCGCCAGCCGCCGCCGCCAGTGTGGCGCTGGCGATGGTCTCGCGATGCTCGGCGCCTGGCTCGCCGACGAAAGCCTGCATGTCGATGAGGCCTGGGGCGAGCACGTCGCCGCCGCAATCGATGACGCGGGCGCCCTCAGGGGCGGCATCGGGCGTGAGCCCGGGACCGAGATCGGCGATGCGCCCCTCGGCGACGAGCAGCCCGCCGCGCGTCTCGCGCCCTCTGGCGGGGTCGATCAAGCGGGCGTTGGCGAAAAGAAGCGGCGCTGAAGGGCCGGGCGACGACTGATGGGGCGACATGGCGCCTGATTAGGGCATTTTATCGGGGTTGGGAATGTGGGGACATGGGATCTTGACCAAGCTGCGGCTCTCACGGCCGAGCCGAGGTCTGCCCGAGTAGTTGAGAATATATCCGACTTAGCCGTCAGAGTATTGACCCAAAAAATATAGGGTTGAAGATAGCTTTCAACAAACTTGTATATTGGAATGGTTCCTAATTCTGCAATTCTTTGCAGATGCGGCCATTCCTGACAGACATGGAAGTCAACATGGCGATCAATACCAAAAGACAAGTTTCTGTGATTAGGATACTGGCGCTCGCCATGCTCGTCTCTTGCCCGGCCATGAGTGACGAGCTCGTCGAGCCAAAAGTATTCTCCAGTCATGCCGGGACGCTTAGTCTCCTGATTATCGCAAAACCAAGCCAAATTCCCACGATATCTTTTCCCGCGCAAAGCGGCGGGGCCGTCAATCCGACGGGATGGGTTTATGAAATTTGCCCGCGGCCGCCGGCCGGAACGACATGCGCACCAGGAAGAGTCGTCGTCGCGGATTATGGCGGCGCGCGGCTGGCGCTCCAACCGGGGGACAGGCTGGAGATTCGCTTCGTCAACCGCCTGCCAAAGCTCGATCCCATCAAGGTGGCGCACGCCGAGGACGAGGGCGGCGCGAATCTTCCACTCAATCCGTCGAATTTGCACACGCACGGGCTGATTGTCCCCGCGCGCGCGCCGACCGCGACCGATCCCACCTTTGGCGATTACGTCTTCGTGAATGTGTTCAACCCGGCAAACGGGCTTCCTGCATCCCAAGGCGGCCATGATCACGGCCAGAACGCCATGGATTTCGTCGATTACCGCATCGACATCCCACGCAACCATCCCTCTGGGCTCTACTGGTTTCACCCTCATGTTCATGGGTTGTCGCTCAACCAGGTATCGAGCGGGTTGGCGGGCATCATCACGATCGGCGAGGTGGAAAATTACACGTCATTAATTGCCTATTCGGGCGCGGCTTCGAGGCCTCAGGCGAGGCATTTAATTCTCAAGGACCTGCAATTGCTCGCCGCGGGAACGGTCCAGTTCGAGAAAGGACCGGCAAGCGTGGCGAATGCCGAGATCCTGCACCAACAGGATCCGGATTTTTGCCAGCAGTTCCCCGTTTCGGGAGAAATCCGGCAAGGCTCCTGTCCCGGAGCGGACAAAAGCGGCGATGGCGGCAAAAACTTCACCGGCGGCAGATGGTATTTCACGATCAACGGGCAACAATTCCCGACAATCCCTGTGAATGCGCAAGGCGAGCTTTGGCGCCTGACCAACGCCTCGGGAAGCTTGTCGTACCGCTTGCAGCTTTCTGACGACTCGACCAAAACGCCCATGCTCATGCAGCTGGTGGCGGTCGATGGCGTGAGCATCAACCTGCCTCAGGACACGCCGATCGGCTCGGTGGTTCATCTCGCCGGCGCCAAATTCACGATCGTCGCCTGCCCAAAGAGTTCGACCTTCATCCGCTCTTTGCCCGTCTGCGTCAGCGAACTCGTCATGATGCCGAGCGCGCGCGGAGGTTTGGGTGACCTATCGCGACTGGGCTGGCCGGGAAGCGCCGGCGCCCCAGAAGGCTTCGGCGACGCTCAAAATGCTGGGCCTGACGATGGGCAGCGGCGACGCCTGGCCGGCTGTCGATCTCGCGAAGGTTCACTTCGCCCCCGGCCCCCCCCTTCGGTTGGCGCTCCTTCGCTCCTCAGCCTGGCTGGCGACGCGTTGAAGGTCGCGGAGGTCGGCGGGATATTATCGGCCCCCGCTCCCGAGGCGCAGCCTGCGCCTTTACCGGCCGGATGCAGGCCGCTGCCGCCCGGCCATCGCCGACGTATCTTCTTTGGGCTGGAGGACCTCACCGACGATTCCACCTTTGGCCTTGGTTATGAGGAGGTAGACGAACGCGGCGCGCCCATCCCGAATACGCAGACGGCGGTAATGCGATTCGACCCGATGAGGCCGTCGATTTGCCTACCGCTCGGGCCGGGACAAACGCCCGTCCATGAAACCTGGGAGCTGGTGCAGCTCTCGACCGAAAACCATAATTTCCATATCCATCAGACGAAGTTACGGCCGATCGAGGCGGGCGCGCGCCCGTTCTCGCTAATCGCGGCGCGGCCCGCATCGGGCGTCGGCTACGGCATCCTGGAAGATAATCTTCCGCTCGGCGTCGCGTCGCCCGACCGCTCGATCAGCGACCAAGTGATGAACAACCAAAGCGGCGTGTGCTCGATCGAGCAATGGCGAAACGGCCACTGTCGCTCCAAGACGGTGATGCTCGACATCCCATTCAGCAAGTTGGGGGATTTCGTGTACCACTGCCATATTCTGGAGCATGAGGACGGTGGCATGATGGCCAAGATTCGCGTCGTGCCCTCACCGTTTTGAGCGTCGGGGGATTTGGAGTGGCCCCGAAATAAGGCCAACAACCTCGCCTTTCCGTCGGCGCCGGCCGGCTACTTAGCGCGCTTTCCGCTCGCGGGAATTTTGCGAGAATCGCGCTGAATCAAAGGTTTGGAGCGCATTCTTGTCGCAAAAGTCTGTCAACTTTTGCGGGATGCGCTCTCGTCAAAACTTCGTCTGTAAACGTAGCGCCGCGTATGTTGCGCGTGATTTCGTCTGGTTCCAGGGATCGATGATCTGCAGATCGGCGGAGAGACGCAACCAAGGCGTGATCGCGAGATTGTAAAAGGTCTCCACGCCGCCTTCGCTGCGTCTATGGACGCCCCGCGCATTGAGCCCGGCAAGCAATGGCGCCGCCAATCCGTAATGGAAAAAGCCAAAACCCCAGCGGTCGTTCTCGCGGCCAGCGAGCAAGTTATTGCCGCCGACGCCGCCAAGGACGCTCCACCTGACCGGGTTCGGGTTCCCGTCAGAAAGGGTCGCCAGTGCGAAGAGGCCCCAGCCGATCGCCGGATTTGCGTCGCTTTGGACGAGGTATTGCTGAATGGCGTAACCCGTGAACCAATAGCCCTTTTTGGTCACAGGAACGCCCGCAGCCAGTCTCGCCCGCAGGCCTATCACGTCGTCGAGGTCGAAGCCCCGCGCATTGCTGTAGTAGGCGCGGATTGTATGGAAGCCGCGCAGGCCGCCGATTTCCGTTGGGACGGTCACAAATCCGCCGGCCACCACGCCTTTCTCGAATGGACGTTCGAGCACCCTCGGGTCTTGCGCGTTTCGAGGGTCGGCTATCCCCAAGGCGATTTTTGCGAAGTCCGTCTTGAATGTCGCCAAAGCGCCGAGAGTGTATGTGGGCGAGACGATGAGCCTGTCGACGAGGCGTCCCGGCGAGGTGACGCCGATGCCCGTTGCGGGGGCTGCAAAGGCCCGGTTCATAAAAGTGTCTATGCCGCCACCGCCCATCAGCGGCGTTTGCGAGGCGAGCGTCATCGTGTTGAACTTGCCCGCGCTGACCGAGAAACGCTCGCCAAAGTCCTGGGTGAAAACGACGGAGAGCGCCGAGTGATAGCCGTCCCGCTGCACAAAGGCTTGCGCGGCATTCACGGGAAGCAGCGCAAAATCAGTATTGTTGATGTTGCGCCCAAAATAATGCTCGTACTGTATATTGACGCGAAGGCCGCGCCAAAAGCCAAGCTTCTCCGCATCGACTTTGAGGAAGGCGTCCATTTTGCCGCCATAGGCCCAGGTCTTTAGCCCGTCGCCTGACGTCTCGCCCTGATAGAATTGCGTGACCCAGACATCGGGCGTCAGCCCGATGCTGCGCAACTGATCTTTGGGGCCATCGGGCGTGTCGGTCAGCGATGGCTGCTTCAGCACCGATATCGCCGATGCATCGTCGGCCATTGCCACACAAATTGGCGCAGCGAGGAAAGCCGAGAGCGCAGCAGCCGCTTTACAATAAAAGCGCGCGCGCCTCGGGCGCAGAGACTCCCTGATCATGGCGCTTTTTCTGGCGGCGTCAAAAAGATGGAGAAGCTCCGAATCTTCAAACAATACACAATCAGATTGCCCTGTTCGCTCGAACTGGGCAATGCTGATCCACCTTCATGGACGAAGCATTTTCTGGCGCCAGTCGTCGATTTTGTTAGGAGCCACACCTCTTTCGACACAAGATAATAATCCCGATGAAGCCATCCAGTATAAATCCGATAGGACCAAATAGAATTCCCATCGGTTGGCGTTTCTGTGGTCCTTTTGCTTGAGGCGCGGCTCCAGCAATCTTGAGCCGTCAACGAGACGGCTTCCCCCTGTTGCCTTGTTGGCGAGCGATGGCCCGACTCCTGAGGCCAAAAGGGGTCGGCCGTCGCTCTCAGGGGGGAACAACCAAACTCATCGGGAGGGAAAAATGGCTGTTAATGTTCACAGCGGCGAAGTCGGGAAGGTTCTGCTCTACATCGCTGGCTTCGTCGGCTTCATCATTGTCGCGCTGACTTGGGTTCCTGCGTGGATCTCTCCCGACAGCGCCAACATCACCGGCAACACCGGCTCGACCGCGCGCATGATTCAGTAAGAACCCGCAAAAGGGGCGCTCCGGGAGCCGATCCGCCCGGAGCGCCCGGTTCTCCTACAACCGCACTGCCCCCGTCATCGCCGGCCGCGCCTCGATGAGCGGATATTCCGCCTCGATGACATAGGGCCCGCCGCCCACCGAATCCCGCGAGGAGTAGAGCACGAACCGCTCCGCCATGAATTTTAGCGGCGGGAAATAGCCTCTCGCGCCAAGATAGGCCGCAACCGACGCCGAGTTTGACCCGCGCAGCCGCGCCAGCGTGACATGCGGCGCAAAATTCCGAACCTCCGGCGGCGCGCCGAGGCGGCGCATCAACCGTTCCTGTTCCGCCTGCATCTCGATCAGCGTCGGATCCGACCGCACGCGCGCGACGATGGCGCGCGGCTTGCCGCCGCCGAAGGATGCAAGCTCGTCGATTGTCACCTCAAGCCCTGGCCGGCGAATGAAAGAGAGCGCGTTCGCCGCATCGTGAGCGAAACGATCGTCGACATCACCCAGGAAGCGCAAGGTAATGTGGTAGTTTTCCACGTCGATCCAGCGCGCGCCCGAAACGCCGCCGCGCAGCCGCGCAAGGCTTTCGGCGATATGGGGGGGAACTTCCAGGGCCGTGAAAAGTCTAGGCATTTGTTCCTCCTCAATGAGACGTTGACATAATCGCGCTACTGCGAGCGCGACTCCTTCTTCGCGTCAGAAGGCGCGAGAGCCTTTTCGACATAGGGGGCTATTTTCGACACGACCTTGGCCACGCCAGCTGCGTTGGGGTGGAGGCCGTCGGCAAGCAAAAGCTGCGGTTCGCCCCAGACGCCTTCCATGAAGAAAGGAATCATCGTCACTCCATATTTGGCGGCGAGGCCGGGATAGATCGAATCGAAATCCTGACGATAAGCTTCCTCCCAATTTCTGATGGAGACCATTGCCGCCAGAATGACAGTCACGCCTTTTGACTGAAAAGTTTCGATCATTTTCGAAAGATTGGCGCGGGGCTCCTGAGGGGGCAGTCCGCGTAGCATGTCATTGGCGCCGAGCTCGAGGATTGCGACATCGACGTGATCGCCCGAAAGCGCATAGTCGAGCCGCGCAAGCCCCATGGCGCTCGTGTCGCCGGAAACGCCGCCATTGATGACTTTCGCATCGAAACCGTCGGCCGCGAGGCGTTTTTCGAGCTGCGCAGCTAGCGTATCCTCCGCCGCGAGCCCCGGCCCCGCTGTGAGACTATCCCCAAAGGCGAGAACGCGCTTTTGCGCCGCCTCGGCGCTCCCCCCGAATAGGATCAGCAATATCCCCAAGACTTGGCCCAGACGCCCGAACAGGCGATATAGAGGCGAAGCTTCAAGCGTCTGATGCGGCGCGTCGTTCAAGGATCATCCCTCCGTGCAATCCGTCATCGAACTCGCGGACGTCCATCTCACGCTGGGCGAAGGCGCCGCGCGGGTCCACGTTCTCAAGGGCGTCACTCTGAATATAGCCCATGGCGAGACAGTTAGTCTTCTAGGGCCCTCCGGGTCGGGGAAATCCACTCTGCTCATGACCCTCGCCGGATTGGAGCGGCCCGATTCAGGCGCCGTCAGAATAGACGGACGCAATCTCGACGGGCTCTCCGAAGACGCTCTGGCGCGCTTCCGTGGGGAAAAGATAGGAATCGTGTTACAGTCTTTCCAGCTGATTCCGACCATGACGGCGCTAGAGAACGTCGCCGTTCCGCTCGAACTCGCCGGAACCCCGGACGCTTTTGCGACCGCCGAAAGAGAGCTTGCCGCGGTAGGCCTCGCCGAGCGCCTTTCCCATTACCCGGCCCAGCTCTCGGGCGGCGAGCAACAGCGCGTCGCCCTCGCCCGCGCTCTCGCCCCTGATCCGTTGATCCTGGCGGCGGACGAGCCGACCGGAAATCTCGATTCCGAGACCGGCGCCTCGGTCATCGACCTCATCTTCGCCCAACAGAAGCGCCGCGGCGCAACGCTCGTGCTCGTCACCCATGACCCCAGCCTCGCCGCGCGCTGCGGGCGGCGGGTGCGGCTGCGCTCGGGACGGATCGAGGCGGACGAAAGCTGATGGCCGGCGCGCGCTTTTCCTCCCTCCCCTTTGGCCTGCGCTTCGCTCTGCGGGATCTCCTCGGCGACCCGCGCGGCTTCTCGATCTTCATCGCCTGCATCGTCATCGGGGTTGCGGCCATCTCCGGCGTGTCTGGCCTCTCGCGCGCCCTCTCGCAGGGACTTGCCCGCGAGGGCCGCACGATTTTGGGCGGCGACGCGTCCTTCAGCCTCGTCGCGCGGGAGTTTGCGCCCGAGCAGCGCGCCTATCTCGAAGCGCGCGGGGGCCTCTCGGAGATTTCGCTGATGCGCGCCATGGCGCGGCGCGACGACGGCGAGGCGGCGTTGGTGGAAATCAAAGCCGTCGATCCTTCGACCTACCCCGCCTTCGGCGCCGTTGCGCTCGATCCGGCCTTGCCGCTTTCTGAAGCGCTCGCCGAGAAAGACGGCGTCACCGGCATCGCCGTTGATCCGATCCTCCTCGCGCGGCTCGACGCGAAGCTCGGCGACACGCTCATGATCGGCAACGCCCGCGTGCAATTGCGCGCGAAGCTCGTGAGCGAGCCCGACAAGCTCGCGGGCGGCGTGGGCTTCGGCCCGCGCGTGATGATGACGCGCGCTGCCCTGCGCGCGGCTGGGCTCGTGACGCCGGGGTCGGTCGTGCGCCACGCTGCGAGAATCACGCTCGACGGAAACACTGGCGACGAAGAGCTGCGGGAATTCATCAAATCGACCGAGGCCGCCTTCCCGCAGGCTGGCTGGGACGCGCGAACGCGCGACAATGTCTCTCCGCAATTCTCACGCAATCTCGACCGCTTCACGCAGCTCCTGACGCTTGTTGCGCTCACCGCTCTGGTGGCGGGCGGCGCGGGCGTCGCCAATGCCGTTCATGGCTTCGTCGAGCGCAAGCGCATGCAATTCGCCGTGTTGAAGGCGATGGGCGCGACGGGCTCGCATGTTTTCGCCATTGCGCTCGCGCAAGTCATGGCCGCGGCGGCTTTCGCCATACTGCTGGGCCTCCTCGTGGGCGCCGCTATTCCTGTCGCGGCGGCGGAGACTTTAAAGCAGCTGGCCGAGCTTCCCGTCTCTGCCTCTTTGGATGTGCGCGGCGCCCTTTTCGGCGCCCTCTACGGGCTGCTGGTGACGCTCATTTTTGCGCTCGTCCCGCTCGGGCGGGCTCATGAAGTTCCGGTCGCCGCGCTTTTGCGCGACGACGACCGCAGGATGAAGCTCACGCGCTACCGCGCGAGCGCCTGGGCGGCGGCTGCGGCGCTCGCCGCTCTGGTCGTCGCTTCCTCGGCCGATCTCAAGCTCGGCGCGGCTTACGTCGGCGCATCGCTGCTCGCCTTTGGGGCGTTGCGCGGGGCCGCCTGGCTCACCATGCGCGCCGCCCGCGCGCCGCGCCCGCGCGATGCGAGAGTGCGCTTCGCCCTCGCCAACATATGGCGGCCCAAGAGCCTGACGCCCGCGCTCGTCGTCTCCATCGGGATCACCCAGACGCTGCTCATCGCCCTGGCGCTTGTCGAAAGCTCGATCCACAATGAGCTCGTGCGCGCCGACGCGGGGGAAATCCCGAACTTCTATTTCGTCGACGCGCCGAAGGCGCAGACGCCCGCTTTCAGCGCTTTCCTCGCGGAACAGGCGCCGGGAGCGAAAATCGAACATGTGCCGATGATGCGCGGCCGCATCGTCGAGGTGAAGGGCGTTCCGGTCGAAAAAATTGCCGCAGCGGACGACGCAAAATGGGCGCTGGAGGGCGATCGCGGCGTGACCTTCTCGGTTGGCGTGCCGTCCAACTCCGAGCTTGTCGCAGGCGAGTGGTGGCCGAACAACTACGACGGTCCGCCACTCGTCTCGCTCGAGCAGCGCATCGCCGAGGGGCTTGGGCTTTCGCTCGGCGACGAGATCAAGGTGAATGTGCTGGGCCGCGAGACGGTCGCGAAAATCGCAAGCTTGCGCAAAGTGAACTGGCGCAGCTACGCAATCAATTTCGTGATGGTGTTCTCGCCCAACACTTTCATGGCGGCGCCCTATACCGAGCTCTTCACCATCGCCTATGGCGCCCCCACAGTCGCCCAGCGCAACGCGCTGGATGCACGCCTGGCGCGCGAGGCCGCCAAGCGCTTTCCAATGATTGTCTCGGTGCGGGTGAAGGAGGCTTTGGAGGCCGTCGATAAAATCGCCGGGCAATTGGCGCTCGCCGCCCGTGCGGCGGCTGGGCTCGCCATCGTCACCGCAATCCTCGCCCTGGCGAGCGCCGTCGCAAGCGGCCAGCGCGCGCGGCTGCATGACGCCGTCGTGCTGAAGACGCTCGGCGCGACGCGCGGCTGGCTCGCCGCCGCCTATGCTTTGGAGTTCGCACTGGTGGGGCTTGTCGCATCGCTGATCGCCGTCGCCGCAGGCGCCGGCGCTGCATATGCGATGGTGAAGTTCGTCATGAAGATCGACTTCATCTTCCCCCCGGGCGTAGTGGCCGCAACGACGCTGGCGGCGCTCACGGTCACGATTGCTCTCGGCCTCGCAGGGACGTGGCGCGTGCTGTCGCGGCGGCCGGGCCCCGAGCTGCGGGAATTGTGATCCTCAGGTGTTCTCCTTGAGGGCTCGCAGCGCGGCCATCCTTTTAGCGAGGGAGTTTATATCGAATAGTGAGGGACGCGCCGCGGCCTTTTGGCGGAGACGCTAGGATGCTATCACCGCCACGCATCTCGGACTCCAAAACGGAGCAGCATACGGGCATTTGGTGAGCAGGGTCAGGATAAACGCCAAGCTCCCTGTGAAGCTTTCCCGCGTTTACATCGACACTCGTAGGCGAGGCTCGATGCCGCGACTTCGACCGCGAGCAAGACGTCGGGGCCGCGGACGTCCTCCGACCGGGTGCTTGAGGGATAGACCGCGATGTCTGTTTCAGCGATCGTGTTTGGCGATAAGAAAAGGCTCGTCGCGATCGCTACGATCAGACCCCCAGGGCAAGCGCGGCAGAGCAACATGGCCAGCTCGAATTTCACCCACTCATGGGCCGAGCATTTCGGTCTCATGGGGACGATTTCCCCCTCGATCAACTCGAAATTTTCTTCTTCTGAAATGATGCCGGCGTCCTGCATCGCGATGACTTCATCGACCGTAAAGGCGCGGCGATAATATCCCTCGGCGGCTTTGGTCGTGGCGGACGGCATGAGCGATGGCTTCTTGCGCTCAGTCTAGCACAGCTACTCCCGGTCGAGCGCGAAGTTCCCCGGCCCCGCCACCGAGAAGAACAGGAAGACGAAGCAATAAAGCGCTGCGAGCTCCCCCTTGTTCAGGATCGGCCAGAAGGCCTCCATGGCATGGAAGCCGAAGTAAGCCACCGCCATCTCCCCCGAAAGGAGGAAGGCGACCGGCCGCGTGAAGAGCCCGAGGAGCAAAAGAATTCCGCCGGCGAGCTCGAGTACGCCGCCGGCGCCCACCAGCGAAAAGAGCGTGAGCTTGTCGAACATGGCGACATGCGGGTAACCGAAGAGCTTCGCCGTTCCGTGCTGCAAAAAAAGCAAGGCGGCCACGATACGCAACAGCCCCTGCACATACGGCAGGTAGCGTTCAGGAATGATCCGAAATGCCATAGAGGCCTCAAATGATGCTGGCTATATCCTCGAAAGCGAACCGAGGCCCGCGCGGATAGAGCTTGGTCGGATCGCCATAGCCGATGTTGATAAGGAAATTGGATTTTATTTTTGTGCCGGCGAAAAATTCGGCGTTCACCTTCGTTCTGTCGAATCCGCTCATTGGGCCAGCGTCGAGGCCGAGCGCCCGCAGGGCGAGGATGAAATAGCCTCCCTGCAGCGAGCCGTTTCGGAAGGCTGTCTCCTCAATCAGCGCGTCATTGCCGGCGAACCAGGACCGCGCATCGGTCGCCGGATAGAGAAAAGGCAAATGCTCGGCAAAATCCAGGTCATAGGCTACGATCGCCGTGGCCGGCGCAGCCATAGTCTTGTCGAGATTGCCAGGAGACATTGCCGGGGCGAGCCGAGCCTTGGCCTCGGGCGAGCGCACGAATACAACGCGCATGGGCGAGCAGTTGGCGCTCGTCGGCCCCCATTTGGCGTAATCGACCGCCTGCTCCAGGAGGGAGTCCGGGACCGGCTTTTCGATCCAGCCATTATGCGTGCGGGCGGCGGTGAAGAGCTGCGCCATGGCGTCGGGCGGCAGCTGCTTGGCCTCTATCATCGCAAACCCCTCTTTCTGCAACCGCATTCCGAACTCAAATATCGCGCCCTTCGACCTCTAACCGCAGCCGCTCCACATTCTTTTGGATCCCCTCGTCGCGCGGGGAGATGTCGAGCGCCCTGCGATAGGCGTCGAGGGCGCGTTTCTTGTCTCCGGCTTTTTCGGCGAGCGCTCCCAACGCCTCCAGCGCATCGAAGCGTTTTGGCTCCAGACGCGTGGCGGTCTCGAGATCAGCCAAAGCGCCCGCCACGTCTCCCTGCGACGCCAACGCGCGCGCGCGGCGCACGAAGCCTTCTGGCCAGCGCGGAGACAAGGCCACGACATAATCGAGCAAGGCCCTTGCGAGCGCCGGCGCGCCCCCAATTTGGGCGGCCAGGGCGCGGGCGGCGAGAAGGTCGATTGTTTCAGACTCAGACCGCGACCAGCGGGCAAGAATAGCGGCGGAAACCGACTGCGCCTCGCGCGCGTCCTCGGCGGCGGCCAGGCGGCCAAACAGGCGGCTCATCTCTTGCGCCTTGCGCTCCTCAGCGGAGAGCGGCGGCTCTGGCGGGGGCTTAGCGACTTTGGGGCCCATGCGCTTGGGCGCAAGGCCCTCACCTGGGTCGGCGGGATCGGCGGGGCCAAAGCCGCGCGCGCCCGGCGGCAAGGGGATTTTACCTACGCCGGGGACGTAGAGAAAATTCCCACCATCTTCGTCGACTCCCAGGCTCGGCGGCGGCCCGTCGGCCTCCGCGCCCTTGGAGGTCGCCGCAAGAAGGCCTATCAGAATTACGAGCGCGCCCAAGCTTTTCATGGGGGCGAACATAAGGCAGCTCGGCGCGCCGCGCCAGTATCCAGCCAGGGACATTCACCTTCTATTAACCTAACTATCTAGGAAATTTCCTCAAATTTTCCCAATTCATATTCGGTTCAGGCGAGGCGCCCCATTTCTTCTCTTGTTGACGTTGCCAACATCACGTCGAGCAAACGCCTGCCAAGCGATTGCCACGCGCGCCCATTGGAGTTGGAATGATGATCGAGACCGTTCGCCGTCTGCTGCAAGAAAACGGCCACCTGCACGCCCCCATCGAAACGCTGTCCGACAATGCCGATCTTTATCAAGCGGGCCTGACCCCCTTCGCCGCGATCCGCACCATGCTGGCGATCGAAGAAGCCTTTGAGGTGGAGTTCCCGGTCAACATGCTGCGCCGCCAGAGCTTTTCGTCGATCAACGCCATCGTCGCCTGCCTCAAGGAGCTTCATGCGGACGGCGCCCGTCAGGCTGCGTGATTTTTCGAGCGATTAATCGCTTTTCTCAAAGCCCGAAAGCGCGCGGCGAGGTCCCGGCCGCTCAAAGCTTTCGGGCTTGCGTTTTCTAGGCTGCCGTAGAGCGGCGCGTCTTTCTCTTACGCCCTTGCGATCGAGTTACGCCGCCCCGGCGGCAACCTCGACCCGCAATAGACCATGGCGTCTGGCTCGAAGACAATCCTGGCTCCCACACGCACCGCCATGCCGTCATCCAAGGCGCGGCACTCGAGCCCCTTCTTCCGGATGGCGTTCGTCAGCGCCAGGAAAACCAATCCTTTCATCTCTGCATGGGCGGCCCGCTCGGCAGCCTGGGCGTAAACCACGCCGTCGACAAGCTCGTGGCGTCGCTCCTGGTTTCCAGGCGAGACATTCCTCGACGGTCATGCGATCTCTGGGAAGCGCGGCCATGGAGGCATCATAGCGCCTTTCCTTCCAAGGCATATGTGAGCCTTGCTCCGGGAGCCCGCGCCTCCATTCGCGCAACCTTTTTTGGGGCGCC
>JAMBEQ010000085.1 GCA_024506175.1 Methylocystis sp.
TCGTCTTCCGCCCTTGCGGATGCGCCGAGTCCGAACACCGTAAGAGCAATGGCGCCGGCGATGGCTAAAGCTAAACTTTTCATCTCCATCACTCCTTTATGACAGTAGTATGAAGATGGGCCGGTTTTTGGCGCCTTGCAAGCGAAAAGTAGTGTCGCAGGGAACGCCGCAGGGGCTGCGGGTAAGGGACCGCCGCAAGGGGCCCGGCTTGAAGAGCCGTCGGGTAGAAGGCGCCCCCGGAGGGCGCAAATCCTCGAGATTCAGCTGACTTTTGGCAGAACGACAGAGGTGGCCGTATTCATCGAGGGTCCGTGTAGCTCTCGGATCAGGGCGCAGGGAATTGTCGCTAAATCCTTGAGCTTGAAAGTCTCAACGCGTTCGGTCGGATCGTCCCTCACGCCAAATTGACGATAGCCATGATGGATAAATTCGGCCCCACAAGGGTGCCCATGCGGAATCACTTTGAGTAAAACGATCGACCCCTGAGAAGGCGGAATTGCCGGAAAAACGCCAAATGTGACAATGCACTGTGGGAAGCTGGCAACAGTTTTAGTGATAAATCTGCAACGCTTCATATTTTGTTGATTTCTTTTCTCCGGCAGCCCCGCCTAAACCGCCGGCTGACACGTAAGTGTCATAAGCGGCGCCCTAAAGCTTCGCCCACAGACTTGTGCCTAACCGTGGGGGAAAAATGCGACACAAGGTTGATTGGCGGGCGCTCAGCGTAGCCGCTTTTGGCATGATCGTGGCGTTGCCGGCGACGAGCGCGTTCGCTGACAGCACCAGTGAGGAAATTCGCCTGCTGAAGGCTCGGCTGAAGCAGCTCGAGGCCAAGGTCGGCCAGCAGGAGCGCGCCGCCAAGGCTGAAAAGAGCCGCCCGGGCCATGTGGCTCAGGCCGTAGCAGTGACGCCGGGTTTTGGTCCGGACCACATCTATTTCAAGGGTCTCGAAATCACGCCTGGCGGCTTCTTCGCCGCGGAAAGCGTCTATCGCGATCACTGGATGGGCGCGGACATCAATACGCCCTTCTCGAACATTCCGTACCCCTTCCAGCCGGGCTACCATACGACCGAATGGCGCGCGAGCGCGCGTCCGTCGCGTCCGGCTATGATGATCAAGGCCGATCTCGACAAGCAGACGCACATCATGGCGTATGGCGAGGTGGACTTCCTCGGCGCCGCGCAGACAGCGAACTCGAACGGCTCCAACTCCTATAACCTGCGTCTGCGTCAGGCCTACGGCAACGTCGATTTCGACGAATGGGGCCTGCATGTCGCCGCCGGCCAGATGTGGTCGCTCGTGACGATGAACTCGGTCGGCATCCGTCCGGATACGTCCCTGCAGCCGCCGGTCATCGACCACCAATACATGCCCGGCTACAACTGGGCGCGTCAGGCTGGCTTCCGCGTCACCAAGGACTTCAACAAGCAGATCTGGGCCTCGCTTGCGATCGAAAGCGGCGCGACCACTTTCGCCGGGCCGGGCCCGACCATCCTGGGCACCACCGCGATCCCGGTCTTTGGCTCGCCGGTGCTCTTGGCGCCTGCAGTCGGCGGCGGCTTGTTCAATTCGCTCAACAACTACTCCTTCAACCGCATCCCCGACGTCATCGGCAAGGTGGCTTGGGACGGCGAGCTTGTGGATCGCAAGATCCATGTCGAGGGCTTCGGCATCCTGCGCGACGCGACCGGCCGCTCTTATTGGGGCACGCATAGCCAATGGGGCGGCGGCGGCGGCGGCGGCGTCGTCGTCCAGCTCTGGCCGAAATTGCTCGACTTCCAGTTCACGGGCATGATCGGCAAAGGCATCGGCCGTTACGGCTCGGGCGGCCTGCCGGACGCCACCTTCCAGCTGTCCGGCGCGCCGCAGTGGATCTCCGAGCGCATCGCGATGGCCGGTCTGACGCTGCATGCCACGCCGCAAACCGACGTCTATGCCTTCGTGGGCGGCGAGTTCGCCGGCAAGCAGGCGCAATGGGGCTTCGCGCCCCCGGCGACGCTCCTCGTCGGCGGCTACGGCAACTTTTTCTACAACAGCGCCGGTTGCGGTCTCGAAAACGACGCCGTGGCTGCCGCCATGGTGGCTGCGAACACCTCGATCTTCCCCTGCTCGGGCCAGGTCAAGGCGCTTCGTCAGGTCACTGGCGGCCTTTGGCATACGCTGTATCACGGCCCTGCCGGCAAGATCAGAACCGGTCTGCAGTATTCTTATACTGTGAAGGACGGCTTCGTCGGTTACGGTTGGACGCCGCACGTGGCCGAGAACATGGTCTTCACGAGCATTCGCTACTACCCCTTCGATGGCACGGCGCCGGCGCCGGCGCTCGCCACGAAGTATTAATCCGCTTCAAAGCGTGAAAATGAGCCTCGGCCGATTGGCCGGGGCTCAACCTCGTGACCCGCCTTTTTGGCGGGTTTTATTTTTCTTGCAAGGCGCGCTTTCGACGTTGCTCGGATCTCGGCGCGCCTAAGCCGAGCAAGTTTCCGCCGCACGGGACGTCAAAGACTTCCCGGCTAAGGGGCCGAGTTTGCCGGCGCCTATGAGGCGCACTGGTGATTGATCTCACAGGAAAAGGAGCGCGCGTTTTCCAAACCATTTCGCACGGGGCGGGATGTCTAAAAATATTTTTAACGAAACTGCCCCTGGAAGGAGCAGAGCAGGGCGCTTTCCTAGACGAGAGGCCTCGCGTCTATCGTTTGATAGCTCGCTCGGTCAAAGCCATTGGGAAGGAGCTAATAACATGGCGACCAGGACGACTGCTTTTTTCGCGCTGACCTTGGCTTGCCTAGCGGGTCTTAGCGTTGCTGCTTCTACCGCCGCGCTCGCTGAAACTTGCCCATGGGGAGGCGAGGAGTCTCAGTCAATCAGGTGCTTTGATTGCATGAGGCCGGTGTGGAACGGCCAAAGATGGGAACTCAGAAACGTCTGCAGACCGCACGCCTTCAATGGTTTCCGCCACTAGCGATTATAGGCGCGGCCATCGCGGTGGTTGCTATCGGAGCGCGGGGGCTATGACAAAAGCAAGAATAACTCTATCCGTCCTGGTCCTCACAGCCTCGAGCCTTAGCCCCACTTTTCCCGCCGCAGGGCAGGGTGACGATGTCTGTCCATGGGGCGGAGACAGATCTCAGTCGCTTCGATGCTTCGAGTGCATGACGCGGGTTTGGACAGGCCGAAATTGGCGCCTGGTGAACACGTGCAAAGACGAGCGGGGAACGACAGGTTCGCTTCAAAGAGGGCGGCAACCAGTCTATCGTTGAATTCAAAGGCGCCGATGTAGATAAAACCTTCCGCTCAAAGCCGATCGAGTTCGGCGGCCGCTGCACGAGTGGTTTTCTCACCTTCATCCCGCGCAGCGAGAGGCAGCCAACCGGTGTAGCGTCTCGGCTACACTGGCCGCGCGGGACCTGTCACCCCGATAATCTCTTTAAGTGATGCGTCGCTCTCGGCCTGGGCGAGACGTGCCGCGCCTTGAGGCATTTGGTTAAGCTTCTGATCTGCCGTAGTCTCGGCCAATTTCTAATTGAGGTTAGGCTTTCGTTAACCTATGTTCTGCGCGCCGACGTCTAAATCGGCGGGAGGGGAGCCGAAAATGGCCGCTGATGCAACTGCCGGCTTCAGGCCGGATCAGGAAAATGCCGTCTACGTCGGCGCCGGCGTTACGGTGAAGGGCGAGATTTCGGCCCCCGAGCTGATCGTGGTCGATGGCCTCGTCGAGGGCGAGGTCGCCGCGCGCGTCGTCGTCGTTGGCCATTCCGGCGTGATCCGTGGCCATATCTCCGCCGCGGAAGCCGACGTCAGCGGGTTGATCACGGATCACATTGAGATCTCCGAGCTTTTGACTGTCCGCTCAACCGGCCGGGTCGAGGGGCGCGTCATCTATCGGGAGATCGAGCTGGAGAAAGGCGCGGTCGTCACGGGCGATCTTTCCTCCACAGAAATCGAAGAGCGTGTCGCTGCAAAGCCTGCAGCCAAAAAAGCGCCGCAGGAGCGGCAAGAGCGGCAAGAGCGCATCGAGGTCCCCGTTGCGCCAACAGGCAAGACGAGCGCCGCTCTCGAACGGTTGAACGAAGGCGCTCGAGCCGCAACCAAGAATGCTGCAAAAAGCGCGTCGGCCGAAGCCGAAGCCGAGCGCCGCAACGTCTTGCGCGCGCCGATGTCCAGCCGCCGGAGCCGCGCCCCAGCCTAGTGACGGACGGGGGCGCTCCCGACTCCCGACGCGAAGCTTTCTCCTTTCAAGCAGCGCCCTCTCTCGGCGCACGCCGGCGCCTTATGTAAAGGCTTGTCCGAACCGCGCGTGCAGGAGCGAGTGATGGCCGAGTCGGCGCGCACTTTCTGGAAGGGCTATCTGCGTCTGGCCCTGGTTTCCATCCCCGTGCGACTCGTCGCGGCGGAAAAGGCCGAGTCTGAGATCCGCTTTCATCAGGTCGATCGCAGCTCCAAGCAGCGTATCCGCTACCTCAAGGTCGCGCCCGGCAAGGGCGAGGTCAAGAAGGAGGATATCGTCCTCGCCTATGAGGTCGAGCCGGGCAACTACGTCTTCATGGAGGACGAGGAGTTCGACTCGCTGAAGCTCTCTTCGCGCCACACCATCGAGCTCATGCAGTTCGTCGACGCCGAGGAGATCGAGCCGCTCTATTTCAACCGTCCCTATTATGTGCTGCCGGACGGCGAAGTGGCGGAGGAGGGCTATCGCGTCCTGCGCGACGCGCTCTGGGCCAAACACAAGGTCGGAATCGGGCAGCTCACGCTGCGCGGCCGCGAGCATCTCGTCGCGCTTTTTCCCATGGGCGAAGGGCAGGGACTCGTGGTCGACACGCTGCGATACGACAGCGAGCTGAAAAACGCCGATGAGATCTTTTCCTCGGTTGGCCGCGAGAAGCCGCGCGAGGATATGGTGCAGATGGCCGAGGATTTGATCGAGCGGCGAAGCGAGCCTTTCGACCCCGCCAAGTTCCGAAATCACTACGCGGAGGCCGTGCGCGACCTCGTGAAAGCCAAGCTCGGTCGGGGCGAGACCGTGCCGGTCGAGGAGCAGGTCGAGCCCGCCGCCAAGGTGCTCGACTTCATGGAGGCGCTGAAGCGCTCGGTCGCCGCGAGCGGCGGCGGCGAAGCGCCGCCGCCAGAGCCCCCGAAAAAGGGCAGGGGGCCGTCTTCCTCGCCGGCAAAGAAAGCCGCCGCGCCGAAGGCGCCCAAAACATCAAAAGCCTTGAGGACGCCGACGCGGCGGCGAGCCGGATAAATGGCCACGCGCGCGAGAAACGACGAGCGCGCGCTCGAGGCTTATCGCGCAAGGCGCGACTTTTCCGTCACGTCCGAGCCGCAGGGCGGCGCCTCAAAAGGCGGCGCGCCCCGACTTGTCGTGCAGCGGCATTTCGCGCGGCGCGAGCATTTCGATCTGCGGCTCGAGATGGATGGCCTGTTGAAGAGCTGGGCTGTCACGCGCGGCCCTTCGTCCAATCCGGCCGACAGGCGCCTCGCCGTGCGCACGGAAGACCATCCCCTCGATTACGGCGATTTCGAAGGGCTGATCCCCAAGGGAGAGTATGGCGGCGGGACGGTGATGCTGTGGGAGGACACGGTCTACGCCCCGGAGAACGGAGATCCCCTGGCCGCGCTGGAGAAGGGGGAAATCAAATTTATCGCTCAGGGCGAGCGCATGAAGGGCGGCTGGGTTCTGGTGCGCATGAAAACGCGCGACAAGGGCGAAAACTGGTTGCTGTTCAAGGAGCGCGACGAATACGCAGACAGGGAGGGGGATCTCGTCGAGCGATATTCGACAAGCGTCACGACCGGCCGCACGCGCGAGGAGATCGAGCGGGGGGCGAAGGCGAAAGCCAATCGGGGAAATAGCAATCCAGCCTCGTTGGCCACCACTACCTCGCCTTCACGGGGAGGTCGGCGGCCAAAGGCCGCCAGGTGGGGGTCAAGCAGCGGCGACGTCGATGGGGCTGGGCCCCACCCGACCCGGCTTCGCGGGGCTGCGCTCCCCGTAAAAGGGAGGGATGGGAGTCCCAAAGTTACGCGATCACGGGCAAAGGCCGCCTACTGGTCTGATAAGCCCATCGCCACCGCGCCAACCCCTAAATTCATCGCACCGCAACTTTGCGAGACCGCCGACCGGCCGCCACCGGGCGCCGATTGGTTCTTCGAACTGAAATATGACGGCTACCGTTTGGAGCTTGCGACCGGCGCCGATGGCGCGCGGGTCTACACGCGCACAGGTCTCGACTGGACCGAGCGGTTTTCAGGCCTCGCCCGCGCCGCCTTCGCGCTTCCCTGTCGCAACGCGCTTCTCGATGGCGAGGCGGTCGTCTTCGATGAAAAGGGCCTCTCCGATTTCGCCCTGCTGGTTTCGGCGCTGGAAGCCGGGCGCAGCGAGCGCGTCGAATTCGTGGCCTTCGATCTTCTCGTGCTGGACGAGGAGGATTTGCGGCGCGAGCCGCTGCGCGGCCGCAAGGAGCGCCTCAAACAGCTTCTTGCCAAGAGCGACGGCGCCATACGCTATGGCGATTATATCGAGGGCGACGGCGAGACGGTCTTCCGGCAGGCGACGCAAGCCGGCGCGGAGGGCATCATCGCCAAGCGCGGAGATGCGCCCTACCGCAGCGGGCGCTTTTCGGATTGGCTGAAAATCAAGGGCGATTTCCGCGAGGATGTGCTCATCGTTGGCTATCGGCCCTCCGAGAAAGGCGAGTCCTTCGCTTCTCTCGTCGCCGCCAAGGAAACGCCGGAAGGATTGCGATATGTCGGACGCATCGGCACAGGCTACGACGCACGCACGCGACGCGCGCTCGCTCCCTTGCTCGCGAAGCGCGCGAAAGAAAAGCCGAAGCTCCTGGCCGCCGACAAGATTCCAAAAGGCGCAGTCTTGCTGGAGACGCCGTTTCCGGCGGAAGTGCGCTTCGGCGGCTGGACGATGGATGGTCAATTGCGGCAGGCGCGCTTCCTCAGCGTGCGCGAAGACATGAAAGCGAAGATGCCCGTGAAGGCGACGACGTCCGAGCAACAGGAGCCGCCGAAGCTCTCTCGCATCACCCATGCGAGTCGGGTGGTCTTCCCGGCGGATGGCGTCACCAAGGGGGAGATCGCTGCCTATTACGACGCCGTAGCGCCGCGCATGGCGCCCCATCTCGCCGACCGGCCAATCAGCCTGCTGCGCGCGCCAGACACAATCGACGAACTGTTTTTCCAGCGACACCCGTTAAAGGGCATGAGCAAGGGCATATTGAAAGTCGAGAGTGAGGACGAGCCCTATATCGCTCTCGACGGCGCGCTCGGGCTGCACACGGCGGCGCAATTCGGCGCCATCGAAATCCACGGCTGGATGTCGCTCGCGATCGATCTCGACCGGCCGGATCGAATGGTCTTCGACCTCGATCCCGACGAAGACCTGCCTTTCCACGATGTTTGCAAGGCGGCGGCGGAAATTCGCGATCATCTCGAGGCGATCGGCCTGAAATCATGGCCGCTCGTTACGGGCGGCAAGGGCATTCATATCGTGCTGCCGCTAGACCGTTCGCTCGCTTATGCGGATACGGAGGTCTTCGCGGCGGGATTTGCGCGCGGGCTGGCGCGGCAGGAGCCCAAGCGTTTTGTCGCCACAATGAGCAAGCGGCTCCGGGCCGGGCGCATCTTCATCGACTGGTTGCGCAACAAGAAATCGGCGACGGCGATCCTGCCCTGGTCGCTGCGCGCCCGCAACGGCGCGACAGTGGCCGCGCCGTTGTCCTGGCAGGCGCTGGCGGATGTCGAAAGCGCCAGCGAGTTTACCATCAAAAGCGCTCTGAGCTTGAAGGAGGGGTGGCGCGGCTTCTTCGCGACGCGCCAGACGATCGCGGCCGGAGCGCTGGATTTTATGAAGCGTAGCGGCTCTTGAAAGGGCTGTGGGGGAATAGGGGTTTCGCGACGTTAGCCCAGATACCTCTCCTTCACGGGGAGGTCGGCGGCCAAAGGCCGCCGGGTGGGGTTCTCGCCGCCGCACGCCGGTTGGGCGCGTACCCCACCCGACCCCGCTTACGCGGGGCCACCCTCCCCGTAAAGGGGAGGGAGTCACTCACGCCCAAGACTCATTTCTACGGGCTTTTGCGGCATCGTCGTCTGGGTCGCCGCGAAAAAGGCCCCTCATGCCGCCAGATCCGCCACAACGGCGTCCAGCACCGGAAATCCTTCCGAGCTCACCCGCAGTCGGTTCTCGCGGGTCACCTCGACGAGCCCGTCGCCGATGAGCTCGGAAATGCGCGACTGCGAGAGCTTCTTGCCGGTGAGCAGAAAATAGCGCTGGGGATCGACGCCCTCGCGCAGGCGCAGGCCCATCAGCAGGAATTCGTCGCCCTCCTGCTCCGGATTGAGCAATTCGTCCTCGACCAGGCCATGGCCCTCCGTCTCGACGCAGGTGAGCCACATCTCAGGATGTTTCTCGCAGGCCTGGGCGCGTCGCCCGCGCGAGGTGACGATGCGGCCATGGGCGCCGGGTCCGACGCCGACATATTCGCCGTAGCGCCAATAAACCAGATTATGCCGGCATTCGGCGCCGGGCCGGGCGTGGTTTGAGACCTCATAGGCCGGCAGGCCGTGACGGGCTGTGACTTCCTGAGTGACATCCCACAAAGCGCGCTGCGTGTCGGGGTCGGGAAGCGTCATCTTGCCCGTGTTCACGAGGCGCTCGAACATGGTGTCCGGTTCGATCGTGAGCTGATAGAGCGAGACATGCTCCGGCGCGCGGGCAAGCGCGAGATCGAGCTCCTTGCGCCAGGCGGCGGGCGTCTGCCCGGTGCGGCCGTAAATGAGATCGAAAGAGGCGCGCTCGAATGTGGCGGTGGCGACATCGAGCGCCATCAGCGCCTCGGCGACCGAATGCTGGCGACCGAGCGCCTTGAGGTCGATGTCGTTTAACGCCTGGAGGCCCAGCGAAACGCGGTTGATCCCCGCCGCCTTGAAGCCTTTGAAGCGCGAGGCCTCGACGCTCGTCGGATTGGCCTCGAGCGTGATCTCGACATCCTTGGCGAGGCTCCAGTGTTTCGCGATCTCGCCGATGATGGCTCCCGCGGTCGAGGGCGACATCAGCGACGGCGTGCCGCCGCCGAAGAAAATCGAGCGGACCTCGCGGCCCGGCGCGAGGCGCGCGCGATGCGCAAGCTCGACGGCAAAGGCCTCGACAAAGCGGTCCTCGTCCACGTCGCTGCGGCGGACGTGGCTGTTGAAGTCGCAGTAAGGGCATTTCGAGAGGCAGAACGGCCAGTGGACGTAAACGCCGAAGCCAGGGTCGAATGCATTCCGAATCGTCGCCATGCCCCTTTATCGCACGAAACGGGCTAAAACGCAGGGCCGGTCCTATATGGTTGGTCTTGGATTGATGTCTGCTTGAAGGGGGCGCATTTGGCCCGCGTTATCATCGTCGGAGGGACTGGTTTCATCGGCCGGCACATCGCAGGGAGGCTCATGGTCTCGGGGCATGCGGTGACGGCCGCCGGTCGCGCCGAGGTTGATATCGCCTGTGACGACGCTGAAAGGCTGCGCGTCAAGCTGGCCGGATTCGAGGTGGTCGTCAATTGCGCGGGGCTGGTGCAGGATGTAGGCGTCAACACCATGGACGCCGTGCACGCGGAGGGAGCCATGCGGCTCTTTTCGGCCTGCATCGCCGCGGGCGTTAAACGCTTCATCCATATTTCGGCTCTGGGCGCGACGCCCCAGGGCGAAACCGATTTTCAGCGCAGCAAGGGGGCGGCGGAAGCCTTCTTCGCGGACGCGGATCCCAACGGGCGTCTGCTCGACTGGCGGGTCTTGCGTCCCTCCGTGGTCGTTGGCCGGGGCGGGGCGAGCACCGCCTGGCTCCTGGCTTCGGCGGCGCTTCCCGTGCTGCCGCGCATCGGCGGCGACGACTGGCGCTTTCAACCGATCCATGTCGGCGACGTCGCCGCGCTCGCGCTCAAGCTCACCGAGGGCGTGGAATCCCCGCGCAGGATCGACGCGGTCGGTCCGGAGCCCATGACTGCCTATGAGCTGACGCGTATTTTGCGCAGCTGGCTCGGATTGCCGCCGACGAGCGCCATTCGCATCCCGGATCGTCTCGTAGTGATCGCGACGGAAATCGGCGGGCGTCTGACCAGCGGGCCGCTCAACCCCGATGTGATGAAGATGCTGGCTCGGGGCAATGTCTCGGATCCCGGCCCGCTGAGGGCGGCGCTCGGCCGTCCGCCTCGTGATCTGCGCAACGCGCTGGCGTTGGAGCCCGCCTCCCGAGCAGACCGCCAGGCGGCGCGGCTTTTTTTTCTGCAGCCCGCGCTACGCTGGAGCCTCGCGCTCTTGTGGATCGCCACAGGACTTCTTTCGCTCGGCTTATATCCGGTCTCCAAAAGCTACGAGATGCTCTCCGCCATAGGCCTGCACGGGGCCATCGCCTCCGCGGCGCTCTATGGCGGAGCGGGGATCGATCTGATTCTCGGCGCTCTGCTGCTGTTTGGCTTCAGGCCGGTCCTCGTCGGCTGGCTTCAGCTTGCGAGCATGGCGGCCTTCACGCTTCTCGCCATCGGCCTTCCCGGCGACTATTGGCTGCATCCCTTTGCGCCGATTTTGAAGAATTTGCCGCTTGCCGCGGCGATTCTGGTCATGATCGCCCTGGAGTCTCGATAAATGATCGACGCCGTATTTCTTAAATGGCTTCACATCATCAGTTCGACGGTGTTGTTCGGCACGGGGCTCGGCACGGCGTTCCATGGCCTTGCCAGCAACATCCGCGGCGACTTGCGCGCGATCGTCGCGGGCAACAAGAATGTTGTGCTCGCCGATTGGCTTTTCACCTCGCCCGCGGTGATCGTCCAGCCCGTGACGGGCGTCGCGCTGATGCTCGAAGAGGGCTGGCCGTTCGACACGCATTGGATATTGGCCTCGGTCGCGCTTTACATTTTCGTCGGCGCCTGCTGGCTTCCCGTCGTGTGGCTGCAGATGAAAATGGCCCGCATCGCCGAAGACTGCCTCGCGACGGGCGCGCCCCTGCCGCCTCAATACAAGGGCTATTTCTGGTTGTGGTTCGCGCTGGGTTGGCCGGCCTTCATCTCGATGCTGGTCATTTTCTGGCTAATGGTGGCGAAGCCCGATTTTTAGGCCGAGCGCGCCACGCGGTCGCTCCCGCGCGGCGCCTGCGCGCCTTTGTCGAGATTGTAGATATCCCGGCGGAAGTGCGCGGGGCCGTCGTCTGTCGCCCAACCTGTCATATAGACCCAGGCGACCGGGACCGGCCGGCGCAGCCTTATCTTTCTGCTTTTCCCGCTATCGACCTCGTCTCGGAGCGCCGCCGCATCCCATTCGTCCGACGTCTCGTTGAGAAGCCAGGCGGCGAGATCATAGACGCCCTCGACGCGCACGCAGCCATGCGAAAGAAAACGAAAGTCTTTGTCGAAGAGCTTCTTGTTCGGCGTGTCATGCATGTAGACCGCCTTATTGTTGGGCATGGAGATGCGGAGGGAGCCCAATGCGTTTTTCGGCCCCGGCAGCTGACGGAAGGTCAAATGCGCCGCGCGCGCCTTCGATATCCTGCGCAGCCTTGCAGGATCGACTTCGCGTCCGTGGCCGTTCAGGATCACGAAGTTTTCTCGGGCGAAATAACGAGGGTTTCGCTTCAGCTTGGGAACCATCTCTTTCTTGACGATCGACGCGGGGACGGTCCAACTCGGGTTGATGTCGATCGAGACGATTTTTGTGACAACTTGCGGGGAAGGGTGGCGCTTTCCGCCGACAACGGCCGTGTAATGGGCCACGTCCTCGCCGTCTTGGACCGCCTCCACCGAAGCCGCGGGAATATTCACCGCGACATAGCGCTCGCCGAAGCGGAACTTCGTCCTTCCGAGACGGGCGGCCGTCGCCGCCAGCTCGCGGGCGCGGGCGGTTGGCGAAACGTTGAGCTCGCGCAGCGTCGCGCGAGTGACGCGGCCCGTCTCATCGAGCCCCATATGCGACTGGAAGCGCCTGACCGCCGCCTCGAGGCGATCATCCCAACGGCTATCCGTTTCTCCCTCGGGCAGATAGCCTTCAATTGCGAGCCGTCTGCGCAGGTCGGCGACGAGCCTGCCTTTTGAGTCGGGGCCGACCGGTTTGGCGATGCGCGGCCAGCCGCCCGAAGCCGAGATGTCGGCGTAGCGCTGCGCGGCCTCCCGCGTCGCTTGCGCCGTCCTGGGACCGAAATCGGGTGAGCGCTGCTCCGGCCTTTGCGCCTCCTGATCGCGCGCAGTCGGGCCTGCGCCATAGTCGGGCTCCTCGAGCGACTGCGAGGCGGCCGGGTTGGGGTTCTGCTGCGCGCCCGCCGGGGCGAGGATGGAAAACAGGGCGGCTGCCAGAAGCGGCGCCGCTCCGGCGTAGAGTTTTCGGTTCATTGGAAAGCAGCTTGTTTCGCCGGCTTTTCTGGCCGGCTCGTCGCGAATCTAACTAGCGCGCAGCCTTCGACCGGAAGGCGTCGCTGGTTTATTTTTCGCTCGTGATCGCAGCCGCGATGTCACGCATCAGCTCGTCCACGTCGGGGCCTGAAAAGGCGTCGCCGGAGGGTTCCAGCCGCACGACAGGAGCGCTCGTGCAAAGTCGCAGACACTCGCGCGTGGCAAGCTTGAGGCGCCCGTCCGCGAGCTCGTCAGGAAAGGCCGCGCGGATCGCGTTCTGAACGTCCGCGAGCAAGGCGCGCCCGCGCCCTTCGGCGTCACACCGCGGGCCGACGCAGACAAGGAGGCGGATGGGCTGGATTGATTGGTTCATTCTTGCCGAGAAGGGAAGCGGCCCGTCATTCCGCGCTGTGCCATCGTCGCCCGTGAAGTCTTTGTTAGCCCTCGCATTTTGCAGATTCTTTTAGCTTGAAAGGCGATGTCTTTCCGAGCAATCGATCGCTCTCATTTTCGCTCGGACCAGCCTAAGGCGCAAGCACGTCGAAACACTCAAGATATCGATGCATACGCCGAATGTGTCCCGAACGCTGAGGGCCGGGAAGCCGACTCCTGCGCTTCCTGCCTGCGATGAGGCTCCGCTAGCTTGCTTGGGCAGAGAGCTACAGCTGCTCGCTGATCAAAGCGCATCACAGCAAGTTTCGGGATGGCTTTGTCTGCCGGCGGAATGATCGCGAGCCAAAGCTTATGACGAAAGCCGATCAAGCGCTCTACGCCGCGAAGAGGAAAGGCAGGGACTGCGCCGTCGGCGTTTGGGACTGCGTCTTCGATATCAAAGGCGAGTCCGAGCTCGCGCCGGGCTAGGTCAGCCGCTAGCGATCGTCACAGCGAGACTGGCCATCACCGTTATGAGCAGCGAGAACACCACAGCGTTTGCGATTTCAGGACGGATGAACATCCCTGGAATTTAGCGATCCCCTGCGCGCCCGCAATCAGCAGAAACCGAGCGGTCGATTGCCGCATGGGCGAGCTTCAGGCGTAGCGCGTAGCTAACCGCAGAGGCTTCCGGTGACAGAAAAGGCAGAGTTAGAGCCCCGCGAGCCAGATCGTTATATGCCAGGCGCTATTGTTCCCGGTCCTGCTCGTCATTAACACATGCGAGCGGGTCCCGCGTTCCTCTGCGCCCAACCGGAGCCTTCGATGCCAAGTCTCTTCGATCCCTTGCAGGTCGGCGACCTCGAGCTTCCCAACCGAATCGTCATGGCGCCGCTGACTCGCTGCCGGGCAAGCGAAGGCCGCGTCCCAAACGCGCTGATGCGGGACCACTACGTCCAGCGCGCCTCCGCGGGGATGATCATCTCGGAGGCGACCTCCGTCTCGCCCATGGGCGTCGGTTATCCAGACACCCCGGGCGTCTGGTCAAAGGAGCAGGTCGAAGGGTGGCGCGCGATCACGCGCGGAGTCCACGAAGCGGGCGGCCGCATTCTGCTCCAGTTGTGGCATGTCGGGCGAATATCCCACCCGATCTACCTCGATGGCGCGCAGCCTGTCGCACCGAGCGCCATCGCCGCCGAGGGGCATGTGAGCCTGCTGCGCCCAAAGCAGCCGCATCCTGTCCCGCGCGCTCTGGCGGTCGAGGAAATTCCCGGGGTCGTCGAGGAATATCGTCGCGGCGCGGAGAACGCCAAGCGCGCTGGTTTCGACGGCGTCGAGATCCACGGCGCCAATGGCTATCTTCTGGACCAGTTCCTCCAGGACAGCGCCAACAAACGGACGGACCGTTACGGCGGCTCGATCGAGAACCGCGCGCGCCTGACGCTCGAAGTGACGGACGCGGTCATCGATGTCTGGGGAGCGGGTCGGGTCGGCATGCATCTCGCGCCGCGCAGCGACTCCCATTCAATGGGCGACTCAGACCCAAAGGCGGCCTTCGGCTATGTCGCGCGCGAGCTGGGCAGACGCGGCGTCGCTTTCATCTGCGCGCGAGAGCATCGGGGCTCCGATGCGCTGGGTCCCCATTTGAAGCAAGAGTTCGGCGGCGTCTATATCGTCAATGAGGGCTATACCCGGGAGACGGCGGAAGCCGCCCTGGCGGCGGGCGAGGCCGACGCCGTGGCTTTCGGCAAGCTCTTCATCGCCAATCCGGACCTTGTGGAGCGCTTCCGCCTTGGGGCGCCGCTCAATGAGCCCAGGCCCGAAACGTTTTACGCCCACGGACCGGAGGGCTACGTCGATTACCCGAGGCTGGCCGGTTGAAGGCTGGCGAGAAAGCGGACGTTTGCATGAACGAACTGGAGCTCGCAAAAGCCAAAGCCGCCGCGGCCTATAACGCCGCAGCGGACTATTTCGACCACCCCGTCAGCTCCTTCTGGCATCGCTTCGGGCGGCGCACGGTCGAGCGCCTCGGTTTGCGGGCCGGGGAGACCGTCCTCGACGTGTGCTGCGGGAGCGGCGGCTCCGCGCTGCCGGCCGCCGAAGCCGTTGGGCCGGAAGGAAGGGTTGTCGCGGTCGATCTCGCCGAGCGGCTTGTGGCCCTCGGGAAGGCGAAGGCCCGGGAGAAGGGTCTCGCCAACATCGAGTTCAAGGCGGGCGACATGCTGGCGCTCGGCTATCCCGACGCAAGCTTCGACGTCGTCGTTTGCGTCTTTGCATCTTCTTCATCCCCGACATGGTTGCGGCGACAAAGGAGCTTTGGCGGATGGTGCGCCCAGGCGGGCGGCTCGCCGTCACGACATGGGGGCCTGACCTGTTCGAGCCCGCCAACTCGGCCTTCTGGGAGGCGATCCGCCAAGAACGCCCCGACCTTCTGAAGGGCTTCAACCCCTGGGAGCGGATTTCGACGCCAGCGGGTTTGCGCGCGATGCTGACCGAGGCGGGAATAGCCGACGCCCAAATCGTCGCCGAAGCCGGGAGCCATCCAATCGGCTCCCCCGACGATTGGTGGTTGGTCGCCATGGGAAGCGGCTATCGCGGGACGCTGGCGCAGCTGGACGCAGAGACTCTTGCGCGCGTCAAAGAGCGGAATCTATCGGCGCTTGCCAATTGCTCTGCATTCACGACGAACGTGGTCTACGCGGTTGCGACCAAATGAAACGTCGCCCAAGCAGGCCGGGCGGCTGGGACCAAACGGGAATCGGGCGACCGCGGCGGCGGCGTTTCCGCCTCTGCAATGGATGCCCGCTTTCGCGGGCGACGGCGACGAGACTTTCCAGCTTTCGCGGGAATGACATCGCGCGGCCGCCCGGCTAGAAGACAGCGGAACATTTTCGCCGCACTTCGCCAAGGATCGCGCTTTGGACCCCGCCACCCATGCTCCCGCCGCGCCGCTGAGCGCCTTCGCCTCGGGTCCGCTCTCGGGCCGCGTGCGGCCGCCGGGAGACAAATCCGTCTCGCATCGCTCGATGATTTTTGGTCTTCTCGCAGTTGGCGAGACGAAAATCGAGGGGCTTCTGGAGGGCGAGGATGTGTTGCGCACGGCGCAGGCCGCGCGCCAGCTCGGCGCCAAGGTCGTCCGCCACGCGCCCGGAAGCTGGAGCGTCTGGGGCGCGGGACTCGGCTCGCTCCTGCAGCCCACCGAGACGCTCGATTTCGGCAACGCCGGCACCGGCTCCCGGCTGATGATGGGCGTCGTCGCCGGTCATCCGATCGTCGCGCGTTTCGATGGCGACGCCTCGCTGCGCAAGCGCCCGATGAAACGCATTCTCGATCCGCTCGCCTTGCAGGGCGCGCAAGTCTTGGAGCAGGCCGAGGGGGGGCGGCTGCCGCTCGTTTTGCAGGGCTCGGCCGAGCCGCTTCCGGTCGAGTACAAGACCCCCGTGGCCTCCGCGCAGATCAAATCGGCCGTGCTGCTTTGCGGGCTGAACTCGCCAGGGCGCACAGTTGTGATCGAGGCCGAGGCGTCGCGCGACCATACCGAGAAAATGCTGGCGCATTTCGGCGCAAAGGTTGCGAGCGAGCCTTATGGCGCGCATGGCCGAAAGATCGCGCTCGAGGGTCGTCCCGAGCTTATCGCCCGCCCGGTGCGCGTGCCGGCCGATCCCTCCTCGGCCGCCTTTCCGCTGGTGGCGGCGCTGATCGTTCCAGGTTCCGACATCGTCGTCGAAGGCGTCATGACCAATCCGCTGCGCAGCGGCCTGCTCGCGACGCTCATCGAAATGGGCGCCGATATTTCGCTCGACAACAAGCGCGAAGAGGGCGGCGAAGAGGTCGCCGACGTGCGGGCGCGTTATTCCGCGCTCACGGGCGTCGACGTGCCTGCCGAGCGCGCGCCCTCGATGATCGACGAATATCCGGTCCTGGCTGTGGCCGCGGCCTTCGCCAAGGGCGAGACGCGCATGCGCGGTCTCGCCGAATTGCGCGTCAAGGAGTCCGATCGTCTCGCCGCCATCGCCGCCGGGTTGAAGGCCAATGGGGTCGATTGCGGGATTATTGGCGACGACCTGATCGTCCGCGGCGGCGCCGTCTCCGGCGGCGGCGTGGTGGAAACCCACTTGGACCACCGCATCGCCATGAGCTTCCTGGTCATGGGGCTGGCCTCAAAAGAGAAGGTTACAGTCGACGACGAGACCATGATCGCCACGAGCTTTCCTGCCTTCCGTCCGCTCATGGAAAGCCTGGGGGCGCTATTCTCGTGAGCTTCGTCATCGCCATCGACGGCCCGGCCGCCTCTGGCAAAGGCACGCTCGCGCGCAGGCTTGCGGCGCATTACGGCCTGCCGCATCTCGATACCGGCCTCCTCTATCGCGCCACCGCCCGCGCGCTGCTCGACGAAGGGCTGCCGCTCGACGATGTCGATGCGGCGGTGGAGGCCGCGCGCGGCCTGTCGCTCACCGATTTCGACGAGACGCGGCTGCGGGCGCGGGATATGGGAGAAGCGGCTTCCGTGGTCGCCGCCATGCCCGCGGTTCGCGCCGCGCTTGTCGACATGCAGCGCGCTTTTGCCGGGCGACCGGAAGGGGCGGTGCTCGACGGGCGCGACATCGGCACGGTGATTTGCCCTGGCGCCACGGTGAAGATATTCGTCACCGCCTCTCCCGAGACGCGCGCGCAGCGCCGCGCGCTTGAACTCGCCTCGCGTGGCGAGACGGTCGATTACGGGGCGATTCTCGAAGATGTGAGGAAGCGCGACGCCCGCGATAGCGCGCGCAGCGCAGCGCCTTTGAAACCGGCCGAGGACGCCGTGACGGTGGATTCGAGCGAGCTCGACCGCGACGAAGTTTTTGCGGCGGCTCTGGCGATCGCCGAGCGCGCGCGCAAGAATTTGAAGGGGAGGCGCTGAACGCCTCCTGCCCCGGATAATCCGAACAGAGGCCGCGAGAGGCGCAGGAAGGCGCGGACATGAGCGAGCGACGCGTCTTCCGTTTCGCGCCCTCGCCGAACGGCTATTTGCATCTCGGGCACGCCTATTCCGCCTTGCTTAATTTCGAACTCGCTCGCGCCTGCGGCGGGCGCTTTCTGCTGCGGATTGAGGATATAGACAGGGGCCGTGCGCGGCCCGAGTTCGAGGCGGCGATCTACGAAGACCTCGCATGGCTCGGGCTCGATTGGGAAAAGCCCGTTCGCCATCAGTCGGCGCATTTCGAGGATTACGCGACGGCGCTGGAGCGGCTCGACGATATGGGCCTGCTTTACGGCTGCGACTGCAAGCGCTCGGACATCTCGAAATTTGCCGCGTCTCACCCCCGCTGGCCGCGCGATCCCGACGGCGCGCCGCTCTATCCCGGAACATGCCGCACGAAGCCCCGCCGGCGCGCGCGCGAGATCTTGGCGCAGGGCGGCGTGGCGCTGCGGCTCGACATGGCGAAAGCGGCGGCGCTGGCGGGAGAGGAATTGAGCTGGCGGGAGCATGGCGCGGCTGGGGAGGGATTTTCCCTTGTTCCCGCTCACCCAACGCAATGGGGCGACGTTGTGCTGGCGCGCAAGGATACGCCTGCGAGCTATCACATCGCCGTCGTAGCCGACGACGCGCTGCAGGGCGTCACCGACGTCGTGCGCGGGCGTGACCTCTTCCACGCCACGAGCCTGCACCGCCTGTTGCAGCGGCTGCTGAACCTCCCTGAGCCACGGTATCGGCGTCACGAGCTGGTCCTCGACGCCGGCGGGGAAAAGCTCGCAAAGAGCAGGGGCTCGGCGACGTTGCGCGGGCTGCGGGAGGCGGGGGTGAGCGCGGCCGAGGTCAGAAGAATGGTCGGCTTCTAGCCTGTCGAAAATCAGGATTCAACGAGGTAGGCGGCTTTTCGCTGCGTGCGTCCTCGCACAAACTTCCCGCGCTCCCGCCGCTAATTTCGGATCATCGAAATTTGAGAGCGGCGCGGAGAGATAAAATGCTGGCTGCCATTCAGCGCATCATCGACCAAGAAGCCAAGCTCGCCGTCCCGGCGGCGAATCTCACGCCCCGCGCCGATCTTTACGCGCTGGGCCTGACGTCCTTCGGCGCCGTCCGCCTGCTGGTCGCGATCGAGCGAGAGTTCAAGGTCGAATTCCCGCGAGAGGCGCTGATACGCGGCACCGCAGCCTCGATCGAGTCGATCGCCGCGGCGCTCGAAGCCGCGCTGCCGTCCGAGGGCGCAACGGAAACGCCGATCGCCGCGTAGCGAACAGGGGAGCAAAAGGAGGCGGATATGCGCGACATTATCAATGAGATCGTCGACCGTGAAGCGCTGCTGCATATTCCGGCGGCCGATCTCACGCCCAATGAGGACCTTTTCGCCCTGGGGCTCACCCCTTATTCGGCCGTGCGCCTCATGCTGGCGCTCGAACGTGAATTTCGCGTCGAATTTTCGCGCGAGGCTATGAAGCGCGAGACCGTGCGCTCGCTCGCGGCGATCGAATGCGCGCTGCATCATGCGAGGCCGGTCGCGCCGGCGGCGGCGTGATCACCGGCTCGCGGTCGCGCCCTGCGCGGCGACCTTGCTACTGTTCGGAGCCTTGGCCATCAGCGAATCGATCCGGTCGCGCTCCTTCTTGAATTCCAGCAGCATCCGGCCTTCGATCTCACGGGTGCGGGCGAGCTTGACGCGCATCGGGTCGACGAAATGGCCGTTGACCATGACCTCGTAGTGGAGATGGGGGCCGGTCGAAAGGCCCGTCGAGCCGAGGAAGCCGACGACCTGTCCTTGCTTGACGCGCACGCCCTCCGTAATGCCCCGCGCGAAGCCGGACATGTGATTGTACGTGGTGATGTAGCCGTTGGCGTGCTGAACTTCCACGCGGCGCCCATAGCCCGAATCCCACTGCGCCTTGATCACCGTGCCATTGCCTGCGGCGAGGATAGGCGTTCCGATCGGCGCAGCCCAGTCGACGCCCGTGTGCATCTTGTAATAGCCGAGGATCGGATGCCGGCGCATGCCAAAGCCCGAGCGCGTCTCGCCGATCGAAATGGGCTTGCGCACCAGGAATTTGCGGCTGGAGCGGCCGTTCTCGTCGTAATAATCGACGAGGCCATCGTCCAGGGTCTGGAAGCGGTAGTATCGATAGGTTTCGTTATGCGTCGTGAGGGACGCGTAAAGCAGCGAATCCCGCGTCGGGCCCGAGCCGTCTTCGGGCTCGTCATAGAATACATCGAGCGAATCGCCCCCCGCGACGCCGCGCTGAAGGTCGGCGTCATTGGCGAAGACGCGCACGAGTTCCCCGATGATCTGCTTGGGAATCTGTTGTTTCAGCGCGGTTTCATAGAGGGAATCATAAAGACGCATGGCGCCGGCGTCGTCGTCGAGCCCGTCGTTGAAGTCGTCCACGCGTTTCATGGCGCGGCGCCCGGCGCCCGAGGGCGACGTCGGCGTCTGCACGAAGCCGCCTTTGTCGGTCGCGGCGACGATCGACTCGACCTCTTCGTCGTTATAAACCGACACGCGTGCAAGCTGCATATTCTTGCCGGATCCGTCGAAATCAGCAAAGAGAAGCTTTACGCGCTGTCCTTCGCGCGCCGGGTCGCGCCTGCCTTTATAGGCGGCGACGACCGCCGCAATGCGCGCTTTCGGCACGCCATTCGCCAAGAGAATATCCTCGAGCTCTTCGCCGTGGCGCACGAGGGCGAGCTTCTCTTCCATTTGAGTCGGCTGCGGCGTGTCACGCGGCGCGATGGTGACATTCTCGGGCACCATTCGCACTTCGATGGAAGAGAAGGGCGCGGTGAGCGAGGTTCCGGGCGTAGCGTAGGCAAGCGCTTGCGGATCGATGGCGGCGGCGCGGCTCGTGCGCGAAAGCAGCAGCTGACCAGGCAGCGGCAGTGCCGCCTTTGGGCCAGCCGCGATTGGGCTTTTGACCTCCTCGAGCACTTGCGCCTGCGTCTCTTCGAACGATAGCTGCGCGCTTTGCGTCGAAATCTCGACCCCGGCTAGCTCTTTCGTCACAAAGGAGACTTCCGCTTCGTCGAGCGCGACGTCGGACTCGCCGTTGCTTTCCGGCGCCCGAGGGTCGCTCGCCAGCTTGAGCGGATTGAACGCCGGCACCTCACTCGAAAAACTTGTGGGCGCAAGCGTCAGAGTCGCGGCGACATGGGTGAAGGCGCGCGTGCGCACCACTTCCTTGTCGCCGGATTTCGCCGTCGTTGCTGCGCGGAAAGTCTGCTTCGACGCGACAACGTCGACTGCGCGCATCAGCCGATCGCCCTTTTTGGGGTTGACCACGCCACCTTCCGCTTCAGCTTGCCTCAGGGGGGAGGCGCGCTGTGGCGCTTCGGCGAAACGAGTCTGCTGGTCGAGCGCCGTATAGGCGGCGGCGGCGATCAGCAGCGCGCCGGAAAAGCCTGTCAGAACCGTTCCCGCAAGCCAGCGGGTCGAAACGCGACGGCGATCGTCGGCCGTGTGGCGGCGTCCGTCAACTTCGATGGCCGGCTCTTCGCCGATGTCGAGCCAGTCCGCGCTAAGGGCGGCCGGGGCAAGGCGGCTGTTGAACTTCAATCCCATGTAACGAAGCCGTTGCCTTTCGATCATTTTCGGCGGCGTTTCGCCGCCCGAGTCCTGCTTACGAGATCGCCGCCTTTTCCCGAGGCTGTGGCGCGAAAGGCGGCCAATGTGAAAGGACGAAGCCTTCGCATTATGGCCCATTTACGGCTGCGGGGAAGCAAGCCAAGAAAGAGTTATCCACCACCCAACTCATAGAAAACCCGGAACTTCGCCGAGCGTACGACAAATATGCGAAGCTTTTTCGAAAACCCGTTGACAGGCTTAGCGGGTATGCCTATAACGCGGACATCGACGGCGGCGCTGCCAACGAGCAGCGGATGCGGTCGCTTCTTCGTCTTCTGACTGAAGGTTGATAGCTCGACTGTGTATTG
>JAMBEQ010000086.1 GCA_024506175.1 Methylocystis sp.
GGAACGGTGAAGGTCGTTCCAAGCAGGCCGAAAGCAATCAGCATGGGCCGGCGCCCGACGCGGTCGGAGAGCGCGCCATAGATCGGCTGCAGCGCCAGCGCGAAAAGCAGCGAGCCAGCTGAAATCCATGTCGTCTGCGCAGCCGAAAGCCCGGCCGAGAGCTTGAGGAATTTCTGCATGTAGGTTGTGTAGACATAGAAGGCGATGGTGCCGCCCAAAGTCAGCCCGACGACTGTCGCCGTCTCGCGCTTATGCGCCAGAAGCGCGTGCAGAGAGCCGCGCTCCCCGACGTTTCGGGACGCGACGAAAGCGGATGTCTCGGCGAGATCGCGGCGCATGATCAGCGCGACAACGGCGAGAGCCGCGCCGATCGCGAAGGGTATGCGCCAGCCCCACGCGCGCAGCGCCTCGTTGTCGAGCCAAATATTCTGCAGCATGAGCAGCACGACGAGCGCGAGAAGCTGCCCCGAAATCATCGTCACATATTGGAAGCTCGAGTAGAAGCCGCGCTTTTCCGGCGTCGCCGTCTCGGCGAGATAGGTCGCGCTCGAGCCATATTCGCCGCCCAGGCTCGCGCCTTGCAACAATCTTGCAAAGAGCAGCAGCGCCGGCGCCGCCGCGCCAATGGTCGCATATGTCGGGACAAGCGCGATGATGAGCGAGCCGGCGCACATCAGAACCACGGAAAGCATCAAGGCCGCCCGCCGCCCGCGTTCGTCGCCGATGCGCCCGAAAATATAAGCGCCGATTGGCCGCATGCAAAAGCCGAGCGCGAAGACGCCCGACGCAGAAAGCATTTGCGCCACGGGATCATCGCCGGGAAAGAAGGCGTCGGCGAAATAGAGCGAGAAAGCGGAATAGACGTAGAAGTCGTACCATTCGACAAGATTGCCGGCCGAGCCCACGAGTATGGCGCGAATGCGCGCCTTTTGGTCGAGGACGAACTTGGCGGCGTCTAGCATCAGACGAATTGGCTCGCGATGTTCACCATCAAAGCCAGAATCGTCGTGTTGTAGAAAAACGCGATAACACCATGGGCCAACGCCGTCGCACGCATTGTCGCCGAAGAAGTCGCCACGTCGGCCGTCTGGCAGGCGACCCCGATGATGAAAGAAAAATACATGAAATCGACGTATTGCGGGTTCGTCGTGCCAGGGAAGACTAACCCGCCCCGCGTATCCCATGGGTCTTCGGGCGTTCTTTCCTCGTCGGCATAGAATTCATGCGCATAGTGAAACGCGAAAGTCAGATGGAGGAACATCCAGGAGTTTATGACCGTGACGATGGTCAAGCCGATAATCGCAAATTTCGCCGCGCTTTCCGCCTGCTTTACGGCGCCTAGCTCGACGATGATCGCTCCAAAGGCGGCGCAGGCCGCCGCAGTGGCGAGCACGAGCATCACGCCTCTGCCTTCATCGAGCATTTTCGCGCGTTCGCGAATGGTTTCGTGCGTCGAACGCGACATCAGAATTGCGATGAGGCAGAAATAGGCGACAACGCCGACATTCCACCCAATCACCGCGCGGGTGACAGGTCGGAGCTCATGAGGGAGCAGCAGGCCACAGGCGATTCCGACTGCGCTCGCCACGAAAAGCTGCGGGCGCGCCAGTAAGACTCGAAAAGGCGTCAGCAGGCGCGAGCGGCGACGACGCGAAACGGTTGGATCTGCCTCTGTCGCCACGGTCTGCTCCTCAGTGTCGCCGGTTGGCGACGAAGCGCGCCGCCTGCGCAAGCACGCTGGTCCTGTCCCCAAGCCCCGTGTCGGCAAGCGCCGTCGTCGCCTCCTTCACGAGCGCGTCGCAGCGCGCCTTCGCCCCATCCAGGCCAAGAAGGCCGACGAGCGTCGCTTTTCCGCGTTCGGCGTCCTTGCCAGCGCGCTTGCCGAGCGCGGCCGTATCCCCTTCGGCGTCGAGAATATCGTCGGCAACCTGGAAAGCCGCGCCCAGCGCCTTGCCATAACGGGTGAGCGCCGCCGCCTGTTCGGGAGTCGCGCAGCCGAGAATGGCGCCGGCGTCGACGGCGAAGCGTAGCAGCGCCCCCGTCTTCATCGCCTGCATTTGCAAGGTCTCGTCGACGCCGAGCGGGACGGCCGCCGTCTCGGCCGCGAGGTCGAGCGCCTGCCCGCCGACCATTCCGCCGAGGCCTGCGGCGCGGGCGAGCGCCAGCACCAGCGCGGCGCGAAGACTGGCGTCGCCGTGGGTCGCCGGATCGGCGACGACGTCGAAGGCGTAGGTCAGCAGTCCGTCGCCGGCGAGAATTGCCGTCGCCTCGTCGAAGGCCTTGTGGGTCGTCGGGCGGCCGCGGCGCAGATCGTCGTCGTCCATGGCCGGCAGATCGTCGTGGACCAGCGAATAGCAGTGGATCATCTCCAGCGCGCAAGCGGTTCGCAGCGCGCTTGCGCCTTCGACCCCGAATAGGCGCGCGCTCTCGATGACGAGGAAAGGCCGGAGCCGTTTGCCGCCGCCGAGCGAGGAATAGCGCATCGCCTCCAGCAGGCGCGCGGGCCGGGCAATTTCGCCTTCGAGGGCCTGCGGCGAAAGGAGGGCGTCGAGGGCGGCTTCCGTCGCCATGGCGGCCGCATCCAAGCGATGGCGAAATTCCTCGGCGTCCATTTCGGGGTTGTCCTTTGCGTGAGACTGAGCGGTAGCACTTCGCTGCTAGCAAATTTGGCCTGAAAGCCCAACCCTCCCTCCCGTGCGACCAAGGGAAGCCGCGGGTGGAAAGGCGGGCGGGGCGCGGCGCTTTTGTGGCTTTATCGAGAGGCCCGCCGATCAAAACTTGAGCGCTGTTGTATTTGCGCGACAGCCTCCGGAGGCGCCTTTCTCTAGTCTGTCGGCGCCGACTTAGCTGCCGGCGATGATCCTCGCGGCCGTTACACCGATGCGTGTCCGCGGCCGCGCGGCGGGTTCCTGGACGTTACGTCAAAGACGTTGCGGCGCGTCTCCGAGGCAAGCGTGAGGGCGCCATCCCCGAAAGGAGACATGCTATGAAGAAGGTTCTGCTGCTGACGGCGGCTGTCGTCGTCGCGGCGCCGCTCGCGGGCTGCAATTCGCCGGGTGAGCGCGCAGCTGGCGGCGCCGTCATCGGCGGCCTGGGCGGTGCCGGAATCGGCGCTCTGGCGTCCGGCGGGAGCGCGGGCGGCACGCTCGCGGGCGCTGCGGTCGGCGCGGCGGGCGGCGCCCTCGTCGGCGCGGCGACTGCTCCGCCCCGGCGTTGCGCCAAATGGGGCTGGGATTACGACGGCCGGCGCGCCTGCGTGGCCTATTACAACTGATCGGCGCCCCCGTCATTTTGGCGGGGGCTTTTTTGGGGGAGTCTCCGCCTGGCGGACTTTTGCTCGGGAGAAACCCTGGATGCCCGGCCCTAAGAGATGGCGAGTTCCAGCGCTTGCGTTGGGCATTCTTTTCGCTGCGCCCGGTGCCCGCGCCGCCGCCCCCTGCGCCGAGGTCGCCGAAGACGGCGCCTCCTACACGGTTTGCGAGTTTGACGCGCGCCGGTCCTCTATCCGGCTCTTCCTGCGCGACGGCAGGAACGAAATCTATGGCGCCTTTTCGCGTCTCGCCGATGATCTCTCCGGCAAAGGGGAGCGTCTGGTCTTCGCGATGAACGGCGGAATGTATTCGGAAGATTTCCTGCCGATAGGCCTCTACATAGAAAAAGGCCAAACGGCGCATGCCGCCAATACCGCCAACGGCGCAGGCAATTTTCACATGAAGCCCAATGGGGTCTTCTGGGTCGACGGCGCGCGGGCGGGGGTGACCGAGACCGGGCGCTTTTTGAAGTCGCGAGCGCACCCCATTTACGCCACGCAGTCGGGGCCGATGCTGCTGGTCGGCGGCCGCATCAATCCCCGCATTCACGAGGGCGGGACGTCGGAGAAGTTCCGCAACGGCGTTGGGGTCGCCGATGGGCACATCGTTCGCTTCGCCATCTCCAACCAGCCGGTGACCTTCCACCAATTCGCATCGCTCTTTCGCGAGCGGCTGAAATGCCCGGACGCGCTTTTTCTGGACGGCGGCTCGGCGTCGGCGCTCTATGCGCCATCCATCGCGCGCCACGACCGCTTCCATCCGATGGGGCCGCTTGTCGGGGTGGTGGAGGCACGAAAGTAGCGCCGCTCACGCATACCGATAAGCGGCGGCGGGGCTAGTTATGCAACTCCCTTATTTTTGCTTTGGCTCAGTTATACAGCGGCGCGACTTGCAACTGGCTACAGTGTCGTCCACTGGCGAGCCAAGGCAGAAGTAGTATTTGTGGTTCAACACGTCCTGCGCTTCTTCCTTGTGGCTGGCGCTGATGGCGAGGCCCGATTGGCAAGGCACGGAGACGAGCTCGCAATCGTCTTTCTTCGTGCAGTTGAACCAGGCCGCCGGGAGGTTGGCCTCATCGCGAATGCGCGCGTCATAGTCGTCCAGGTGATGCGCCGACGCCGAGTTGGCGAGGCTGGCCAGGAAGGCCAGCGACGAGAGCGACAGCTTCTTGTTCATTCGAGCATCTTCCTTCGCGCGAGCGCAATGAATTAGGCGCTCGCCAGCGCGCCAATATGCGCGGCGACGGACGACGCCAAATCTTTCGGATTATATCCGCCTTCGAGCAGCGAGACGATGCGACCGTCGCAGCGTCGCGCGGCGATCTCCATCACGCGCAAGGTGACGTCGCGAAAATCCTCCTCGACCAAACGCAGCCCGCCCAGCGGATCGTGCAGATGCGCATCGAAGCCGGCGCAGATGATGAGGATGTCGGGCGCAAAGGCGTCGAGGCGCGGCAGAATGCGCGTCTTCAACGCTTCGCGAAAGGCGTCGCCGCCGTCGCCTTTGCGCAGCGGGGCGTTGACGATGTTGTCGTAGGCGCCCGTCTCCGTGACGGCGCCAGTGCCGGGGTAGTGCGGCATTTGATGCGTCGAGCAGTAAAGGACGTTCTTGTCGTTCCAAAAGATTTCCTGCACGCCATTGCCGTGGTGCACGTCGAAATCGACGATGGCGACACGCTCCGCGCCATGCGCGGCCATCGCGTGGCGCGCCGCGACGGCGGCGTTGTTGAAAAAACAGAAGCCCATCGGCGCTTCGGCGAGGGCGTGATGGCCGGGCGGGCGGGAGGCCACGAAGGCGTTGCGCGCTTGTTTCGTCATCACCGCCTCGACCACCGCGACGGCGCCGCCCGCCGCACGCAGGGCGGCACTCAATGTCCCAGCGCTCATAATCGCATCGGCGCCGAGATGGGCGCGCCCTTCCTGGGGCGACGTTTTCTGCAAGCGGTCGAGATAGGCGGGAGTATGAACGCGCAGCAGCGCCTGGCGTGAGGCGGCCGGCGCCTCCAGGCGGGCAAGCGATGCAAAGCGTGCATCGCCGAGCGTCGAAAAGACTGCGAACAATCGCTCGGGACTGTCCGGCCAGCCGGGACCGGGATCGTGTTCGAGCGTCGCGGGGTGGGAGACGAAGAGGGTGGGAGAGGTTTCCGCCCGGACGCCGAAGGCAGCGAGGCTCGCGGCGCCAGCGAGCGCTGCGCGGCGGGTGATTTCTATTTTCAGAGGGGCTGGGCTGCCTGGCCCCCTCCCTGTCCCTCCCCCACTCCGTGGGAGAGGGGACGCCAACCCGCCGGCGTCGTCACCTTCATCGAGAAGCGATGAATCTGCTCCCTCTCCCGCAAAGCGGGGGAGGGTTGGGGAGGGGGTAAATTCATCCGCCCACCTGCCCCCGGTGTCGCAAAAGATGGTCCGCTAGCACGCAGGCCATCATGGCTTCGCCCACCGGCACGGCGCGGATGCCGACGCAGGGGTCGTGGCGGCCCTTGGTGACGATCTCGGTCTCGTTGCCTTCGCGGTCGATGGTGCGGCGCGGCGTGAGGATGGATGAGGTGGGCTTCACTGCAAAGCGCACGACGATGGGCTGGGCCGTCGAGAGCCCGCCGAGAACGCCGCCGGCGTGGTTCGACAAAAAGGTCGGGCCAGAGCGCATCTCGTCGGCGTTTTCCTCGCCGGTCAGCTCCGCCGCGGCGAAGCCGTCGCCGATCTCGACGCCCTTCACCGCGTTGATCGACATCATGGCCGCCGCAAGGTCGGCGTCGAGCTTGCCATAGAGCGGCGCCCCCCAGCCGGCCGGCGCGCCTTCGGCCACGACCTCCACCACCGCGCCGATCGACGAGCCAGCCTTGCGCACGCCGTCGAGGTAATCCGCCCATTGCGCGGCCATGACCGCGTCGGGGCAGAAGAGCGGGTTGCGCTCGACCTCGGCCCAGTCGAAACGGGTGCGGTCGATCTTGTGCGGGCCGATTTGCACCAGCGCGCCGCGGATCGTCACGCCAGGGATGACCTTGCGCGCCACAGCGCCGGCGGCGACGCGCGCCGCGGTCTCGCGCGCCGAAGAGCGCCCGCCGCCGCGATAGTCGCGGATCCCGTATTTTGCCTCATAGACATAGTCGGCGTGCCCGGGCCGGTATTTATTTGCGATCTCGCTGTAATCCTTCGAGCGCTGGTCGGTGTTGTCGATCACGAGCGCAATCGGCGTCCCAGTCGTGACCTGTCGGCCTTCTGCGTCGGCGAAGACGCCCGAAAGGATTTTCACCGCGTCCGCCTCGCGCCGTTGCGTCGTGAAACGGGATTGGCCGGGCTTACGCTTGTCGAGAAAGCCCTGAATGTCGGCCTCGGTCAGCGGTATGCCTGGGGGACAGCCGTCCACGATCGCGCCGAGCGCAACGCCATGGCTCTCGCCGAAAGTGGTGACGCGGAAGAGATGGCCGAACGTATTGTGTGACATGCGCGCCTTCTAGGCCGCGCGGGCAGGTCGGTCAAACCACCGACGTCACTGGGGCGGGTGAGAGGGCGGATTTTCATTGGCCACCGCCCCGGCGGCGGGCGTCGCCGAGGCGGTCGCGTCGGAGGCCGGGTCTTTAAGCAGCCTGCGCAATTGCGCGACGGCCGCCGTCACGAGCCCCATGCGGGGGCGGGCCGGTCCGATCTCGACAGCCGCCATATTGATGAGCGCCCTGGAGAGATTATCCGTGGGCTGGCCAGTGGCGTCGAAGAGCTGCAAATCGTCATTGGGCGTTGCGGCGATGCCTTCCGCGACATGCGCCGCGTAATTTGCGATGCGCGCGATCTCTCCCGAGCAGTCGACGATGCCGCCGAGCGGCGGCAGGGACGGGGGCGCGGGCGGGAGCGCGGGTAGGCTCGCAACGGACGCCGTAGCGTCGAGGTCGGGGGCGGGCGGCTTCGGCTGCGCTTTCGGTCGCTCGCGGGGCGCATCGGAGACGCCCGCCATGCTCGGGGGTGCGGGCCGCTCGGGTCGCGCCCTGGGTCGCTGGCGGGGCGCTTCGGAAACCCCTGCCATGATCGAGGGGGCGGGCATGAGATCCGGCGGGTCGGAGGAGGCGCCGGCGCCGCCGCGGCCATGGGCCGCAAGCCTGCGTGCGCGCGGCAGGGGCCCCATGGGGACGATGCGTTGTGGCAGCATCCGCATGCCAGGGCGCGCGGGAGGAACGGGGATGAGATCCGGGGGGCCGGCGAAGGCGCTCCTTGCCGACGGCAAGGCGCCGCCGCGGCCGTGGGCGGCAAGCCAACGCGCGCGCAAGGTGTTTTGGAGCCCGCCCGGCGCCAGCCCCATGGGGACGACGCGTTGAGGCAGCATGCGCGCCATGTTTTCGCGTGAGGCAGGCAAGCCGGGCGTTTCTCGGGCGGGGCCCAAGTGGGCGGCGTTTGCGCGGGCTGGAACCAGCGAGCATTGCGCCGGCGCCCACCGCTCAATGATGGCGCGGGCGCTATGGCGCTTGTAGTCGACGTAATAGCGCCGCAGCAGCAGCGCGGCGACGGCGGCGCCTTCCTCGGCCGAGGCGAAGGCGACGTGGCCGTCCGCATCAGAGGCGATCTCGCCGTTCCAGCCGGCGCGCTTCACGCACCAGTAATTGTTCAGCTTCACGCAGCGCGCAGGCTCGTTGTTTTCCGTGTCGAGCGCGCGTTTGAGGGCGTCCAGCGGGTTCATATCGAGCCAGAGGGCGCTTTCGGCGCGCCAATTATCGACGGCGCGCTTTTCAGGGGCGTAGGCGGGGGCGGGCGTGCGCCACAGCAAGGAGGCCGGCGCAAGCGTCAGGGCCGGCGGCTTCGTGGGCGCCGCAGCGGTAAGGAGCGTCACCAGCACTTCTATCAGCATGGGCTCCGCGCCCCGGGATTAGCTCAATCCGGTTCGTCAACGTCGCCGCGCAGGGCCGAGGGCGTCACAAAGCGATGGAGACGCGCAGACCCTTTGCGGACCTCAGCCCAATGATCCGAGTCGAAATCAAGAATCGCAAGCGCGGCTGTCGGAAAACTCGCTCGCATATGCGCAAGCTCTTTCTCCTCGCCGCTCCCTGCAAGGCAGACTGCCAGCTCGGCGAAGCCAGGGTTGTGCCCGACCGCAAGCAGGGTTTGCGCCTTGTCGGGGGTCTGCCTGAGCACGTCTACGAGATGATCGGCTTCTGCGAGATAAATGGTGTTCTCGATCACATGCGTCACATGGCCCGGAAAGGCGCGCAGCGCCAGATCCAATGTTTGCTTGGCGCGCCGGGCGCTGGAGGCGACGGCGAGGTCGGGCGTGATTCCCGCCTCGCGCAGGAATTCTCCGATGCGGCGCGAATCCTCTTGTCCGCGTTCGGTGAGCGGGCGCTCGCGGTCCCCCCCAGCTGAGTGTCGATCGGCCTTGCCGTGGCGCAAAAGAAGCAGTCGTCGCATGGGGGCCTCTCTACACGCATTCGAAAGCGGCGGCTATCCGACGCGACATGCGCGCCGCCGAATGCGACGAAGAGCCATCGGGGCTTTACCGGGGGGCCCAGGCCGTGCGAGCCTTTCCTCGCACCCTCCTCAACAGAGGAAAAAGCTGTTCTCATGCAAGAGCTTATGCAAAGCAAGGCGACGCTGGCGCGCCTTTTCTGGCTTGTTGCCTTCGCGGCCATGACCCTGGCGCCGCTCGCAGCGTCACGGGCGGGCGCGAGCAAGATCGTTCTCGACGATCTGACTTTCACGCTCGGAGCCGCCATTTACCGGATTCCGCATTTGGAGCTCGAGGGCGCTTCCCTTTCGGCGGCCGATCTCGCCGATCTCTTCAAGGGGGACGAAAAAGCTGTGGACGGAAAGCTTGCCCGCTTCTCGGCGAAAAGCCTCCGCATCCCGGCGCTGACGAGCGAGACGAACGTCGGCGGCCTGGTCGAGCGCAGCGCCTACCGCGACATCGACGCGGCCGACATCGTCTCGGGCAGGGTCGCAGTGTTGCGCGCCGCCGGCGCCGAGCAGACCGTGGAAAAGCCGGCGGGCGGGTCGCTGCGCTATCTCTGGGGGCCGAGCCTCGCGAAGGGACTGGAGCTGCGCCAGCTTGCCCATCTCGCGCTCGCGAAAGGGCTCGATCCGCAGGAGCCGGCAAAGCCCCTCGTCGACGAGGAAAGCGTCGAATCGCTCAAGATCGAAGACAAGGCGGAGCGCGTGACGACGACAGCCGGCCGCATTGCCATCAAGGGCGTGAGCGGACGTCCGCTTCCGTCTCCCGCTGCGCAGCTGCGCGACCGGCTGGAGAGGTTCGATCCAGAGAAGCCGGAGGCGGATCCGGCGCTGTTGAAGGATGTGATCGCCGCCGCCGCCTCCTTCGATGTGTCGTCGATCGAGGTTCTCGATCTGGCCGCCACCGGCAAAGGCGCGCCGGCCGACAGCCCCTTTACGATCAAGATCGGCCGCATCGCCGCGAACGGCGTCGCCAGCGCGATAGTGGGCGATTTCGCTGTGGAGGATGTGTCGCTTGCGGCATCCGACGGCGGCCGGCTGTCGCTGAAGCGCTTCGGCCTTCGCGATGCGCATCTTTCCTCTTTCGCCGACAAACCGGTTCCGTGGCTCGGCCATATCGAAGCCAAGGGGCTGGAAGGCGATCTGCCCGACGCGCGCATGAGCGAGACGTCCCGCATGAAATTCAGCCTCGCGGGGATCGAAGCTGATTTCGCGGACTTCCGCGAGATCGCGCCCACGAAACTCTCCGCCCGAATGGACGGGCTGGCCATCGACCTTGCAGCGCGTGGCGAGGCGCCGTCCACGGCGCAGTTTCTGGCGCTCGGCTATCGTGACCTCGATCTCTCGGCCTCGCTCGCCGGCGAATGGCGCGAGAAGACGCAGGAGGCCGTTTTCGCGCCGCTGCGCATCGAGGGGAAGGACATGGGCGTCGCGAAACTCAACGTGACCTTTGGCGGCGTGTCGGGCGCGGCCTTTTCGCCCCTCGCGATCGTCTCCAAGGCGGCCCTGCTGGCCTCTTCGCTCAAATCGGCCGAGCTGACGCTCGATGGGGGCGGACTCGTCGAGCGGACGCTGGCCTTGGAGGCTAAGACCACCAGGAAGCCCATCGAGAAGTTGCGCGCCGATTACGCCCGGACGGCCGCCCAGGCCGTGACTGCAATCCTGGGGGGCGGCGAGAAGGCGAGAAAGATCGCCGACGCCGTGGCCGCCTATGTGACGAAGCCGAAGCGATTGCAGGTGCGGCTCCTCTCCGAAAAAGGCGTCAACGCGCTCGACGCCATGGTGAAAAAGCCGGGGGAGATCTTGGAGAGCGTCGAGGTGGAGGCTGTGGCGGACAGGTGATGTTTCTGCGTGGAAGGGATCGGCCCCAGCATTCACCCTACCGGCCCGTCGTTCCCATCTCCATATTGGAGACGGCGCCTAAGCTGCGCTACACTCGCGCCTCGATCCAGCGGCAGGGTCGCCGTCAGACGCGCGCGTCAGGACGGTGGGTGCCGGCCGCGCTGAATTCTTGTGGCTTTCGCGGATGATGCGTCAATATGAACTCGTCGACCGGGTTCGGAAGTATAATCCGAACGTCGACGAGGATTTGCTAAACCGGGCCTATGTCTACGCTATGAAGGCGCATGGGCAGCAGACCCGCGCCTCGGGCGACCCCTATTTCTCCCACCCGCTCGAAGTCGCAGCGATCCTCACCGATCTCAAGCTCGACGACGCCACCATCGTCGCCGCGGTGTTGCATGATACGATCGAAGACACGGAGACGACGCGCGAAGAAATCGACCGTCTTTTCGGAGAGCAGATCGGCAAGCTCGTCGATGGGCTGACCAAGATCGAGAAGCTCGATCTCGTCTCAAAACAGGCGCGGCAGGGAGAGAATTTTCGCAAGCTTCTACTCGCCGTCGCCGAAGACGTGCGCGTGCTGCTCGTCAAGCTTGCCGACCGGCTGCACAACATGCGCACGCTGCATTTTGTGCCGCCCGAGAAACGCTCGAGAATCTCTCAGGAGACGCTCGATATTTATGCGCCGCTTGCGGGGCGCATGGGCATGCAGCGCCTGCGTGAGGAATTGGAGGGCCTCGCCTTCCGCCACCTCATGCCCGAGGCGCATCGGGCCATCGAGCAGCGCCTCCACGACCTGCGCATGAAAAACGGCCGGATCATCAAGCGGATCGAAGATGAGCTGACGCGCGAATTCTTGGACCGCGGCATTGAGGCGGCGGTGACGGGCCGCCAGAAGACGGCCTTTTCCGTGTGGCGCAAGATGGAACGCAAATCCATCTCGTTCGAGCAACTGTCGGATATTTTCGGCTTTCGCATCATCGTCGCGACGGTCGAGGATTGCTATCGCGCCCTCGGCGTCGTCCACACCAAATGGCCGAACGTGCCGGGGCGCTTCAAGGATTACATCTCGACGCCCAAGCAGAACGACTATCGCTCGCTGCATACGACCGTGATCGGCCCGGGCCATCAGCGCGTCGAGCTGCAAATCCGCACGGCCGAAATGCACGAGATCGCGCGCTTCGGCATCGCCGCCCATGCGCTGTACAAGGACGCCACCGGCGACGAGGGGCGCGAGGAGCTGGCCAAGGAGAGTCGCGCTTTCCGCTGGCTGCAGGAGACGCTCGATCTGCTCGCCCATGGCGACAGCCCCGAGGAGTTTCTGGAGCATACGCGGCTGGAGCTCTTTCAGGATCAGGTCTT
>JAMBEQ010000087.1 GCA_024506175.1 Methylocystis sp.
AGCGGCGTCGTTCGCGCATTCTTGTGGGGGTTGTTCATCCGAAGAAGTCCCGAGTGCATCGTGTGGCAACGACCACTCTCAAGCCTTCAGCTCGGGTGAACAACCTCCTCAGACGCTACACCTAGCGACGAAGCAACCCGGCGGCACACCATGGCCCTGGATTACTTCGCTCGCGCTCGCAATGACGGGAAGAAGCCTTTCTCTGTTTTTGGGAATTATTTACCGAGAGTTTCGACAGGAAAACTAAAAGACGCTCGTAAAAGAATTTCTTCAGTGAGGTCGCGCAGTGTCGTCCGCAATGCGATCGAGGACGACTTTGACATGGCATCAAGCTTCACCCGTCGCAAAACCCAAAGAAAAGATTGCATTGTCGAGGCGCGCGCCTACGCAGATCATAAATCGGCAGTCCATTGCATTATCCGAGACGTCACGCCCGAAGGCGCGAAGCTTGTCGCGAAAGAGCGGATCGCTGCGCGCAGGATACTCTTGTTCTTGCCGGCGATTGGAGAAGTTTGGGCGGCCGACGTTCGCTGGCGGCGCGGCGAGACTCTAGGGATCCAGTTCGTTCCTGGCGAAGCGGACTTGCCAAAGGTCGACGCGTCATCCGATCCAGGCGCATTCGCGCTGAGGCTGCAGGTCGCGCAAGCTGTAAACTCTGCCCAACGTCTGCCAAAGTCACAGGCCAAATCGCCGCCGGTCTTGAAGCGAAGCCCCAGGGCCAGCCAGACCATATAAGGACATCCGACGGGCGCCGCCGAAGTCACGGTCAAGCCGTTTCTTGTCCCCGCCTCTTTCGAAGACATGACATCCTCACACGCCGCCGCTAGAAAGCTCTAGGCGGCGCGGGACCCGGGCCGCATCCCGGACCTTTTTCCATGCCCTTCTTCGTGCTGCCCTTCCCTATCATCGATCCGGTCGCGGTCAATCTCGGCCCGCTGCCGATCCGCTGGTATGCGCTCGCCTACATCGGCGGCTTCATCTTCGGCTGGATAGGCCTGCGCGCTCTCGTCTCAAATGAGCGGCTCTGGGTTCCGAACCAGCCGCGCCCGACGCGCGAGGGCGTCGACGACCTTCTGGTCAACGCCGCGCTCGGCATCATCATCGGCGGCCGGCTCGGGCATGTGCTGATCTACGATCCCGCCTTCTACCTCGCCCATCCGCTGGAAATTTTTCAAACCTGGAAAGGCGGCATGGCCTTTCACGGCGGGCTCATCGGCTGTGTGACTGGCATGTGGCTTTTCGCGCGCGCACACGCGCTGCCCTTCCTCACGATCTCGGACATTTGCGCGGCCGTCGCGCCGATCGGCATCTTCTTTGGCCGCCTCGCCAATTTCATCAAGCCGGAGATGTGGGGCCGGCCGACAGACGTTCCCTGGGCCATGGTCTTTCCGGGCGCGGGCGACGCGCCCCGCCATCCGAGCCAGCTGTATGAAGCGGGGCTCGAAGGCCTCGCGCTCTTCGCCCTCGTTTGGCTTGCGGCGCGCGGCGGCGCCTTAAAGCGGCCAGGGATGGTGACGGGGCTTTTCGGCGTCGGATACGGCCTCGCGCGCATCTTCTGCGAATTCTTTCGCGAGCCGGACCCGGTGCAGGAAGCCCTGCCCAACGGGCTTACAATGGGCATGACGCTGTCGGCGCCGCTCGTCTTTATCGGCGCGGCCATTCTCGTTTTCTCGCTGCGCCGTCGGAGCGCGTTCGCATGACCGCCCTGAAACAGGAAATCGCCGCGACGATCGCCCATGAAGGGCCGATGACGCTCGAACAATACATGGGGCTTTGCCTCGGCCATCCGCGCCACGGCTATTACATGACGCGCGATCCTTTCGGGGCGGCGGGCGATTTCGTCACTGCGCCGGAAATCAGCCAGATGTTCGGCGAGCTCGTAGGCGTCTGGGCGAGCGAGGCCTGGCGCCTGGCGGGGTCTCCCTCGCCGGCGCGGCTGATCGAGCTCGGCCCCGGACGCGGAACCCTGATGTCCGACGTCTTGCGCGTCTCGCGGATCGCGCCGGCCTTTCTCGAGGCGGTCAGCGTGCATCTCGTCGAAACGAGCCCGAGGCTGCGCGCCGTCCAGGAGCGCACGCTCGCCAACGCCGGCAAGCCAGTAAGCTGGAGCGCCGACGTCGCCGACACGCCGCCGGGCCCGGCGTTCATTCTCGCCAATGAATTTTTCGACGCGCTGCCGGTGCGCCACTACGTCAATACGGCCCAAGGGTGGCGCGAGCGGCTCGTGGGCGTCGACGCCATGGGCGAATTGGTCTTCGGCCTGCCGGACACGGTCGAATCGTCATTGAACGCCCCTGCCCGCGAAGGCTCGATCATCGAAGTGAGCGCTGTCGCGCAGCGCATCATGGGCGAGATCGCCGCGCGGCTCGTGCGCGAAGGCGGCGCGCTGCTCGTCATTGACTACGGCTATCTCGAAACCTCGCTGGGGGACAGTCTGCAGGCGGTCGCGAAACACGCCTATGTCGACCCGCTCGCTTCGCCCGGAGAAGCCGATCTCACCACCCATGTCGATTTCGCCGCGCTGGGGCGCGCCGCCAAGGCGGCCGGCGCCAAGGTGATGGGGCCGGTCACGCAGGCGCATTTCCTTCTGCAACTCGGCATAGAGCGGCGCGCCGAGGCGCTGATGAGGCGCGCGACGCCGGAGCAGCAGCAGTCGATCGCAAGCGCCTTCCACCGTCTTACGGGCACACAGGATCCGCGCCATCAAATGGGCGAACTGTTCAAGGTGATGGCCGTAACGCATCCCGACATGCCGGACATGCCGGGGTTCATCGTGTGATCTGTCGTCATTGCGAGTAGCAAAGCGACGAGGCAATCCAGAGTCATGGTAGCTGCCCCCTGGATTGCTTCGCTCCGCTCGCAATGACGGGATGCTTGGCTAGGATTCACAATGACCATCCCCCCCGCCCTTACCGCCCATAACCTCGACCTGCCGGGCGTGCGCCATGCCTTCTTCACGCGCGAGGGCGGCGTGTCGGAAGGCGTCTATGGGTCGCTGAACGGCGGCGTCGGCTCGCAGGACGAGCCCGCGCGAGTTTCTGAAAACCGCGCCCGGATGGCCGCGAAGGTCGGTGTGCCCGCCGAGCGGCTGCTGGTGCCTTATCAAATCCACTCCGCCGACGCGTTGGCCGTCAGCGAGCCCTGGGCGCCGGACGCGCGCCCACGCTGTGACGGGCTCGTCACGCGCGAAGCCTCTCTCGCCCTCGGCGTCACTGGCGCCGACTGCGGCATGCTGCTCTTCGCCGACGCGCGCGCGGGCGTCATCGGCGCCTGTCATGTCGGCTGGAAGGGCGCCCTCACGGGCATGATCGAAGCGACCATCCTCGCCATGGAGGCGCAAGGCGCGCGCCGCGCCGACATCCATATCGCGCTGGGGCCCGCGATCGGCGCGACGAGCTACGAGGTCGGTCCGGAGTTTTCCGCTCGCTTTATACAGCACGACGCCAGCTACGCCCGTTTCTTCGCGCCCTCGCGGCGCGAGGGCCACTCGATGTTCGACCTGCAGGGCTTCATCGCCTGTCGGGTCGAACGGCTGGAGGTCGCCTCCTTCGAGGCGCTGGGCGTCGACACTTACGCGGATGCGGCGCGCTGCTTCAGCTACCGCCGCAGCGTGCATCGACAGGAGCCGGATTACGGGCGACTCGTGTCCGCGATTGCACTAGCCTAAGCGTCAGCAGCCGTCATTGCGAGCGGAGCGAAGCAATCCAGAGCCGCTTCACCGCCCCTGGGTTGTTTCGTCGCTTCGCTCCTCGCAATGACGGCGGAGGGTCGGCAACTTACTTCGTCGCGTAAGTAAACAGCATGGAATGCGGCAGTCCCCGCGGCGGCGGCGGGAACGGGGCGGCGGCGCGCACCGCCGCGAGCGCGGCGGAGTCGAGGTCTGGAATGCCGCTGCTCTTGTAAACCGCCTGATGGGTGAGATTGCCCAGCTCGTCGATATAAAACGCCACCACCCCCTTCGACGGCATCTGCATCTCGCGCACGCGCGGCGGAATGCGCATGTGGGGCATGATCAGTCCGTAGAGGATCGTGAGATAAGTCGTCTTCGCCTGGCCGCCGGCCACCGGCGAAGGCTTGGGCGGCGCCGCGAGCTTGAAGTCCGGCAAGGGGGCGAGCGCCGCCACCTGATCGGCGATCGACATGGATTCGCCCTTCTTTGCGGGCTTATTCTCCTCGGGCTCGGGCTTTTCCGTTGGCTTGGGCGTCTTCTCCGCGCGCTCGACGATCTCGGCGTCGGGCTTGTCCTCCACCTGCTTGTCTGTCGTAGGCGCGGGCGGTTTGTCGCCGTCGGCGTCGTCCTCGGCGTCCTTCAGCCCTTGCGGCTTATCGTCCTGGGGCGCGACCTTCTCCGGCTCGTTGCGCTTGGTCTTGGCTT
>JAMBEQ010000088.1 GCA_024506175.1 Methylocystis sp.
AAATCGATGCGGTTCTGGCCTCCGCCGGCGCCGACTCGCAGACGCTCACCGCGCTTCGCAAGCTTGCGCCGGGGCTCATGGTCACGCGCTGCGACGCGCTCGACATGCGCGATGAGACGCCTTTCCGAACATACGAAAACTGCTCGATCTTTCTGATCGACGGCCGCGATCATTGCTGGAAGATCACCCAGGACCCGGGCCGGGCGACCGGCATCGCGCTTGCTCCCAATGGAGGCGCCTCATGAAGACGACGCTTCTGCCCCTGAATGATCCGGACCTTACGCAGACCGATCTCGAAGCTGTTGTGGAGATTCTGCAATCCGAGCGTCTGTCACAGGGCGACGTCGTTGATCGTTTCGAAGAAGAGTTCGGCCGCTATATCGGCCGCAGACATGCGGTCGCGGTATCGAGCGGGACGATCGGCCTCCTGCTGATCCTGCGCGCCATCGGCGTCGGCGCAGGCGACGAAGTCCTCGCCTCATCCTACTCCTTCCGTGAAACAACGCACGCCATAGCGCATGCCGGCGCGCGCCCCGTCTTCGCGGACATTGACTACTGGGCTGGCACGCTCGACCCAGAAAAGGCGCGCAAAGCGATCACCGAGAAAACCCGCGCGATCGTCGCCGGCAACACCAACGGCCATCCGGCGCCTTGGGGCCCGCTGCGCGAGATCGCGGCCTCACATAATCTCGCGCTAGTCGAAGACTCGACCGAGGCGATCGGCTCTGTCTATCAAGGCAAGCTGGTCGGCTCCTTCGGCGATTGCTCGCTATTCGACTTTTCGCAGCCGGGCGGACTGATCTCAGGAGAAGGAGCGATGATCGTCACCGACAGTGACGACGTCGCGACTATGCTGCGTCGGCTTCGCAGCCGCAAGGTGGAGGAGCGTTCCTCTGTCGTGCTCGGCGCCTCGCCGCCCCTGCAGGCCGGGCTGTCGGACATTGCCGCGGCCCTCGGCCTCGCGCAATTGCGTCGGATCGAGCTGCTGCTCGCACGCCGCAAACGCGTGGAGCGCTACTATCTCGAATATGTCCGCTCCTTCGAGGGCATCAAGGACCCCTACGTGGCGCCGGAAGTCGATCAGGTCCACTGGTTCCTCTATGTCGTGCATCTAGGCACGCGTTTCTCGCGCTCGAGCCGTGACGCCATCATTGACGATCTCCGCCAGGAGAAGATCGAAAGTGCGGCCTTCTCGAGTCCACTCCATCTACAGCGCTACTACTTCGATCTCGGCTATCGGCGCGGCGATCTCTTCGTCACCGAGAAGGTGGCCGATCGCGCCGTCGCCCTGCCCTTCCATGCGCATCTCAGCGAGGATCAGGTCGCGTTCATCGTCGGCACGATGAAGGACGCCTCGATCAACGTCGGCGCCGGCACAGCCATCTACCTTTAACGGCCATTAGGACCCCAACACGCAAGGAGCGCATAAAATGCCTACCGTGACCATTCTCCCCGCGGGCAAGACAGTGGAAGCCGCGACTGGGAGCCGTCTTCTCGACGCCATTCTCGCGGCGGGCGAAGCGATTGTTAGCAAATGCGGCGGCGAAGCAAAATGCGGCGCATGTCATGTCTTCGTGCAGGAGGGCAAGAAAAGCCTATCGAAGACGACGCGAGTCGAAAATGAGAAGCTCGACTCTATTGTAGGCGTTGGCTCGAAATCCCGTCTTGCCTGTCAGGCTATGCTCGGCGCGGAAAATGTAACAGTCGAGTTGCTGGGCTTTGGTTCCGGCTTCTAGACTGACAAAGGAGACAAAAGTGACAGACACAATCCTGATCCACGTCCGCTTCAACAATGACGGCACCGTGCTCGAGATCCAGGAGCGTCCTACAAGCCTCACGCCCGATCAATGGTTCAAGAAGCTCACCGAAAAGGCTGCAAATCATTTTCAGGCGCTAACGGGCGGTCGCGGCGTCTTCCGCCTCTCCCCCGATGAAGTCACGGCGCTCAAGGCCGCCGTTCTTCAGTAAGACTAAAACGTCGACCGATTGGCGAGAGGATTTGAAGCATGCTCAGTGAAATTGTACAGGCCTTTCGTCGAGGCGACGTCATTCCTTATCTGGGGCCGGGTGTGACCGGCCTCCCCGGGGAAGCGGCGCCAGCGTCGCTTCCCGAAACACTCGTGCAGGAGCTTGTCGCCGGCGCGACGGTTCCGCACAAAATTCGCAACAATCTGACGGCGGCTTCGCAATATATCGAGAACTTCAAGCACCGCAAGACGCTCACCTGTCTCATGGCGAAAGCCTTCTCGAACAGCTGCGAGCCTAGCGGCTTTCATCAGTGGCTTGCGACGCAGGAGCAGCTATCGTTGATCGTTCACGCCTGGTACGACGATCTGGTCGTAAAGGCCATGGCCGCGCGCAGCGATTGGGGCTTGGTTCAGGGGGTGACGCAAAGCGAACATTTCGGCGATTGGGTCAATTTGTTCCGCCCCGATGGTTCGCTTGTGCCCTCCAAAGAGTTTGTCCGCGACGGTTCCGGCGCCAAGGCGCCCGCCGAGGCGCCAAATGAATCGCTGCAATGGCGCA
>JAMBEQ010000089.1 GCA_024506175.1 Methylocystis sp.
AGCTTGCCGCTCTCGTCACGGGCGCCGGGGCCCGCAGCAATCACTTTGCCTTCCTGCGGCTTTTCCTTGGCGGTGTCGGGGATGATGATGCCGCCCTTGGTCTTCTCTTCGCCTTCGATGCGCTTGACCACGACCCGGTCGTGCAGGGGACGGAACGCCATTGTAATGTCTTCCTTTTCTGCGCGTCGGGCGGGAAATTCCGCCCGATGCAAGCCATAAGCGAAATTGTTGGCACTCTCTGACGACGAGTGCCAACCGCGTGGAGATATGGCTCGCCAGCGCCGATGTCAAGATTCTTAGGCGCGGGCAGGAAGGGCGCGCAGAGGCTCGCCAGCCTGACGCCTTATGCTGTTCAGGGCGTCGTTCCGTCCCATGCCGCCTTGGCCCAAGGGACGCTCCCTCGCCCTGTACCTTCACATGGCCATGGCGCAGCGCTCGCCCTAGCGGCGGGCGCGCCGGAAAGGTAAAGATGACTGCGGACGCCGCCGAAGGCGCCCGCAACCATGCTCGGGACCTCTGCTTGCCCCCGCTGTTCACCATGCCTCGCGCCCTCGGCCTCCTCGCCGCGCTTGTCGCCGCGCTGGCCGACCAGGCTCATAAATATTGGATGCTGCACGTCTTCGGCATCGAAGGTCGGCAGCCGGTGACTCTGGCGCCTTTCCTCGATGTCGTCCTGTCTTGGAATTATGGGATTTCCTATTCACTCTTTCCGGCGCACGAGGGCTTCGGGTGGGCCTTGCTGCTCGCGGGCCAGAGCGCCATCGTCGCCGGCCTGTTCTGGTGGATGTGGCGCGCTCAACGCCCGCTGACCACGCTCGCCGTCGGCCTCGTGATCGGCGGGGCGCTTGGCAACGCCGCCGATCGCCTCACGCGGGGCGCCGTCGCGGATTTCTTCTATCTCCACACGACGCTGCCCGTGGGGCCCCTCGCCAACTACGTTTTCAACGTCGCAGACGTGGCCATCACCGCGGGAGTGGCGTTGCTTCTTTTCGAAAGCCTGTTCGCGCCGCAGCCCGAAGACCCCGCCAGCTTGCGCAAACGCCACTAAATCGCCAATAAGGCAGGCGCATTGTTACGATTGGCCATGGCTGGCGGCGCCTCCGCGCGCGCCGGCGTTCCGGGCAAGGAGTTGAAATGATGAAGCTCGCAGGGTCTTGGCGTGGCGGCCTTCTTGCGCTCGCCGGTCTTGCCGCGGTCGCTGGCGCGCCCGCCCAGGCCGCTGACGACAAGTCGACGATCGGTTCGGTGATGGAGCTTGTGGGCGTTTCGTCCGATCCTACGGCCGCCAGCATAGATTATCGCGAGCGTCCCAAGCTTGTGCTTCCGCCGCGCGCGGGCGAGTTGCCTTCACCGAGGGAGAGCGCCGAGCGTCCCGCCGGCTGGCCGGTGGACGCCGCCACGACGCGCCATCGTAATTCCGACCGCTACGCAAGAGTTCAGGGCGCCGTGACCGAAGAGCGCAAGCCGGGGCTGCTCGAGCGCACCCTTTCGATCGGCGCGAGCTCGGACGCCCCGGCGCTCGACGAGCCCGGCCGCCGCATGCTGACCGAACCGCCGGCTGGTTATCGCCGCCCCACCAAGGATGCGAGCTTGATCGCTGATCCGGACGCCCGCAAGGGCGATTGGTGGAATCCTATGACTTACATAAACGGTGGGAGCGCTGCGGCTTCGAAGCCTGCGCCAGGGCAGCAACAAGCCCAGTCCCAACACCACTTTTACCTGCCCTTCATGTCGAAGGAAGTCGGCGGCAAGGAGTGAGTTTCAGCAGTGATCGTTTGGGCCTATATAGGGGATTAGTTCTTGTTATTCCGGCGGCCGCGCGCCGCCAGAAAGGCCCGTCGATGTCCTCTTCCACTGCGTCGCCGACTGCCCCGCACAAGCCGGGCGCAGCCGGCGACTCGGCCGACGCCAGCGCCAACATCTCGAATTTCAAGCTCGACAATGGCCTAGAGGTCGTCGTTATTCCCGACGCCCGAACGCCCGTCGTCACCCATATGGTCTGGTATAAGAACGGCTCGGCCGATGATCCGATCGGCAAGTCCGGCATCGCCCATTTCCTCGAACATCTGATGTTCAAGGGCACCAAGAACCATCCGCAAGGCGAATTCTCGGATCTCGTCGCCGAGCTCGGCGGCCAGGAAAACGCCTTCACCAGCTATGATTACACCGCCTATTTTCAGCGCATCGGCAAGGAGCATCTCGAAACGCTCATGGCGTTCGAGGCCGACCGGATGGCAAATCTGCTTCTGACCGACGAGGTGGTTTCCCCGGAGCGTGACGTCGTGCTCGAGGAGCGGCGCATGCGCACGGACAACGACCCCTCCGCGCAGCTCGATGAAGCGGTGCAGGCGGCGCTTTTTGCGCACCACCCCTATGGCACGCCAATCATCGGTTGGCTTCACGAGATCGAGACCCTGAACCGCGAGGACGCGCTCGACTACTACCGCCGCTTCTACACGCCGGAGAACGCGACTCTGATCGTCGCGGGCGATGTCGAGGCGGAGGACGTCTTGCGCCTCGCCAAGGAAACCTACGGCAAAATCCCCGCGCGCGCAGAGCCGCCGCGCCGCAATCGCACGAAGGAGCCGCCGCATCGCGCGCACCGCCTGGTGTCGCTCTCGGACGAGAAGGTCGAGCAGCCCGCCCATGAGCGGGTCTTCCTCGTGCCCTCTTACAAGACCGCCGCGCCGGGCGAGGCCGAGGCGCTCGAAACGCTCGCCCATATGCTCGGCGGCGGGGCGACCAGCGCGCTTTACGAGACCCTCGTGGTCGAAGAAAAATTTGCGGTCGGAGCCGGGGCTTATTATCTGGGCTCGGCGGTCGACGACACGCGCCTCTGGGTGTACGCGACGCCCGCGCCGGACGTCTCGCTCGAGGAGCTCGATCGGGCGATCGACGGCGTCATCCGGGGCTTCATCGAGCAGCCCATCGACGAGGACCATCTGCGCCGCGCAAAGACGCGGCTCGTCGCCGACGCCATTTATGCGCAGGATAGCCAGGCCTCGCTCGCCCGCTGGTATGGCGAGGCGCTGGCGACGGGACTGACGATCGAAGACGTCGCCGCCTGGCCTGAGCGCATGGAGGCGGTGACCGCCGCCGATGTGACCGCCGCCGCGAGAAAATGGCTGGACAAGCGCCGCGCCGTCACCGGCTTTCTGCTGCCGGCCGACGAAGAGGCCTGAGCCCTATCGCTGGAGCGCGCCGCTCCGGCCCTTCTCTTTTTGGAACTTAGCATGACCGCCCACGCCCCCGTCGTCTCCATGGCCTCCCGCGCCGAGCATGTGCAACGGATCGTCACGCCTGGCGGAATCACCGCCTGGCTCGTCGAGAGCTACGCCGTGCCGCTTGTCGCGCTGGAATTTTCGCTACGCGGCGGCGCCGCCCAGGACCCGGCCGACAAGCCCGGCCTCGCGACTCTGCTCGCCGGCCTGCTCGACGAGGGCGCCGGCCCTTATGACGCGCGCGGTTTCCATCGCGCCATCGACGAGCTTGCGATTCATATCGGTTTCGGCGCCGATCGGGATTCAATCTCGGGGCACCTGCAGACACTGTCTAAGAACACCGACGCGGCTTTCGCGCTTCTCAAGCTGGCGCTGCTCGACGCGCATCTTGCGGAGGCCGACGTGGCGCGGGTGCGCAGCCAGCTCGCAGCGGAGCTGAAGCGCGACGCCAACGAGCCGGACGCCATGGCCGCCAAGGCTTTCCGCGAGGCGGCCTTTCCCGGTCATCCCTACGGCCGTCCTGTGCGCGGCGACCTTTCGTCGATCGAGACCCTGTCGCGGCCGGACCTGGTGGCCTTGCGGGAGCGGCTATTGGCGAAGAAGGATCTCAAGATCGCCGTCGTCGGCGCCATAGACGCCAAGACGCTCTCCGACCGTCTCGACTCGACGTTCGGCGCCCTGGCGACCGAGAACGATCTGGCGGAGGTTGCGCCGATCACGCTCGCCGGCGTGGGCGCGTGCCAAGTGGTGACGTTGGATATTCCCCAAACCACCATCCGCTTCGGGCGCCCCGGCGTCACGAAGCGTGATCCGGATTATTTCGCTGTCGTGGTCGCCAACCACATCCTCGGCGGCGGCACCTTCACCGCGAGGCTTTTCCGCGAAGTGCGCGAGAAGCGCGGCATGGCCTATAGCGTCTATTCGCAGCTCAACGAATATGACCGCTGCCCGATGCTGATCGGCGCCGCCGCGACCAAGAACGAGCGCGCCGGCGAGGCGCTGCGCGTCATCGAGGAAGAAGTGCGCCGCTTTGCAGAAGAGGGTCCGACCGAGGAAGAGCTCGACAAGGCGAAGAAATATCTTATCGGCTCCTATGCGCTGCGCTTCGACACCTCGACGAAGATCGCGAGCCAGCTCGTGCATCTGCAGATGGACGGCTTCGAGCCGAGCTATCTCGACGAGCGCAACGGCAAGATCGCGGCTGTCGGCATGGAGGACTGCAAGCGCGCGGCGAAGAAGCTCTTCGGCGACGGCGGGCTGCTGGTGGCGATGGTGGGACGGCCGGATGGGGTGTGAGGGCCATTAACTCCAGTCTGGCGCATACATGCAGCCAATACATGAATGCGCCCAATCGCAACGGTTAGTTTTTGTCCTCGTTGTCCAAGTATGGCTATTCCTGACTAGTGGCAGGAATGCCGTCTAGCAGACGTGCGGACTCTGATTTCGCGCTCGGACGTCACACTAACTCAAGCCGTAACTGTCGTCCGAGCACCTTCGCCGCTCGCACCAGCGTCTCCAATGTCGCGCTATTGCTCTTCGGGTCGAGCAGCCGGTCGATCTGGGCGCGGCTCGTTTCCATCATCTCGGCCATGCGCGCCTTAGTGATGCCCTTCTTCTTCATCTCCGCGGCGAGTTGGGCGGCGATCACTTCCTTGATCGCGGCGGCGGTGACTTCCTCGCGGATGCCCTGTTCGTCGAGCCAGCTCTCGAAGGTCGAGCCGACATGCCGATTTTGGTTCTTGGTCACGCTTCGATCTCCTTCAGCCTTTGCCGAGCAAGCGTCAGCTTTTCTGGCGACGAGCGTTGCGTCTTCTTGAAAAAGGCATGCAGCGCAATCAGCTCGCCATCGTGAAACCCAAATAAAACGCGCGCCTCCCACTTGCTGGGTCGGCCGACCGGACTTCCCATAGCCCGTCGCTCAAGGGGCGACAGAGCGGAAGGCCAATCGGCCAACCGAACTGCACTTTCATCATGTCGCGCCCAATCACGCGGCGATCCTCTAAAGGCAGATCGTTGAGCCATTCACGCAGCGGCTCGCGACCTGTGGTCGAGCGCCAGAAACGGAGCGGGATCGGTTCAAAGCTGCGAGTCATTCAAAATATGGCGCAATGTATCAAAAAAGATACGCCTTGGCAAGGCGCACGCGATAAGCTGTATCTCAGTAGAACTAGGTTCGTAAGCTGACCAAAGAAAAGGCGCACGTGACTGCTAAGGCCACATGCGCCGCTAATGAAAATCCGGGCGAGCCCGTTGCCCCCCTCACTTCTCCTGCGGCAACAGCGCCAGCAAATCGGCCATCTTCGGCGCCGCGCTCGGGTTCATCATGCCTACGACATGATAGCCCGCGTCGACATGCAGGATTTCGCCGGAGACGCCCCGCGCCATCGGCGAGAGGAGATACACGGCGCTCTCGCCGACTTCCTCGATCGTCACGACGCGGCGCAGCGGCGAGTTGTATTCGTTCCAGCGCAGGATATAGCGGAAGTCGCCGATGCCGGACGCCGCCATGGTCTTGATCGGGCCGGCGGAAATGGCGTTGACGCGGATGTTCTTGACGCCGAGATCGGCGGCGAGATAGCGCACCGAGGCCTCGAGCCCCGCCTTGGCGACGCCCATCACATTGTAATGCGGCATCCATTTCTCGGCGCCGTAATAGGTGAGCGTGAGCAGCGAGCCGCCCTCCGGCATCAGCTTTTCGGCGCGCTGGGCGATGGCCGTGAAGCTGTAGCAGGAGATGTTCATCGACATCAGGAAATTGTCGAGCGTGGTGTCGACGTAGCGGCCGTCGAGCTGGTCCTTGTCGGAATAGGCGAGGCAATGGACGACGAAGTCGATCTTGCCCCACAGCTTCTCGCATTCGGCGAAAACAGCGTTGATCGTCTCGGGCTCTGCGACGTCGCAGCGGCCGACGACATGGGCGCCGAGCTCCGAGGCGAGCGGACGCACGCGCTTTTCCAACGCCTCGATCTGGTAGGTCAGCGCGAGCTCGGCCCCGGCCTGGGCGCAGGCCCTGGCGATGCCCCAGGCGATCGAGCGATTATTGGCCACGCCGAGGATCAGGCCTTTCTTTCCGGCGAGAATTCCAGCGAAAGCGGCGGGCGCGGTTTGCTCGGTCATCGGGGGGCGTCCATTTCCGGTAGGTTCATGATGTCTTCGCGCCCTTTAGCGTGGATTCTATGTAAAGGAAACCCTGAGCAGAGCCGTGTCAGCTCGGCAAAAATGCTATCATGCGCCCATGGCCAATTGCCGCAGTTTGACCTATCATTCGATAGGGAACGCCACTAACGGGGCAGTAAAGAAAAACGGGCCGCGGATGGGGAAGAAGGCCGAGATTCTCGAAGGGCTCAACGACGAAGCGCCTGCCTTGCGTCGTTATTCCCGGGCGCTTTGCGCCGGGGCCGGCCATGCGTTGTCCGACGAATTGGTGCAAAGCGCCCTGCAGAGCGTCGGGGCGCGCATTCGCGCCAAAGAATTGCGTCCGGCGGATCTTCTGGAGGCGCGGATCGAAGCTTATGCAGCGCTCACCGCCATGGCGGCCAAGCGGTTGATCAATACGCAGCGTCCCGCCCCGCGGCATCCTCCGGTCGTCCACGGGCTGGCGGAGCTTTCTTTCGAAGACCGAGCCGCTCTGCTCCTCGTCTCGCTCGAGGGCTTGGGTTATGCCGCGGCCGCCCGCATCGTCGGCGCGCCGCGAGAGACGCTGCTGGCGCGACTCATGCGCGCGCGAGCGTCGCTCGGGGCCGTCGGTCTGCCGCCAGCTGACATCGAGACTGGCGCGCGCCGCGCCGCCTCTCATTTGCGCATCGTGAAATAGGCTGGTCTTGAGCTCATCCGGCACGATCGGGGATGCTGATCTCCACGCCCTCGTCGATGGCGAGCTCGACGCCGAGCGCCGCCGCAAGGTCGAGGATCATCTTTTATCCCATCCCAACGACGCGGCCCTCGTCGAGGGGTGGCGGCGCCAGAACGCCGCTCTGCGCGCAGCCTTCGAGCCGGTCGCCCTGGAAATGCTGCCGCTCTCGTTGAAGGACGCCGCGACGCGCACATCGGGGCCTCAGCAAGCGCCGATCGAAACCGGCGCCATCCACTGGGGGCGGCCTGGCGCTTCCCGCCCCACCCTGAGGTTGGATGAAATTCGGGCCAGCCGCCGCCGACAGGCGGCGCTTACCACCATAGTGACTTTGCTTGCCGGCGCGGCTGTCGCCGGCCTCGCGGCGCTCGTCGTCGCGGGGCGCAACGACGCGCCGCGCGCGCCCGTCACAGCCGCGCCGGCCCAAAGCTACGCCGGTCGCGCCGGGCTGGCCTACGCCACCTATGTCTCCGACGCCCGGCCGGTCGAGGTCGATATTTCGCGTCGGGGCGAACTCGTCGCCTGGCTCGATGAGCGGGTCGGCTTTTCCCGGCCGCCCGATCTTGCAGCGCTTGGGCTCCGTCTCATTGGCGGCCGAGTCACGCCCGGCTTGGCCGCGCCCGCCGGTCTGCTGATCTACGAGCGCGCAGACGGCCCCCGCGTCGCCCTTTATTTCGAGCGCGCCGAGGCGAGCGTGGCTCCGTTGGCGCCGCGAGCGGGGAGGGACGTCACGGCGATAGAATGGCGCGCCGGCGGCTTCGCTTTCGTCCTCGTCGGCCGGCTCCCCCAGGAGGACATGCAGGCGGCCGCGGAGCGCGCGGCGACCGCCGTCGCTGCGGCCGAGGGCGAAAAACGCTAGCCCGCTTTCCGCTTGCATTGGGTGTCATGCGATCGAGCCCGGCAGCGTGGCAGGCGCCCTAGAGTCCGCCCTCAATTAATGATAGGTCCAGCCGCGATTCATCTCGCGCGCGAACCTCCCCCGCGCGCGTCTTCTCGAAAACCGGAGCGAAACGTATGCGTCTCGACGCCATTCCGATCGGCGCGAACCCCCCGCATGAAGTCAATGTCGTCGTCGAAGTGCCGCTCGGCGGCGAGCCGATCAAATATGAGCTCGACAAGGCGTCGGGCACGCTCTTTGTCGACCGTTTCCTCTATACGGCGATGCGCTATCCCGGAAACTACGGCTTCATCCCCCATACGCTTTCCGACGACGGCGACCCCTGCGACGTGCTCGTCGCCAATACGCGCCCGGTGGCCCCCGGCGCCGTGATTGCCGTGCGGCCGATCGGCGTGCTGCGCATGACGGACGAAGCGGGCGGCGACGAAAAGATCGTCGCGGTGCCGTCGCCGCGCCTCACCCAGCGCTATGTGGACGTGCACAATTACACCGACCTCCAGGAGATGACCTGGCGGCGCATCGAGCACTTCTTCGTGCATTACAAGGATCTCGAGCCCGGGAAATGGGCCAAGGTCGCCGGCTGGGGCGACGCTGCCGACGCCCGCGCGTTGATCACAACTGCCATCGAGCGAGCGAACGCCGCCAAGAAGTAAATCTCCAGAGCGGCGCCGCCATCGCCTGCGAGCCGGCGATGGCGGCGCGCGATTTCTTCTCAGTTGGAGCGCATTCCGCAAAAGCTGACAGACTTTTGCGATGAGAATGCGTTCCTTTTGATTTGCGCGATTTCTTATCGCTCGCATGGCTCCATGCGAGCTGAAAGCGCGCTAGGGGAGCGGCGGCGTGCGCGAAACAACGCCCTTCCTGAAGCAGACCGGCCGATCCTTCCACGCGACGATGCCGTTCTCACTTTCGGCGAAACGCAGCGCGGACTCGATCACGTCGTCGACGTTCGCCTGCACGTCGAGATCGGCGATGACATAGGTCCACTTGGCCTCGCCCGCGAGGGCGATCGTCGCCGGTCTTTTGCAGACGGCGAGACATTCGACGGATTCCGCACGGATCGGAAGATCGCGCTCTTTTAGCCGCGCCCGCAAAGCGTCCAGAAAAACCGCGCCCGGACGGCGCTCTGGATCGCCCTCGTCACGGCATGACACGCAGACGAAAATTGTAGCGTTTTTGTCCGACACTGCCTTCTCCCCCTTTTCCCGGGGAAATCTATCAAGGGCGAAGCTATCGGGGTCAAGGAGGGGCGTTTACGCCGCGTCTTCGCGGTCGCTGCTTTCCGAGGGAAGCCGGGGCGGCCGGCCGAGCTGGCCGCATTGGCTGGCAAGGCGCGAGACGCTTTCGACCAGCACGTCGCGGGTCTCGGTGCGCACGCCACATTCCCGCAGCTTGGCGAAAGCGCGGGAGAGGGTTTCCTGCTTCACGCCCAGCTGCGCTGCAATCAACCTTTTGTCGTAAGGCAGCCGGAAGCGACAGTGATCTTGCCCGGGCGGGCAGAGCGAAAGGATGAAGTTCGCCAACCGCTGATCGGCGTTCTGCGCCTTGAGCGTCTCGATCTCGGTGATCAGCGCCGCGATTTTGTCCTTCGCGTCCTGCACAACGGCTGTGCAAAGCGAGGGAGATTCCTTCATCATCCGCGAAAAACGCGACGCCGGAAACTTGAGAACAGACGTCGGTCCAATCGCTTCAGCTGAGACGCGATAGGTTTCGCTTGCGTTGAACGGCGGCTCGCCGATGGTTTCGCCGTCCGAGCTGATGCTGACGAGAGTCTCGTCGCCCGAGGAGGCGATCCGCAAGACTTTGACGTAGCCGTGCAGGACGATCGTGATCGCGCTCACGAGATCCCCTTGGCGGAAGATCACAGCGCCATCCTCGAAGCTTTCGACCTTCGCTTCGAGCGCCAAGCGCGAAAGCGTCTCGTTATCAACAGAAGCGAAAAGCTGCAAATCGCGCAGCGTCGGCGGTTCGGAGACAGTTGCGCGCGAGGAGCGGCGGTTCACTCGGCCCCTGCGCGGTTGAGCGTAACGGAGCGCGTTGTCTCCCGCCTGTGTCGCCACGCCAAGGTCTCCCCTTTCGCGAAATTTCCTTCGCGCCGTCTCGTTCGCCGAGGCTTGTTCGGAGCCGTTAGCCCCTTTCAATGGGGGGCTGATCCGTTCGAAGACGCAGGCTAACGCGATTGGGAGCCCGGCGGAAGCCGAACGCGCGGGACAAACAGTCGCACGGCTGTGGGAAACGCCGTCGTCAGTCCGCGCGGAGCTGTTTCGCAGGCGCGTCGCGCTCCAGAAGAAAGATGGCCTGTTCGCCTAAGAGATTCCAAACCCACCAGGGCGCATTGACGCGGATCGGCGCGCCGGCCTGATCGAGCGCGGCGCCGCGTTCGATGCGGGCGCCGAGGTCATCGACGAGCTCCACAAAGTCGCGGATGGTGCACAGGTGGATGTTCGGCGTGTCGTGCCAGCTATAGGCCAGATTGCCGGTCACCGGCATGCGCCCGCGCAAGGCGAGCTGCGCGCGGATGCGCCAGTAGCCGAAATTCGGGAAGGAGACGATGGCCCGCCGTCCGATCCGCAGCATGTTGCGCAGCGCGTCGCGCGGACGGCGCGTCGCCTGCAGCGTTTGGGAGAGAATCACGTAATCGAAGCCGTCGTCGGGGTAATCGGCGAGGTCCGTATCGGCGTCGCCCTGGATGACCGACAATCCCTTGGAGACGCATTCGTTGACGCCGCGCTGGGAAAGCTCGACGCCTCGCCCGTCGACATTCTTCTCTTGCGCAAGAAGCTTTAAAAGCGCCCCGTCGCCGCAGCCGACGTCGAGCACCCGCGCGCCGGCGTCGACCATCTCGGCGATCAGCAGATGATCGAGGCGGGGACTCTGGACGAGGGTCATGCGCGCGCCCTCAGCCCGCGCGCGCTGGCG
>JAMBEQ010000090.1 GCA_024506175.1 Methylocystis sp.
ACATCCGCGCCCTTGGTGAAGATGCCGCCGCCCAAACGCGCGAAGATCGAAATCAGCGAGGCGCCGAAGCCAAGCGCCACGAGCGCATCGACAAGAACGCGATCAGAGGGCGAATAGCCGGCGAACCAGGTGAGGATCGCATAATAGATAGCGACGCCGAGCAGCGCGAGACCCGCCACCAGCAGGCCCGTGACGGCGCCCGCCTTGAAGGCGATGTCGAGACCGCCCGCCAGCGATTGCGTCGCCGCCTGCGCGGTGCGGACATTGGCGCGCACCGACACGTTCATGCCGATATAGCCGGCCGCCCCCGAAAGCGCGGCGCCGATCGCAAAACCGAAAGCCACGGGCCAACCCAGCAAAATAACGAGCAGAACGAAGATCGCCGCGCCGACGTAGCCGATGGTTTTATATTGGCGATTGAGATAGGCCTGCGCGCCCTCGGCGACGGCGCCGGAAATTTCCTGCATGCGCTGCGAGCCGGGGTCGGCGGCAAGTAGCTCCTGCGACGTCTTCACGCCGTAAGCGACGGACATGAGCCCGCAGATGATGGTTAGAAAAAGGACCATTTGGGTTCGCCTTTTCGTTTTTCGACCGGAGGGCGGCCGAGCGGTTTGCGCCACGAGCCTGTCGCGCAACGGAAAAAAGGAAGCGCCTCCCAGCCGCCAGAGCGCCAGGGTGCACGAGAATTTTCCGCGCGCTTTTTGCCAGAAAGAGCCGCTTCCGGCAATGGCGCAGACGGTTCCGCTCAGAAGTGGCTGAAGGATAACCTCTCGAAAATCAGTGGCTTTTTTGCTGCATCGCAAAATTGCGCATCCGCTGTTCCTGAATGGATTTCTCCGATTCGCGTGACGGTCCCCTCGGGCGGCGAAAAGTCCGGCTTCGCCGTAAAGAGGATCTCGTAATCGTCGCCGCCCGTCAGCGCGGTCTCAAGGAGGTTGGGCGCGAGAGCGATCGCTTCGCGCGCCGCTTCCGAGAGGGGGACCAGCGGCGCGTCCACCACGGCGCCGACCCCCGAGACCCGGCAGAGCTTGGCAAGATCGCCCGCAAGGCCGTCCGAGACGTCCATGGCGGCGCTCGCATGCGCGCACAGGAGAGGCGCAAGATCGAGGCGCGGGCGCGGTAGCAGGTAGCGGTCGAGGAGATGCGCGCGCGCCCGAGGCGAGAGGCGCGACGCCAGCGCCGGGTCTTTGCGCAAGGCGAGGCCAAGCGCTGCGTCGCCGATCGTTCCCGACACATAGACGACGTCGCCGGGCTTGGCGCCCAAGCGTGGCACGAAGCGCGGCGCGCGGCCGAGCGCGGTGATGGAGATCGTGAGCGGCCCCGGCGTCGCCGTCGTGTCGCCGCCGATGAGCGGCGCGGCGTAGCTTCGCGCATCCTCGGCGAGGCCGGCGGCGAAAGCCGCGAGCCAGTCGTTCGTCCAATCGCTCTGCAGGGCGAGCGACAGGAGAAAGCCGATGGGCTTCGCGCCCTTGGCGGCGAGATCGGAAAGATTGACCCGCAGCGCCTTCTTCGCGATGGCCGCCGCCGGATCGTCCGCGAAGAAGTGGACGCCCGCGACGAGCATATCGACCGTTGCAACGATCGGCTCGGCAGAGGCCTCGATAAGCGCGGCGTCGTCCTTGAGCCCCAGCGCCGCGGGCCCGGCGATAGGGGCGAAGACGCGAGCGATGAGTTCGTCTTCCGAGTAGCGGCCGGGCATGTCAGCGCCCCTCCGCAAGCTTTGTCGCGAAAAGCGCAAGCGTCCGCGCATAGACGCGCGACTGGTTCCATTCGAGGAACACAGGGAAGTTCGCCTCGCCCTCGGTCCAGCCGGCGCCGGCCCGCCAGCCGCTGCCGCGCAGGAAATTAGCGGTCGACGCCAAAGCGTCCGCCGTGGAACGGATGAGGTCGCGCCGCCCGTCGCCGTCGAAATCCACGGCGTATTTGCGATAGGACGAGGGCATGAACTGCGTCTGTCCAATCTCGCCAGCCCAGTCGCCGCGCATTCGGGCGGGCGGCATGTCGCCCGATTGAAGGATTGTGAGCGCGTCGTTCAGCTCCTGCGTGAACTGCGTGGAGCGGCGGCAGTCATAGGCGAGGGTGGCGAGCGCCTGGATGGTGTTGAAATTTCCATTGTCGCGGCCAAAGCCTGTCTCCAAGCCCCAAATCGAGACGAGCACAGGCCCGGGCACGCCATAGCGCGTTTCGATCCGACGCAAGAGATCGGCGTGGCGCTGGAGCAGATCGCGGCCTTGGCTCAACCGCGAGGGCGTAATCAGCCGGGCGGCAAATTTGTCGAAGCTGAGCTTGAAGACCCTTTGCGCCCCGCGGTCCCGGGAGATGATCTTTCGATCGTAGGACACGCCGTCGAAAGCGGCGTCGAGGGTCCTTTGCGACATCCCTTTCGCCGCCGCCTCTTGCTTGTAATTCGCGAGCCAAACATCGAAGCCTGCGCCTGTGTCGCCGCAAAAGGCGGCGTGCGCCGGCCCGGTCGAGATCAGCAGGAGGAAGGCAAGACGAAGAGAATCGCGCATTCTTATCGGCCGCTTTTCAGAGGGCGGGGGTCGAGCCTAATCTCGCGCGCGGCGCGCAAGCAAGCCCGCGCAAGACCCCGCCCCCTCGGGGCGTGCAAAGAGTCGCCGATGTTGCAGATTGCGATGCTGATTTACCCGGACATGTTCGATCTGGACCTTATCGGACCGATGACCTTTTTTCGGCGCTTTGGCGACGCCGACGCCTTCCTGGTCTGGAAGGATCGAACGCCGATCGTGAGCGATCTCGGACTAAGCTACGCCGCGCATCACGGTTTCGAGTCCTGCCCGAAAGACCTCGACGTTCTATTCGTCCCCGGCGGACTCAAGGGCGCGGTCCCGGTCATGCGTGACCGTATGACGCTCGACTTCCTCGCAGATCGGGGCGCGCGGGCGCGCTATGTGACGAGCGTCTGCACTGGATCGCTGCTGCTCGGCGCGGCCGGCTTGCTCCAGGGCTACAAGGCCGCATGCCACTGGATGTCTCGCGAGCTGCTGCTGCTCTTCGGCGCCGAGCCGGCGGCGGGACGGGTGGTCGTCGACCGCAATCGCATCACCGGCGGCGGCGTTACGGCGGGGCTCGACTTCGGCCTCACGCTGGCGGCAGCGCTGCGCGGCGAGGACCACGCGAAAATGCTGCAGCTGAACATCGAATACGACCCGCAGCCGCCCTTCGACGCCGGCTCGCCCGAGCGGGCGCCAGTCGAAATGGTCAAGCATTTGCGGGAGCTGCGCGCTAGCGAACTCGCGGAGGCGCGCATGGCGGCCGAGGCGGCGGTGCGTTCGCCCCCAGCCTTCAGCCGCCCCTGAGTCGGCGCGCCCAGCGCGCAATCCGCCAGACGGCGGGGTAAATCCGACAGACAGCGGCCGGGGGCGCCGCCGAGCGGCCACGGCTCAGTCCCCCTCCCCTTCCCACGGGTTGAACACAGGCGCCCGCGCCCTTTCGAAGTCGCTCGTGTCGCGGGTCACGACGGTCAGGCCGTGCTGGAGCGCGGTGGCCGCGATAATTAGGTCGGGCTGCGAATAGGTATGCCTGACCTTCCGGCCATCCTCGACAAGAAGGCGCCACTTGAACATCACATCCTCGCTCACGGGCAGGACGCGCTGCTCGAACATGGGGCGAACCTTATGCGCCAGCCAATCGTTCAGTTCCGCGCGGCGGTTGGCTTCGGAAACGCATTCGATGCCGAAGCGAATTTCGGCGAATGATACGGCGCTTACATAGAGCAAATCGAGAGGTTTCGCCGCGATGAAGGCGACAACCTTCGCCTCCGGCTTCGGGCGCCGTAGCTCGGAGAGGACATTCGTATCGAGGAGCCAGCCCTTCACAGCTCGACGTCGCGCACCGGCATCCGCTCCCGCCTCGGCTCGATATCGATCTCGCGTTGGGGCGACGCCTGTAGAGCGGCGATCAGCAGTTCGCCTGTGCGCTCTCCCTCGAGGCGCCGAAACTCCTCCGCCGAGACCACCACCACCGCTTCGCGCCCATGCACCGTGATGTGCTGCGGGCCTTCGCTATGGGCGCGACGCACCAGCTCGCTAAAGCGAGCTTTGGCGTCTTGCAGCAGCCAGCTCCCGGAGGGAGGATTCCCTCGCGGGCGGGGCAACTTTGTCGGCCGGGTTCTCACTTTTCTGGTCACGAAGACCAGAATGCCACGACCTGCGAACGAAATCCAACGAAATTGCCCCAGCTCCCTCCCCGTGTATCGGGTGAGGATAACAACGCCGTATTGCTATTCCCTGCCCCGCTCGCCCTCCGCTCACGGCGCGCCCCATTCCTGGGGCCATTCAGGCCGCAGCCGCCCACCGAGCCGGACGGGGGCGATCATGGTCGCGAGACCGTCGTGGCCCACCTCGACCGCTACGCCGCAGAAGGTCGCCTCGCCGCTCGCCGGCTCGTAGCGCGCGCCCGGCGTCTTGCGGATGAAGCGGCGCAGCGGCTCGTCCTTGTCCATGCCGATGACCGAATCATAATCCCCGGTCATGCCGGCGTCGGTGAGGTAGGCCGTGCCGCCGGGCAGGATTTGCGCGTCGGCGGTTGGGACATGGGTGTGGGTGCCCACGACGAGCGAGGCCCGGCCGTCGCAGAAATGGGCCAGGGCCATCTTCTCGCTCGATGTCTCGGCGTGCATGTCGACCACGATGGCGTCGCAGCCCGTTCCGAGCGGGCAGGCCCCGAGCTCCCGCTCCATGGCGGCAAAGGGATCGTCGATCGCGTCCATGAAGACGCGGCCCATTGGATTGACGACGAGAATTTGCTGGCCGCGCGCGGCGGGAAAGACATTGGCGCCCCGCCCCGGCGTTCCCGGCGGATAGTTGATCGGCCGCAGCAGGCGCGGCTGACGCTCGATGAAGACGAGCGTCTCGCGCTGGTCGAAGGCATGGTTTCCGAGCGTTACGCAATCGACGCCGGCCAACAGCATCTCCTCGCAGATCCCCTCGGTGATGCCGAAGCCGCCGGCGGCGTTCTCGCCGTTGCACACCACGAAATCGAGCGCCCATTTGTCGCGCAGGCGCGGGACGTAGCGGGTCACGGCCGAGCGGCCTGAGCGGCCGAGCACGTCGCCGACGAAGAGAATGCGCAGGGGTTGCGCGTTTTGGGGCCCAGTGGACATGGTCCTCCATAGCCCGCCGAGCGTGCAAGATCAAAACCTGTTCATGAGACGCAATCATTCGAGGATTGCGGAAACGCCCCACCTTCAATAGGTGAGGGCGTCAGATGTCGATCCGGTGACGGGCCGGGCATGAACGAATCCTCTCCCCTTTATTTCGCGCATACGCCCAAGATTCCTGTTCACCCCATCGCCCTGGTCTGATGTAAATAACCGTGAAACGAGCCCCGCCCCAAATGCCCGACGCCGACGCCAGCCCCGACACCCCGACGCGCACCGAGGCGCCGGCGCGGCCTTATGTCGTCTTCGAGGACGGGCGCGACGGGCGCGCGCTGCTCTTCAGCGAGCCTGAGGAGATCATCGTCGCCCGCGAGGCGCGCGAGGCCAAGGACGCCTTCGCCCGCATGGAGGCGGCCTCGAAGCGCGGACTCTATCTTGCGGGTTATGCGAGCTATGAGCTCGGCTATGCGCTCGAGCCCAAATTCTGGACGCAGACGACGCCGCGCTCGCGCACGCCGCTGCTGCTGTTCGGCGCCTTCCAGGCCCCGAAGCCCTGGGCGCTGCCGCCGGCGGAGGGCCCGGCGCCGGCCATTCCGCTGACGCCCGCCTGGACGCAAGCCGAATATGCCGAGCGCTTCCAGGCCTGCCGCGACTACATCTTCGCGGGCGACGTCTATCAGATCAATCTCACCTTCCCGCTTTACGGGCGCTTTGAGGGCGACCCGCTCGCGCTTTACCGGGCCTTGCGCAAGCGACAGCCCGTCGCCTATGGCGGCGTCGTGGCGCTGGGCGAGGAGACGGTCGTCTCGCTCTCTCCGGAAGTCTTTTTCGAGGCGCAGGGGCGCGCCATTCGGGCCCGACCGATGAAGGGCACCGCGCAGCGCGGAGCAATGCCGACCGAGGACATGGCGCGGGCGCAATATCTCGTCGAGGACGAGAAGTCACGCGCCGAAAATCTCATGATCGTCGACCTTCTGCGCAATGACCTTTCGCGACTGGCGGAGGTCGGCTCGGTGAAGGTGACGGACCTTTTCACTGTCGAGACCTATCCGACGCTGCATCAAATGACGTCCGGCATCGAAGCGCGGCTTCGCGACGACGTGACGCTTGGCGACCTCTTTACCGGGCTCTTCCCGTGCGGTTCGGTGACCGGCGCGCCGAAAATCCGCGCCATGGAGATCATCCGCGATCTCGAATGCGCGGCGCGCGGCGTCTATTGCGGCTCTCTGGGCGTTATCGCGCCAAACGGCGACATTCGCTTCAATGTGGCGATTCGCACGCTGACGATCTTTCCGGATCACGAGCTCGTCTGCAATGTCGGCTCGGCGATCGTCGCCGATTCTCGCGCGCGCGAAGAGTATGAAGAATGTCTGATCAAGGCCCGATTCCTGACCGGGACGCCGACTTCGGCCTGATCGAAACCCTGCTGTGGACGCGCGAGGAGGGCTTTGCTCTGCTGGCGGAGCATCTCGCGCGGCTAGCGGCGTCGAGCGCGGCGTTGGGGTTTCGCTATGACGAGGAGAAGGTAAGGGCTGAATTCGCTCGGGCAATTTCGACGGAGCGAGCCCAACGCCTGCGGGTTCGGCTCGTTTTGTCCCTAGATGGCTCGATCGAATCCGCCGCCACGCCCATAGAGCCTACCCCGCCCGAAACTCTTTGGCGGGTGGCGATCGCGGAGCGGCGCTTTTCTTCCGCGGATCCGCTGTTGCGCCACAAGACGACGCGCAGGGCGCTTTACGAGGACGCACTGACTGATGCCGCGAAGCGCTGCGGGGCGGATGAGGTGCTCTTCCTCAACGAGCGGGACGA
>JAMBEQ010000091.1 GCA_024506175.1 Methylocystis sp.
ATCCGGCGCGGCCGGTGATGGCTGTCGTAGGCGGCGCCAAGGTCTCCACGAAGCTCGAATTGCTCGGCAACCTTGTCGGCCGGGTCGATTATCTCGTGATCGGCGGCGGCATGGCGAACACCTTCCTGGCCGCGCAGGGCAAAGTTGTTGGGAAGTCGCTTTGCGAGCACGACCTCGCGGGCACAGCGCGCGAGATTTTGGCGAAAGGGAAGGCGGCCAACTGCACGGTCGTCGTGCCGATCGACGCCACGGTTGCGCAAAAATTCGAGGCGCATGCGCCGTCCCATATCGTCTCCGTCGATCACGTGGGGCCGGACGACATGATTTTCGACGTGGGGCCGAAGTCCATTGCACATGTCGAAACGCTTCTCGGCCAATGTAAGACGCTCGTATGGAACGGCCCGTTCGGCGCCTTCGAGCTGCCGCCTTTCGACGAAGGAACCAACGCCGTTGCGCAGACTGCGGCGCGTTTGACGGTCGAAGGAAAGCTTCTGTCGGTCGCAGGCGGCGGGGACACCGTCGCTGCGCTCAATCAGGCCCACGCCGCCCAGGAGTTTTCCTACGTGTCGACGGCGGGGGGCGCGTTCCTGGAGTGGCTCGAGGGCAAGACGCTCCCCGGCGTCGCAGCGTTAAACTGCTGATAGCAGACGATTATTTGCAACGCGCTCGGCACGGCGTTGACGGCGCCGAGGGGCCTGGGCTACGAAATGCTGCAGTAAAATCTGCGTTAAGGTCGTCGCAAGAATGCCGCGAGAGAGCTTTGCCAAATTTGCGATCGGTCAGGTCGTGAAACACCGTCGTTATCCATTCCGAGGCGTCGTCTATGACGTCGACCCAGTGTTTGCGAACACCGAGGAATGGTGGCTCTCGATTCCGGAAGACCTACGCCCGCATAAAGACCAGCCTTTCTACCATCTCTTCGCGGAAAACGCTGAAACCGAGTATGTGGCTTATGTATCGGAGCAGAATCTGATGCCTGATACGTCCGGCGAGCCTGTGCGCCATCCGCAGGTCGAGGAGACTTTCGAGCGCGACGAGGACGGCGTCTACCGCGTGCGGGAGTTAAAGCGACACTAGAGCGCATTCCGCAAAAGTTGACAAACTTTTGCGATAAGAATGCGCTTCAGATCTTAGATTTTGCGCGATTTCTTATCGCTCGCATGATTCCATGCGAGCGGAAAGCGCGCTAGCAATTCCCGCGGGCCTCATTTTTGAGGAACCCGCAAGCGGCGAAGCATTCGCGCGTCGATGGCTGATGTTTAGCGCGCAGCGATGGTTCGGCGCGCCCACCTTCCATTCTTCTGCCGCCTAGCGGAGCAATTCCCTAAGCCGGCGAATGGCCGGCGCCCAGGCGGCCGCTCCCCGCAATACGCAAAAGAAAACGCCCGCGTTTTCCACGCGGGCGTCTGGCTGAAATTGTGTAACGCTTACTTCTTGCCTTCCGGGGCGGCGCTCTTGGCCTCGAGCTTCTTGCGCTCTTCCTCGGCCCGCTTCTGCAACTCTTCCTGAAGCTTCTTCTGCTGCTCCTCGAGCACCTTCGGATCGATCGCCGGGCCGTCGAAGGCTTTGCCGAAGTTCGTCAGCGGCAGGTAGAAGGTCACCTCGGCATTGGCCTGGTTCTTGACGATGACCGTCATCTTCTCGGCCTTCTTCATGGTATCGACCAGGGCCTTCTTGACCTTGGCCTCCGCAAAGCAGCCGTTCGGGAAGCAGATTTCGAAGGCGCCGGCCTCCATCGCGCCCTTGTCGACCGCAAAGCGGAAGCCAGGCTTCAGCATCAGTCCCGGCGGGAGCAGGAGACGGATGATCTTCGTGTCGTCACTCTTGGGGTCGTAGATCGCAAGGGCGAGCAGCGGCTGCGGCGCGTCGCCTTCCTTGGCGGCGGCCCCGAAGTCGCGGGTGGTATAGCAAATTTCCTTCTTCGTGCTCGGATCGCTGCCGCAAACCTTCGTCCAGTCGGGCTGAACGGCCTGCAGCGTGGCGGTGATCGGCCCCTGCGGCTGTGCGCCCGCGGCGGGCTGCTGGGCGGATGCCCCGCCCCCAGCAGGAGCCTGCTGGGCCTGCGCCGAAACGCCGGCGAGCAGGAAAGCGCCTGCCAGCGCGACCGCGGCTGAACGCGGGAAGAGGTTCGACATTTCCGAAGTCCCTTTCGATTGTTCTCTAGCCGGCGCCTTTCCGGCTCGAAAAGATGTCTTTGTTTTCGCGTCTCCCGGGGGGCCGCCCGCCTGCAGGGGCGAAAAATCGGAACGCCCTGGAACTCATGCCCCTATCGCGGTTTTACCGGCGCGATCGGCGCGCCAGTCGACGGCAAAGCTCATACATGGTCGGAGCGGCAAATTCCAGCGGGTCATCGCGCCGCCGAACGGCCCGCCCACGCGCAAGAAGTTAAAATTTCACAAATGCGGCGGAATGAGGCCGCTTCTGGCTTCATGCCGCCACAGGTTTCATTATGGTCTAGGCATGATCTCCTCCACGATTCGCGGCCCCCTAAGGACGCGCCGCCTATTCCGCCTCGCCTTCGCGGCCATTCTCTCGGCGCTCGCGCCGGCTCCTCTCGCAGCCGAACCGACGCATGGTCTCGCGATGCATGGCGCGCCGGCGCTGCCCCCCGATTTCGATCGTTTCCCCTACGCCGATCCTGCGGCGCCGAAAGGCGGGAGGCTGCGGGTCGGCCTCGCTGGCACCTTCGACAGCCTCAATCCTTTCAACCTCAAATCGGGATCCGCCGCGCAGGGCCTCGTCGGCAATGTTTTCCAGGGGCTCATGGCGCGCTCGCAGGATGAACCTTTCACGCTCTACCCCCTCATCGCGCAGTCGATTGACATCGATCCCGCGCGCACTCATGTGACGTTTCATCTGGATCCGCGCGCGCGTTTCTCCGACGGCAAGCCGATCACCTCGCAGGACGTGCTCTTCTCCTTCGATCTCCTCAAATCGAAGGGCAGGCCACAGCAGCGCATCGCCTATGGATTGGTGAAATCCATAACGGCGCCCGACGCCCATACGGTCTCCTATGATCTCACCGGCGTCGGCGACCGCGAGCTGCCGCTGATTCTCGCCATCATGCCGGTGCTTCCCAAGCACGCGACCGATGTCGAGCGCTTCTCGGACGCCACGCTCGCCAAGCCCATCGGCTCCGGCCCTTATGTGATCGCGGACGCGCAGCCCGGCGCGCGCCTGCTTTTGAAGCGCAACCCCGATTATTGGGCTGCGGAGGCGCCGAGCCAGCGCGGCTTCTATAATTTCGACGAGATCGACATCCAGTATTTCCGCGATGGCAATTCGCTCTTCGAGGCCTTCAAGGCCGGTCTTCTCGACTACCGTGAGGAAACGAGCACCACGCGCTGGTCGACCGACTATAATTTTCCCGCCATGCGCGATGGCCGAGTCACGAGAGAAGCATTGAAGAACGAGAACCCGAAGGGGCTCGAAGGCTTCGTTTTCAATACGCGAAAGGCGGTTTTCAAGGACGTCAGGCTGCGTGAGGCGTTCGGCATGATGTTCGATTTCGAATGGATAAACGCCAATCTCTATTCAGGGCTCTATACGCGCACGAAGAGCTTTTTCGACGAATCGGAGCTTTCCTCATCGGGACGTCCCGCGAGCGAGAGGGAGCGTGCGCTTCTGGCGCCCTGCCCCGACGCCGTGCGGGCGGACATTCTCGAGGGAGCATGGCGCCCGCCGGTCAGCGACGGCTCGGGTCGCGACCGCGAGATGGCGAAGCGCGCCCTCGAGCTTCTGGCCGCCGCCGGCTACCGCGTAGAGGGCGATCGGCTCATGAAGGACGGCGAGCCGGTTTCCTTTGAAATCATGGTGAAGGACCGCAATCAGGAGCGCCTCGCGCTCAACTACGCGGGATCTCTCGCGCGCATCGGCGTCGATGTCCGCGTCCGGCTCGTCGATGAGGTGCAGTATCAACGCCGCCGCCAGAAGTTCGATTTCGACATGATGATCGGGCAGTATCTGGCCTCGGCCTCGCCGGGCAACGAGCAGCGGATGCGCTGGGGCTCGGCCAGCGCGGCGCAAGAATCGTCCTTCAATCTCGCCGGCGCGGCGTCTCCCGCAATCGATGCGCTGATCGCCGCGCTTCTTGCGGCGCAGAGCCACGAGGATTTTGTCACCGCCGTGCGCGCCTATGACCGCGTGCTGCTCTCCGGTTTTTACGTCGTGCCCTTGTTTCATGCGTCCGAACAATGGATCGCGCATTCGACCAACATCGCCCGGCCGGAGCGCCTGCCGCGCTACGCGGCGCCGCTCTTCGGGCCGACGCTCGAAAGCTGGTGGAGAAAAAATCCGTGACGGCCCGCGCCGCTGTTTCAAAGACCGAAGAAGCGGAGCTCGCCCGCGCCCATCCGCTGACGCAATTTGGCTTCGACGCCCTTATTTCGGGCGCCGCGCGACCGCGTCCGGGCGGGCTCGCCTTCAGCGACAGTCTTGATGGTTCCGTGGGGGAATTGAGCTACGCCGATCTCTATCAGCGCGTCGGCGCCTGTCTTTCCCGACTGCGCAGTTTCGATTTCGCGCACGGAGAAAAAATTCTCATATCAGCTCCGCCCAGCGCCCAGAGCTTCGTGGCGCTGACGAGCGCGCTCGCTGCAGGGCTCGCGCCAGTGATGGCGCCGATGCCCTTGCCGCATTCGCGCGACACCATCGCCAGATCGGCAAAGGCGCTGCAAGTCTCGGCGCTTCTGGCCCCCGCGCAATTCTGCGGGCTCGACTTCGAAGAGGCGCTGCTCGGCGTCGCCAGTGATGCGCCCTCGATCAGGTTCATGGGCGCGTTGCATGGCGCTCTCGACGGCGCAGCGGACTTTTCGGCGCATGCGCTCGCGCCGCAGGGCGCGCCTCGCGTCCGGCTCTCGGATGATTGGGCGAGCGACGAGCGCCTTCTGGTCGGCGCCCTCGACGACTTGGGCCACACTAATTTCGCATCGCAGGGCGCGCTGCTTGGAGCCGCGCTCGATCTTGTCCGCGCAACGCGCGCGGCGGGAGAGGCGCCGCTTCTCTCGCTCTGCGCGCCGAGTTCGCTCCCGGCGCTCGTCGCCAGCCCGCTCGCGGCGCTGTTCGCCGGCGCGCCGCTGCATTTTCTTGCGCCTTTCACGGCCGCACGTTTTCTTGCAACCCTCGATGCGCTCGGACCGACACGGCTGATCGCGCCCGCTTCCGTCCTCCCCGATCTCGGCCGCGCCGGACTGCTCGACACGGGCGCAATCGTCGCCGTTATTGTCCTTGGCGCCGGCGCCACGATCGGCTCGCAAGGACGTTGTCCAATCTTCGAGCTGCGTTTCGAAAACGACGCATTCATTTTGCGCAGACTCTGATCGGACTGGCGCACGCCGCGTCACATTGTCTCGCGTTGACGACAGTCAATTACAGCTTCGATTCATAACGTCAGAGTGCTGTTCGCGACGAGATCGCACATGCGCTGCCGCGACTGCGCGTTCGTCGAAAATCAGGGCGCAAGGGGGCGCTGGTGTGGAGGAAACTGCATGTCGCTCATAACCTGGACCAAGGATGAATTTGCGACCAACGTCGGTGCACACGACGCGGAACATCAGGAAATTTTCAGGCTGGTCAATGTGTTGGGCGACGCGGTCGCCAGCGGTGACAGGAGCGTGATCGGCAAGCAACTCGATGCGCTTATCGACTACGTCGTAAAACATTTCGCAGCAGAAGAAGCGAACTTCGCCAAATACGACTATCCAGCCGCGGCCGGCCACAAGGCCGAACATGACAAGCTGGTTGCAACCTGCGCCGATCTGCAAAAGAAATTCCATGCCGGCGAAGCAGAAGTGACCGGAGAGACAGCCGCCTTCGTGGTGGGATGGCTCACGAACCACATTCCCTCTATCGACAAGCTTTACGGTCCATACCTGAACGCGAAGGGCGTCGCCTGATTCTCACCCAAGGCCTTTCCCGCTCGCGCGGGAAAGGCTGTTGTGCGCGGACGCACACCGCAGCCGGAGCCTTTGTGGAATTCTTGCGGCCTCATATGATCCCGCCGAATTCGTGAGGCGGGCAGGAGGCTGTCATGGGTTTTTTCTTCTTCGTCCTGGGTGCGGTTTCTATCGGACTCCTGGTCCTCGACCACAACTTCAATTTGGGCCTGCCGATCGGCTTCTTGCATAGTCCGCTGTTCTGGTTTGCCTATGTGGCGTTGCTCACGCTCGCGAGCATGGTGCGTTTCGTGCGCCAGCAGAGCGTCCTCGTCATCGAGCGCCTGGGCCGCTAAAATCGAACGCTCACGGCGTCAATTTCGTCTATCCCGCGGTCGAACGCGTTGCCTATGTCTTCGATCTGCGCGAGCAGGTGATCGACGTTCCCGAGCAAGACGCGATCACCAAGGACAACGCCACCGTCACCATCGATGGCATCCTCTATTATAAAATTATCAACGCCAAGGACGCCGCCTATGGCGCAGAGAACATTCGCCGCGCCATTATCAACTTGGCGCAAACCTCCATGCGTTCCGCAATCGGTTCGATGGAGCTCGACAAGACCTTCGAGAACAGAAACGAGATAAACGAACGCGTCGTGCGGGCGGTCTCCGACGCCGCGCAGCTCTGGGGCGCGCATGTCACGCGCTACGAGATCAAGGACATCAAGATGCCCGAGTCGCTACGTCAATCCATGGAGCGGCAGATGAAGGCCGAGCGCGACAAGCGCGCCGCCGTGCTGGAATCGGAAGGCGTCAAGCAGTCCGAGATCAATCGCGCCGAGGGCGAAAAACAGGCGGCGATCCTGCGCGCGGAAGGCCAGGCGAAGGCCATCGAGCTTGTGCGCCAGCAGATCACGCAAATTGGCGGCGATCAGGCTGTACAGCTCGAAGTGGCGAAATCCGCAATCGAGCAATACGGCCGCCTGGCCAAGGCCGGCAATTCGGTCGTGCTGATGGGCGACGGCGCGGATCCCGCGGGCTGGATCGCCAAGGCGATGGCGGTGCTCAACACGGTCAACAAGGGCGCGGGATCGCCTCAGACGAGCAAAGCCAACCCGCCTTGGGCGGCAAACTGAATAGGAGCGATGCGCATGGCGCCGGCCTTCGTGACCGATTCCGCCAATGTGAGCCTGATTGCGGGGCTAGCGCTTCTCGGCCTCGACGTCGTCGTCATCGGCCTCTCGCCGATGATGTTCGTCGCTGTCTCTGCGATTGCCACGAGCGCGCTGCTCTATGTGACTGGCGCGCGCCCTGATCTCATAGAGACTCTTGCGATCGTCGCAGGATTGAGCCTCGTCATCGCGCTCGTCGGCCGTAAGCCGCTGCAGCGCTTCCAAAACGCTGACGTTCAGGAGGATCAGAGCAGCGACCTTGTTGGTCGCGAGCTGACGACGACGCATGAGGTGACCAAGACGAGCGGCTGTGTGCATTGGTCGGGGCTCGATTGGGAGGCGCGACTCGCCGCCGACGCGCCCGTCGAGCGCCTTGCGCCCGGCGCCCGCGCCCGCGTGGCGCGAATCGAAAATCTCGCGCTGACGCTAGAGCCTCTTCCCTAAGAAGGCGCAGCTAAGTCGAGCGTCTTATTTGCGACTTTCGAGCCATTTGGTCACGAGCGGATCGTCGATCGCGCCCGTCACCGCCGTTATGCCGCCGCCCGGCGCAAGGAGCGTCGTGAAAGGCAATTCGCCACGCCAGGTGGTGTCGGCTTCGAAGTAAAGTTTTTCGACGAAGTCATCCGCAAAGCCGTAATGCGTCGCCTTGCCGAGCCCCGCCTTTTCGGCTCGCGCCTCGGCCCGCGCGCGATCCTCGTCGCTATCGACATTGACGAAGACGATGTCGACATCTCTCCGCTCCGCCGACATCTTCGACCATTGCGGCAATTCGGCAATGCAAGGTGGGCAGGTCACGGACCAGAAATGGATCATGAGCGGCCGCCCTGCATGCGCCTTCGCGATCTGCGCAAACGCCCCGCGCCCATACGGCTTGAAGTCGATCGCGAGGGCGCTGGTCGCGACAAGCGACAAAATCACAAACGCCAACAGGGAATGACGGGCGACGGCGTGAATGAGTTTCACCATTATCACTGCGCCGTCGCTCTCTTCTCGTCACGCGGAAGCGGCAGCAGGCGGTAGCCCTCCTTATGCGTCACCCAGGAGAGATAGGCCGCGCCTTTGTTCGCCACGAGCTCGGGATGATCCGAGGCGTCCTCCGTCTGCGCAATCACTCTCGGCGCGCTCCAGCTCCTGCCGCCGTCATGCGATATCTGCATCGGGATTGTCGTCGTCGTTCCGTCGAACTCCTTCCAGACCCGGTATAGGCCGCCCTTGGCGGCGAGCGCGATCGGATGTCCCGGGGCCTTGGCGTCGTCGCCGAATTTCTCCGGCGCTGAGAAGGTCTTTCCGCCGTCCTCGCTGCGCGCGTAGAAGAGGCCCTGCCGCTTCTTTCCCTTGGTGAACCAGACCGCGTGCCAGCCGCCATGAGAGTCCACGGCAAGCCCCGGCCCGTGATGGGGGCAGGAGTTGATCGCCCAATTATCGTCGGAAACGCGCCCGCCATCGAGCGTCACGCCGTCGGCGGAGAGTTTTGCCGCGTAATGGTCGCGAATGTTGCCCTCGAACACCTGTCGCCAAAGGAAGACCGGCTGACCGTCGCGATCGAGCGCCGAAGCCATGCGGCAGCATTCGCAGGCATGGTCCATCAGGATCTTCTTGCCGCTGAATGTCTGGCCCTTGTCGTCGGACCAGCCGAAGGCGACGCCGCTGCCTTCGAACTCCTTGCCGTCGGCCTTGGCCTTCAATGCGTTGGTCTTGTCGAGCCAGCCGCCGTAGATGCGGCCCTTGGGCGTCACGACGAAAGTCTCGAAACGTTGCCCGCCTTCGGTGAGCATCGGCTGTGGCGCAGAGAAAGTCTTGCCGCCATCGGTCGAGCGCGCAGTGAAGATCGTTCCGATCATCTGCTTGTCGGGGCGAGTGGTATAGCTTGCGAGAAGCGCCCCATCGGCAAGCGGAACGATCTTCGGCCGCGCGTCGCCATGGGCGTCGACAACGCCGTCGGACGCCGTCGCGATGGCGACGGGCGGCGAGAAGCTCGTCCCCGCGTCCGTGGAAGAGGCGACATAAACCGTCTTTCCAACCGAAAAAGCGACCCAGAGCTTTCCTTTCGCGTCGAAGGCCGGGTGGACCGTCATAGCGCAGTCAGGCTTGGCGTCGGCGCACGCGGGCGCCGCATGGCCTCCGGCGGCCGGCGCAGGCTTGGAGTCAGCAGGAGCCGGGGCGGCTGGCTCGGCGCAGGCGACGCCCGTCAAGCCGACAGCGGCCGCCGACGCGATAAAGAAGCGCGAAACGGACATCGGTCCCTCCAAGAAAGATTTATCTTTGCTTTTTCCGTCAGCGGAACTTGAACGTCTGGCCGAGATCCATCGAGCCGCCGGGGGGCGGCGGCGCGGCGATGTCGGCCAAAATCTTCTTCACGATCTCGGCGTGCGCCGGGCTCGTCGTCTTGTCGATCGTCACCTTTTCGACCTTGCCCGAGGGGCCGATAACGAAGCTCGCCGTCACCTCGCCCGGCCCTGCGGCGTTTTCCTCGGGCGTATGCTTGGCGATTTCGGCGTAGATCAGGCTCAGATATTTGCTCTCGGACATGCCAGAAGCGGGCGCCGGCGAAGCAGGCGACGCAGCAGGCGCGACGGGCGCGGGAGAGGGGCCGGATGCAGGGGTTGAGGGCTTCGGCCCAGCGCCGTAAGCGGCGCCCGAGAGGAAGAGCGCAACGACAACAGCGATGCGCCCCCGATGAAGAAGGGTCATGGCGTGCTTCCAATAAGAGCGCGGCGGGCTCTTGGAAGAGACCGCCGTCTAGCGCGTTTTCCGCTCGCATAAGATCATGCGAGCGACGAAGAAATCGCGCCAGGACAAAAGTTTGGAGCGCATCCTTGTTCGCAAAAGTTGGTCAATTTTTGCGGAATGCGCTCTAACTCAGTGGAAGGCGAAGGCCTGGCTCACAAAGGCCGAGGCGCAGCTGCCAGGCCCCCTCGACGAGGCCACGATGCGCCGAGCCAGCGCCGCATGCCCCGGGGTAGAACCGGAAGCGGAAACGACCGAAATGCCGCCGCCGACGTTCACACGGAACGTCACATGGGCGCTCCCCCGGCCGAGGCTGGTCTCGCCGGGGGTATGGTGACGAAGCGACGCCGCGACTTTAGCGAGGCAGCTTGCCTGCGACGCGCCGCCAGCAGAGGCGCCGCCGTTGGGCGAGCCGGCATGGCGGCGGTCCCGCGCCTCGCGCGCCTGCTCCGCGCGCTCGACTTCCTTTTGCTCTTCCTGCTTCTTCTCGACCTTCTCGACGTCGTCCTTCTTCATTGCGAGCGGAATGGCGTCGGGCGCCATCACCACCGGCGGCGGCAGAGCGAGCTCCGGCTGCTCGACGGCGACGGGCGGCGGCGTGTCTTCCGCCGCGCTCACCTCCTGCTGCTCGATGAAGTCCCCTTCCTGGACAAGATCCATGGAGATCGAGTCGAGCGAGATCGTCTTGGGCGCCGGCGCGAACATGAAAGCCGCAAAGACGGCCAGATGCAGGGCGACGATCCCCGTGACGGCGACGGGCCGCAGCCATGGCGGATTGACTGGCGGCGGGCCGGGCGGCGGCTCCCCGCGGCGCGGCTCGGCGAAGTCCTGTGAAAGGGCGACGTCGGTCATTTCGCCGCCCCTCCCGCAGGCGCCGCGGCGGGCGCGCCGGCCTTTGAAGCGGGTCCGGTCTTGCTGCGCGAATTCGTCATGATCGCGATGTGGGTGATGCCGTTCCTCGCCAGCCGGTCCATAACTGCGACCACCTCGCCATAAACGGCCTCGGTGTCGCCGCGCACATGCACAACGCGGGCGGCGTCGTCGCCCATCATGGCGCGAATGCCGTCGATGAGCGCGTTGTCCGCCACCTGATCGGCGCCGAGCGACACCTTCCCGTCCTTGCCGACCGTAACGACAATCGGATCCTTCTGATTGATCGGCTGCGCAGCGCTCGCCTGGGGCAGATTGACCTTCACGCCTTTGGCCAGCAAGGGCGCCGTCACCATGAAGATGATGAGCAGCACCAGCATCACGTCGACGAGCGGCGTGACGTTGATGTCGGCGAGCGGCTGATAGAGATCGTTGTTGTTCTTGAAACGGGTCGGGAGGGCCATGTTATGCGGCCTCCTTCTGGTGACGGCGGGCGTTGGGGGCGCTCGTCATGCGCAGCGCCTCGTCCTCGATGTAATGGGCGACCTGTTGGCCAAGCCGTGAGAAGGAGGAGCCGATGCGGTTGTAGCCGACCGAGGCGGGGATGGCGGCGGCAAGGCCATAAGCGGTTGCGGCGAGCGCTTCGGCGATGCCGGGCGCAACGACCGCGAGGCTCGTGTCCTGTGACTGAGCGATGCCCGCGAAACTCGTCATAATGCCCCAGACCGTGCCGAAAAGGCCGACGAACGGCGCGACCGAGGAGATCACCGCGAGATTCGGCAGGCCACCCTCGGCCCTGGTCAGGAACTCGCGCGCCGCGCGGCTCATATTCTCGGCGATGCGCTCGCGTTTGTCGCCGGTCGTCTCATCCGGCAAATCGAGCGCGAAAGCCTCACGGCCGGCGGCGGCAACGGGCTCGAGAAGGCCAACCGGCCCGCCCGCGCGCGCTTCCCTGGCGGCCCTGCCGATGCGAACAACCGCCATGGCGCCCTCGATGATCAGAACCCAGGTCCAGACCGAAGCGAGAAGAAGCATCGCCATGACGACTTTGCCGACGGGGCCGGCGTTCAGGAACATGGAGAGCGGAGAAAGCGACGTATGATCCATAGAACTCACTCATCTTCGACGGCGCGCGCGTAGGACTGCTACGGCGGCGTCTGACATCGATTTTGTTTTGATCTTGACGCTGGAGGCGCCTTCGATCGGCTATCTTACCCGCATGCACCCCATGGGCCAGCGCAATGGTTCGCCGATCGGAAAGTTTCTAAGCTACGGATGGTGGGGCGCGAGCGCCGTTGATCGATGAAGTCACGCCGCTATCGGGCGCAACCCACGCCGCCGGCTGATACGATGCGGGCTGATGCGCCAGCAAAGGCCCGGCGATGGGCGCGGGCCGTTCCGGCAGAACCGCGGCCGCCATGCTCGCCGCCAGACAACATGGGCATAAATGTTTGCCGGCGTGATTGCTTGCAGGCGCTTTGTCCGTCGCCGCGTCGGCGCGTTGAGTCACATGACGCTTGAAGCAGGCGAAAAGACCGACGGGATTATTGTTGTTCGCAAAGACCGTTTCCGCCGCGCTGGCGGCGGCTGCGCCAGAGGCCGAAACGCTGAACATCAGCGCCCACACTGCGACGATCGCAATCGCCGCGCGTAGTCTTTCGCCAATGTTGCGACACTGTGGCATAAAAGTCTCTTAGTATATTTTTTAATCTTTGACAACGCGAGCGGCCTTGGATCGCCTGCAGTGAAACGGCAAAGTCTCGGCGTCGCGCAAGCAAGGTTAATTTCAGATCGACTTGGATGCGCCGACGCCATGCACGTTTCTCCGCAGAAGCCGCATGGTCTCGAGACAAACATGTGGCGTTTATGCAAAAGAGGCTGCTCGCATCGCTGATCCTCTGTGTCGCTTTGCTGACACAGTTCGGCGCGTCCCTATGGGGCGCGGCGGTCGCGCGCGACGGCTATGTGGGATGTCACAAACAGCCATCCGCGATCGCGATCGCCGATGCGCGTGGCGTCAATGATGGCGACGCCCCACCCGGGGCGCCGGCCCCGCATGATCACCTCTCCTGCTTTCTGTGCCACCTCGGCTTCACGGCGATAGACAACGCCGCACCGGCCTTATCGGCGCTGCCGCTCCTGCCCTACCGGCGCATCACGCTCGTCGAACCCGACGTTTGCCCGCGCTCGGCCGCGCTCAATTGGAACGCGCTCGCCCGAGCGCCCCCTGCCCTGAGCTGATCCGTTTCGATTTCGCGTGACGGCGCCTTCGCGCCGGGATCAGACGCGCCGCCTTGGCCGGCGCGAGTGGGGAATAACGAAAATGCACCGCCATCAGCTCCTGCGCGGCGTCTCCGCCTGCGCTCTGACTTTCAGCATTCTGTCGCCCGCGCAGGCGACGCATACGCTGCCGACCATCGATGTTGCTGGACAACGTCACGCTCCGTCACACGGCCCCGCCAGGCCGGCGCGCGCCGCCGGGCCGGTCGCCGCGCGCCCGGCGTCGACCACCACGCCCGTCCCCACGCCCTCGCCCATTGTTTCACGCTGGTCGCCGACGCTCCCCGACGGGCGCCCGGCTTTCGTCGAGAAATGGCAGCTGCCCAACACGGTGGCGAGCGTCACACGCAAGCAGATCGAGCGGCAGGTCAACATCGTCGACACGGAAGACGCGGTCAAATACATGCCGAGCCTTTTCGTGCGCAAACGCAACAACGGCGACACGCAGGCCGTGCTGCAGACCCGCACCTGGGGCGTCAGCTCGTCGGCCCGCAGCCTTGTCTACGCCGACGATCTTCTGCTCACCGCGCTTGTCGGCAACGACAACACAATCGGCGCGCCGCGCTGGGGCCTTGTAGCGCCAGAAGAAATCGAGCGCGTCGACTTCCTCTATGGCCCCTTTGCCGCGCAGTATCCCGGCAACTCCATGGGCGGCGTGCTGAAAATTACGACGCGCATGCCCGAGACTCTTGAAGTCTCCGTCAAGAACACGCTCGCGGTGCAGGATTTCTCGCTGTGGGGAACGAACAAGGGGCTCGTCAACAATGTGACGAGCTTCTTCGCAGGCGATAAGATTGGCGATCTCTCCTGGACGATCTCCGGAAACTGGCAGCGCGGCTCGCAGCAGCCGCTGACCTACGTCACCTCGCCCAATTTCTACGCTAACGCCTATCTGGCGACGAATGTCTATGGGACGACTTTCGCCAATGTCATCGGCTCGACCGGCAATCTGGCGAATGATCAGGTCAATGCGAAACTGAAGCTCGCATACGACTTTAGCCAGACCATCCGAGGGACTTACACTTTCGGCTTCTGGTCGAATGACGGGACGTCCATTCCCGAGAATTATCTCGTGTCCGGCTACGGCCCCTTCTGGGGCGTGACGACCGCAGGCCGCGGCCTGAGCAATGCGACGCTGCAGAATTTCGCGACCCAGGGCTATTACCGGGTCCAGGAAAAGATCATGGTCAACGCGGCGGCCGTCCGATCGAACAGCGGCGGGCTGTTCGATTTCGAAGTGTCGGCGTCGAACTTCACCTATCTGCAATCCGATCAGGTCTCGCCCTGGTCCGCCGCAATCCCGCTCGGCGGCTATACGCAGACGGGCCGCAATACGGTCTTCACGGGTACCTACTGGACGCTCTTCGACATGAAGGGCATCGTCCGTCCGCCCGAAGGGCTTTTGCAGGGCCACGACATCAGCTTCGGCCTGCACGGCGACCAGTTCCACCTCAACAACCCCGTTTGGCTGACGGCGAACTGGCCTTCGGGCACGGCCGCGAGCACCGGCGCGGCGATTTCGATCGCACAGGGCACGACCCGCACCCAGGCGCTCTGGTTCCAGGACGCCTTCGGGATCACGCCCAATCTGAAGCTCACCGCCGGCTTGCGCGGCGAGCATTGGACAGCCTCGAACGGCTATAATCAGCAGTCGGGCGTCGATAATTTTGGAACCGGACTGACCGGAACGCTCGCTTCCCAGCTGCCCATCTACCAACCGAACCTCTACAGCACGCGCTTCTCGCCAAAGGGGACGCTCGAATATCTCATTGACGAGAAATGGACGCTCAAGGGATCGGTCGGCATGGCCAATCGCTTCCCGACTGTGCGCGAGCTTTATAATCTCGCAACTGTGGGGGTGAACGGCGTCGCGACCAACCCCAATCCCAATCTGCGGCCCGAGTCGGCCCTCAGCAAAGAATTGACGGTCGAGCGGAGGCTCGGGCCGGATGGCGTCGCGCGCGTCTCGCTCTTCGACGAGGAGGTGCGCGACGCCATCATCAACCAGCAGGTCTTCCCCCCCGGGTCGACGATTCCAGTCCAGACGCCAACGAATGTCGCGCGCATCCGCAACAGCGGCGTCGAAGTCGCCTTCCAGAAGGACAATGTTTTTATGCACGGGCTTGAAGTGCTCGGCAGCGCGACCTGGCTGAACGCCCGCATCATCTCCGACCCAACCTGGGCGCCGAGCGTCGGCAATTTCGAGTTCCCCTGGGCGACGTCGGTGGCGGGCAAGACCGTGCCGAACGTGCCGGAATGGCGCGGGACGCTGGCCTTCACCTATCGGCCGGACGACCGCTGGGCCTTCACACTCGCTGGCCGTTATCAGAGCAAGCTCTGGCGCACCATGGCGAACAATGATCGCGCCTACGGCATCTATCAGGCGTTCGATCCGTTCTTCGTCGTCGATACGAAAGTCAATTACAAGTGGAACGAGCGCTGGTCCTTCGACTTCGGCATCGACAATATCGGCAACTACAAATACTTCCTGTTCCACCCCTTCCCGCAGCGGACCTTCTATTTCGCCGCGAAATACGACTATGGCGCGAGCAAGCACCCCGAGCGGGGGATCTTCTACCTCGCCAATGAGGGCGGTCTCCCGGACGTGAGTAACTGGTTCCAGCCCGTGGCCTTCGCGATCGATTGATCGCGCACGGTTATCAAAGAAGACGCCCGGGAGGAAAGCTCCCGGGCCTCGTTATTTCTGATTGGCGATGCGGCCGGTCCCGATCGCGCTTGGCGCGCCGCGATGACACGGCCTCAATGCGCGAGCGATTTGATGATCGCCTCCACGGTCTTCTTGGCGTCGCCGAAGAGCATCATCGTATTGGGCCGGAAGAAGAGCTCGTTCTCCACGCCCGCATAGCCCGAGCCCATGCCGCGTTTGAGGAAGAGCACTGTTTTCGCTTTTTCAACATCGAGAATCGGCATGCCATAGATCGGCGAGGTTTTATCCGTCTTTGCCGCCGGGTTCGTCACGTCATTGGCGCCGATGACGAAAGCGACATCCGCCTGTGCGAACTCTGAGTTGATGTCCTCGAGCTCGAAGACCTCGTCATAAGGCACATTCGCCTCAGCGAGCAGCACGTTCATGTGACCGGGCATGCGGCCCGCGACGGGATGGATGGCGTAGCTGATCTCGACGCCTTCCTTCTTCAACAGGTCGGCCATTTCTCTCAGCGCATGCTGGGCCTGCGCCACAGCCATCCCGTAGCCGGGCACAATGATAATCTTCCCGGCGTTCTGCATGATATAGGCGGCGTCTTCGGGCGAGCCCTGCTTGACGTTGCGCGTTTCCTTCGCGCCGCTCGGCCCGACCGTCTCGCCGCCGAAGCCGCCGAGGATGACGGAGATGAAGCTGCGGTTCATCCCCTTGCACATGAGGTAGGAGAGGATCGCGCCCGAAGAGCCGACGAGCGCGCCCGTGACGATGAGCGCAAGATTGCCCAGCGTGAAACCAATGCCCGCCGCCGCCCAGCCGGAATAAGAGTTGAGCATGGAGACGACGACCGGCATATCGGCGCCGCCGATCGGGATGATGAGCGTGACCCCGAGCGTGAGCGAGACGGCGATCAGCAGGAAGAACCAGAAGCCCGATTCAGTCGTCACGAAAAGCAACATCAGCGCCGCAAGGCCGGCGGCGAGCACGATGTTGATCATATGACGTTCGGGCAGAAGGATCGGCTTGCCTGTCATGCGCTCCGAGAGCTTGAGGAAGGCGATAATCGAGCCGGTGAAGGTTATCGCGCCAATTGATGCGCCAAGCGACATCTCGAAGAGGCTGCCCCCCTCGATATGGCCAGGCATGCCGATGCCGAAGGCCTGCGGCGCATAGAAAGCGCTGCCCGCGACGAGCACGGCGGCGAGCCCCACGAGCGAATGGAAGAAAGCGACAAGCTCGGGCATCGCCGTCATCGGGATGCGTTGCGCCACATAAGCGCCGACGCCCCCGCCAGCCGCCGCGCCAATGATGATGAGCACGAAGCCGAATAAGGGCGGCAGATGCAGCAGCAAGGTCGTCGCCACCGCCACCGCCATGCCGATCATGCCGTAGCGATTGCCCTGCCGCGACGCCGCGGGAGAAGAGAGGCCGCGAAGCGCGAGGATAAACAGCACGCCGGCGGCGAGATAGAGAAGGGCTGAGAGATTCGCGCTCATGCGGTTCAGCCCTTCTTCTTATACATGGACAACATGCGTTCGGTGACGAGGAAGCCGCCGAATATGTTCACGCTCGCGAGCATGAGGGCGATGAAGCCGAACCATCGCGCCACCCCTGAGCCATCGTCGCTCGCGCTCGTCTGCTCGACGCCGACGGACAGAAGCGCGCCAACAACGATGACCGAAGAGATCGCATTCGTCACCGACATCAGCGGCGTATGCAAGGCCGGCGTCACCGACCAGACAACGTAATAACCGACGAAGACCGCCAGAACGAAAATCGCGAGGCGGAAGACGACCGGATCGACCGCGCCGCCGCCCAATCCATGCGCCGTGACGGCCGCCGCCGTCTGAGCGAGCTGATCCGAATATTGCTGCGCCTGATCCGCGAGATGACGCGCGGCTTCCGCCGCCGCCCGCGCCTTTTCGAGCAATTGCTGCGTAGAGTCGGTCATGGTTCGACGCCCCTTATTGGAAGGATGCTGCGGTTCAAGCCTGTTTGAAACGCTCGTCGACGACGACGCCGTCGCGCGTCAGCGCGGTCGCTTTCACGAGCTCGTCGTCCCAATCGATGGCGAGTTGCTTGGTCTCCTTCGAAACGAGCGTCTCGACGAAAGCGAGCAGGTTTTTCGCGTAGAGGCTCGAGGCGGTCGGCGCCATGCGGCCGGCGAGGTTGAGCACGCCGACGATTTTCACGCCCTTTTCGACGACCGTCTCGCCGGGTTTGGTCAGTTCGCAGTTGCCCCCGCGCTCCGTCGCAAGATCCACGATGACCGAACCATGGCGCATGCTGCGCACCATATCGGTTGAAATCAGCCGCGGCGCCGGACGCCCTGGAATGAGCGCCGTCGTAATGATGATATCCTGCTTGGCGATATGGCTCGCGGTGAGCTCCGCCTGCGCGGCCTGATATTCCTTCGACATTTCCTTCGCGTAGCCGCCAGCCGTCTGCGCCTGCTGGAATTCTTCGTTCTCGACCGCAAGGAATTTGGCGCCGAGCGACTCGACCTGCTCTTTCGTCGCGGGGCGCACATCGGTCGCCGTCACGATGGCGCCGAGGCGGCGCGCCGTGGCGATCGCCTGAAGCCCCGCGACGCCGACGCCCATGATGAAGACCTTGGCCGCCGGCACGGTGCCAGCCGCCGTCATCATCATGGGGAAGGAGCGACTATATTCGGCCGCCGCCTCGATGACGGCGCGGTAGCCCGCGAGGTTGGCTTGCGAGGAGAGGACGTCCATGGATTGCGCGCGGGTGATGCGCGGCATGAATTCCATGGCGAAAGCGGTCACGCCCACCCTGGCGAGGTTGGCCAGCGCCGCCTCGTTTCCGAAAGGGTCCATGATGCAGATGAGCGCGAGGCCCGGCTTGGCGCCGGCAAGCTCGCGCGCTGCCGGTCGGCGCACGCGCAGCGCAATATCTGCGCCCGCGAGCGTCGTTGCGGCGTCGGGGCCGATCTTCGCGCCGGCGGCCGCGTAATCCGGATCGATGAAGCCAGCCCCGGCGCCGGCCCCGGATTGAACCGCGACCTCGGCGCCGAGGCCGGTGAATTTCTTGACGGTTTCAGGCGTCGCGGCGACGCGCGACTCTGCTTTATCCGATTCGGCCAATACGGCGATGCGCATGACGACCTCCGGCTTTTGGGAACCGTCGCCGTCATGGTGGCCCCTGACGGCTTGGCGTGAGGGGCTTTTTCTTTTTTACCGCGCGAACAGGAGGAACAGGACGACCAAGGTTACCACCGAGGCCGCCGCAGAGAATTTCAGCAGCCAGAGGAAACCGTTATACGTTCTTACGTGTTCGGCCCAGTCCGCGCCCGTGGACGCCGACTCGCGATTGCTCGCCATCGGAATGCTCCCAAATTTCGACTGACGCGCGAACAGAGCCGCCGCGCATGGGGCTGATGCTAACCGAGCTTAAGTCATCCCGCAACGCCTCCTCGCCGCGCGCTTTCGTCGCTGCCGGCGCCCCCCGCACGGCGGCGTGGCTGGAATTGCGAGAATCAACCCCGCCGCCGCTCTTCGGGATAGGGAGGAAGAGTAAGGATGCGCGCGTCTTCGACAGCGGCGCCGAGAGTGAAATGGTAGACGTCCTGGAAATGCGTCTCACCGGGCGCGAGGCCGAGCATGGCGTGGACCTCGTCGTCGAAAAAACAGCCAATGCCGGTTCCCGCAAGCCCGGCCGCCGTCGCCCAAAGATAAAAGACCTGGCCGATCAACCCGGCCTCCCAATGCAGACGCCGATAGGCGAAAGCTCCTCCCTCGGCGAGCGTGGAATCGAAATCAGCGACCATGCCGACCGCGAAACAGCCCTTGCCGGCGATCGGCTGGAGGCAGGAGGCCTTCGTCGCCTCGCGCTCATGCGCGCCGCCGCGCAGGCGGAACAGCCGCAGGCCCGAAACATCGACAGGCGCCCACTCGAAGTCGGCGCGGCAGGCGACGCGCAACCGCGCCGTCATTTCCGCATCGCGCTCGAGAAGATAGAGCCCCGGCTCCAACCCCTCGACCCGGTGGATAAAGAAAATGAGGGCAAGCCGCGGTGGGAAGGGAAAGGCGGACATCAGCGGCTCGGCGCCGGGCAGCGTCGCGGCGAGCATGAGGCGGAAGGTTTCGAACGACAATTTTGAGGCGCCGTCCATCCGCTGGGCGCTGCGGCGCCGACGCACGACCTCCCCGACCGGCGGGGCGTCGACCAGCGGAGCCGGCAGCATCGGCGGCGCCTCCAGCGCCGCGGACTTTCGCTTTCGGCAGAGGCGGACGGCGCGATCGACAAGCGGCCAAGCGTCATGGTCCTCGCTGAGGCGATTGGCGGCGCCATGGAAGGCGCGCGGGGCGGTCAGCAGGGCATCCAGATCGATCGCCGGCGCCTGCCCGCCATTGGTCGCGATCCAGAGCAGGACATCCGGATGCTCTTCCTCGCGACGATGGAAGGCGTCGCTTCTGCCGAGCCCGATCAGCGCCGAAACGTCATCGTCGGAAGGCGCCGAGAGAAGATGCGCGCGCCAGCCAAGGCCCGCGCTCGCTTGAGCGGCGGCGCCGATAGCTTGGCCCGCATCGAGCTGGCAATACCGGAATGCGCGCTCGCCATATTTCCAGCATTCGCGCCAGGGAATCGCGCTGAGCGCGAGAAGGAAGCCGCAACCCGGAAGAACATCCGCGGTTTCATAGCGTGCGCGTTCCTCGAGCCCGTGCTCCGCCGGCGCATAATGATAGAGCGCCGCCGTTTCGCAGACGCCCGTAAGCGCATTCGACAGAACATAGGCTTCGGTCGGATGGAGATTGCCGGAGGAGGGATTGTTGCGCACCGCCCATATCGACCCTTCGGCGCTCTTCCACGCGCTGAGGCCGAAAGAAAGCTCGAGAAAAAGGCCGAGCGAGGCGGCGTCGAATGGCGCTGGGTCGCAAGCAGGCCCGGGAAAGGGCACAGTCGGCCCCGAGCATAGGGGCAAAGTTATCAGCCGCGCGCCCTCGAAACGCCTGAATGGCGAAGGCTGCGACGTCCAGTCGAGAAAGGCCGGGCCGAGCGCATAGCGATCGGGCTTGTGCTTGGTTCGCACATGGTAGCCGCGGATATCGGAGGGGAGCGCGTCCGAATAGGCGTTCATTGCCGGCTCTGTCGGGCACGAAACTTGTCTCGCATCGCTTTGGCAGTCTCTCGTGAGGGCGCACGGCCTCATTCAAAAAGGGCGCCCGACCATGGAGAACCAAGTGAAATACGCAGAATCAACTGGTTCGGAAAAAGCTGTGTCCGAAAGCTTCAGCCTCGTGGTCGACCGCCACGTTGCGTTTGGCGCTTTGGCGACAGTGCGCATCGCCGCCCAACCGGCGCGGCGCTTCACCCTGCAGGAGGCTGCGATCGTGGCGCGCGCCCTCACTGCGGTCGCAAGCGGCGCGAGCAAGGAGCGGCAGATTTACATGAGCCCGATCGCGAGCGATTGCGACTTCGACGCGCGCGCGGGGGAGGACGGGCTCGTCATCATGAGGGAAGGCTTCGAAGATGCGCAGCTCGACTGGCCGGCAACGCGCTCCTTGGCGGCCCACCTCGCACAAGCGGCTCGCGCCAATTCTTGAAAGCGCGCGGGTCGCTGTGGCCAGCGCGCTTTCCCGTTACCTGGAATCAAATGCGGGCGACCCGCCCGCTCGAACCTATCGGCACATCGCGCGAT
>JAMBEQ010000092.1 GCA_024506175.1 Methylocystis sp.
GCCGAGCCGCATCTTCACGCTGAGCGGGATGGAGATGGCCGCGCGCGCCGCGGCGATGAGGGCGGCGGCCTGGTCGAGATCGCGCATCAGCGCCGCGCCGGCGAGGCCGCCGGTCACCCGCTTGCAAGGACAACCCATGTTGATGTCGACCCAGTCCGCCCCGGCTTCCTGGGCGTGGCGCGCAGCGGCGGCGATTTCTCTCGCATCTCGCGCGGCGATTTGGATGACGCGCGGCGCCGAGTCTCCGCCGCCGGAGGGCGTCAGCCTCAAGGCGGTCTCGCGGTCGCCCCGGGCGACTCCGGCCGCCGTGATCATCTCGCTGATCGTGACGCTGGCGCCATAGCGCTCGGCGATCCGCCGCATGGCTGGATCTGTAACGCCCGCCATGGGCGCGAGAAAGGCGCGCCCTGCGAGCCCAACCGAGCCGATCCGTAGCGCCTCGCGCTCTGCATCTAAGCCTATTTTTTTAGCATATGTCATCTTGCCTATACTATAAGCAGAGCGCTTCGCGGTTGCAAACATAGCATTCGCCGCAGTCTTTCGCATTTGACGCAGCAGCGCAAACGCGACACAGGAGCGGCATGGTTTCTAGAACGAAAATCTCCATCCTGGTCGTCGCTGGAGGGCGCGGCTCTCGCGCCGGCGAAGGCCTGCCCAAGCAATATCGGCCGCTCTGCGGCAAGACCGTGCTCGCTCGCACTTTGGCGGCGATGCGAGCCGGCGCGCCGGAGGCGACGCTGAAGGTCGTCATCCACCCCGACGACTACGACCTCTACGCGCAGAGCGCCGCCGAATTGAGCGCGCAAGAACGCGCCGCCCTCTCGCAGCCCGCGCTCGGCGGCGCCACGCGGCAGGAGAGCGTGCGCAATGGGTTGGAAGCGCTTGCCTGCGACGCCGCGCCGGACATCGTCCTCATTCACGACGCCGCGCGGCCTTTCGCCAGCCCCGCCCTCATCGCCAGGGCCATGCAGGCCGCTCGCCAACACGGCGCCGCCGTCCCGGGCGTGCCGCTCAACGATACGGTGAAGGAGATCGACGCCTCGGGCTTCGTCGTCGAGACGCCCGATCGCGCGCGGCTGCGCGCCGTGCAGACGCCCCAGTCCTTCCGCTTCCCGCTCATTTTGCGGGCGCACCGCGCGGCGGCGGAAGCGCCGCGCGACTATACCGACGACGCCATGATCGCAGAAGCCGCGGGCTGCGCCGTTCATGTCTTCCCCGGCGATCTCAGCAACTTCAAGCTGACAACCCCTGAGGATTTTGCGCGCGCCATGGACCAGCTGACACCCCCGCCCCCTGCTGACGACGAGCGTAATTTAACAGACGTTCGAACACACAAGAATTTAACGGATGTTCGAACTGGCCAGGGCTATGACGTCCACGCCTTCGCCGAGGGCGATCAAGTCTGGTTGGGGAGCGTCTCGATCCCCCATTCCCATTCGCTCGCCGGCCATTCCGACGCCGACGTGCTGATGCACGCCATTACCGACGCGGTGCTCGGCGCCATAGCCGAAGGCGACATCGGCGCGCATTTCCCCCCTTCCGACCCGCAATGGAAAGGGGCGCCCTCCTCGATCTTCCTCGAGCACGCCTGCAAGCTCGTGTGCGCGCGCGGCGGGATGATCGCCCATATCGACGCGACGGTCGTCTGCGAAGCGCCCAAGGTCGGCCCCCATCGTGACGCCATTCGCGCCAGCCTGGCGAAGATCATGGGGCTCGACGCCGGCCGCGTGGCCATCAAGGCGACGACAACGGAGAAGCTTGGGTTTACAGGGCGGCGCGAAGGGATTGCGGCGCTCGCGATCGCGACTGTGAGACTGCCGGACTAGCAGGAAGACGCCCCCTCAGACGGTTTGCGCGAGAGCAACTCACCCCGGCGTTGGTCATTCCCGACGGGCCCGAACGGGAAAGTTTCGCTGACGCGCTTTCGACAAGCTTGAGATGGTTCGAGTGAAGATAGGCCTCGTGTCGGATGGCGAAGCAATTTCGTCGACGTCGCAGCCGCTGGCGCAACCGTTCCAATATTCGTTAGAACGCGTACGCAACGAACACAGTTAGTATTCTTGTTCGAATGGCTGGCGTTTTTTCCCAGCGAGACCACAAGCCTTCCGGCGCGCTCTTCCACCAGCGCGCCCGAGGCCTCACATTCATCGACCTGACTAAGCAGATGGAAGTTTAGGCCGCCTCGCAACGCGCCTTGACAACTGACGTTCGCCGTCGCCGTTAGCGAGGGCCGGCACGATCCCGGCGCATCGAGGCCGCCGATGATCCGCGTCACCCCTTCCATCTCGCTGGACGACTCCGAGATATCTTTGGAGTTCCTGCGCGCTTCCGGGCCCGGCGGGCAGAATGTGCAGAAGGTCGAAAGCGCCGTGCGGCTGCGCTTCGACGTGCGGCGGTCGCCCAATCTTCCAGAAACGGTGAAGGCGCGGCTGGAGCGGCTCGCCGGCTCCCGCCTGACCAAGGAAGGCGAGATCGTCATCGAGGCGCAACGCCATCGCACGCAGGAACGCAACCGCGCCGATGCGCTGGAGCGGCTCGTAGACCTCATCCGCGAAGCGGCCGTCCCGCCCCCGCCACCGAGGCGCAAGACCAAGCCGACGCTGGGCTCGAAGATGCGGCGGCTCGAAGGCAAGAAGCTGCGCGGCGGCGTGAAGGCGCTGCGCACCAAACCAGCGCAGGATTGAATATGGAAAATACGAGGGACGGAAGAGCTAATACGGTGATCGTAAAAACGAAAGCGCGGGGTTGGCGTTTGGCGACGGCCGAATCCTGCACCGGCGGCCTCGTCTCGGCCGCGCTGACCGACATTCCGGGCGCGTCAGAAGTCTTTGATCGCGGATTCGTCACCTATTCGAATGCAGCGAAAACCGAGATGCTCGGCGTCTCTGAAGCCCTGCTTGCCGCCCATGGCGCCGTCAGCGCCGAGACAGCGTGCGCCATGGCGGAGGGCGCGCTCGCGCACTCACGAGCCGATGTCGCCGTGGCCATTACAGGGGTTGCCGGTCCTGGCGGCGGCACGCGGTTGAAGCCTGTCGGCCTCGTGCATTTCGCCTGCGCGAAACGCGGCGGCGAGGTCGCGCTCCTCGAGCGACGCTTTGGCGCGCTCTCACGCGACGACATTCGCAGAGCCGCTGTGGATCAGGCGCTCGATCTCATGATCGAGGCGCTGAACTAGTCGCGGCTTCCCGAGGGCTCACCGGCGCCCGTAGACGGCGTCGGCCCGACCGACAAAGGCGTCGGCATATTTCTGAAAAGCCTTGTCGAACATGGCGCCCATGAGCAGCCCCAAGGCCATGCTTTTGAACTCATAGGCGATGAAGAACTCCACTGTGGAGCGCGGCCGCCCGTCAGGCCCGGGCGCCTCAGCGCGGAAAGACCAGCGATTGTCGAGCTTGCGAAACGGTCCGTCGATATAGGCGACCCTCACCTCCAGCTTGTTGGAATCGCAGATGACCCGGCTTGCGTAGCGCTCGCAGATCGCCTTGAAGCCGATTTGCATCTCGGCCACGAGCTCGACCACGCCGGGCGCGATCTCGGCGCGCTTGCGCACCTTCATGCCCTCGCAGAGGGGCACGAATTGGGGGTAGGCTTCGACGTCGCAGACGAGCGCGAACATATCCGCGGCGCTGTGCGACACATGGCGGCGAGTGCGAAAGCTTTTCATAAGGCTGGGCTTTTAAGCTATTTCCTCGCTGGATGGAACGCCGCCGCTTGGGCGTCTCTTCACCCTTTATGCGGGGAGAGAGGAGGCGCTGGGCGCGAGCGAATCCCACCCGGCGGCCTCCCCGCGAAGGGGATGTATTTGGGGCTAGTGATGTCGGATCGCTGTCACCCGACGGCCCTACAGGATCTCTGCTATCAGCTTTCCTGCCTGCGCCCGCGCGTGGCGCGAAGCCGCTCGAAATCCTCGCCGGCGTGGTGGGACGACCGGGTCAGCGGCGAGGCCGCCACATAGGCAAAGCCCTTCGCAAGCGCAAGCGCCTTATAGGCCTCGAACTCTTCCGGCGGGACGAAGCGGTCGATCGGGTGATGCTTTCGCGTCGGCTGGAGATACTGGCCGAGCGTCAGAAAGTCGATGTCCGCGCTCCGCATGTCATCCATCACCTGCATCACCTCATTGCGGGTCTCTCCGAGGCCGAGCATGAGGCCGGATTTGGTGAAGAGGGACGGATTCAACTCCTTTGCGCGCTGCAGCAGGCGCAGGGAGTGGAAATAGCGCGCCCCCGGCCTGACGGTCACATAAAGCGACGGCACGGTTTCCAGATTATGGTTGAAGACATCCGGGCTCGCCGCCACGACGCGCTCGAGCGCCCACTCCTTGCGCAGGAAGTCGGGCGTTAGAATTTCAATCGTTGTTCCGCGGCAGGCGTCCCGGATCGCTGAAATGGTCCGGGCGAAATGCTCGGCGCCGCCATCGGGGAGATCATCGCGGTCGACCGAAGTGACGACGACATGGGTAAGCCCCAGCGCCTTGGTCGCCTGCGCCACCCTGCCCGGCTCGCTCGGATCGAGCGGGGCCGGCAGTCCGGTCGCCACATTACAGAATGCGCAGGCGCGGGTGCAGACCTCGCCCATGATCATAAAAGTGGCGTGCTTCTTTTCCCAGCACTCGCCGATATTGGGGCAGGCCGCCTCCTGGCAGACGGTCGCGAGGCCCGATCCCTTGAGAAGGGCGCTGGTCTCCCCCCAGGCGGCCGACCCCGGCGCCTTCACCCTGATCCACGGCGGCTTTCTAAGAACCGGCTGGTCTGGCCGTGCGGCCTTCTCCGGATGCCGCAGCGCCGCCGCTGCGTTCCTGGGCCGCGGGTCGTTATTCAGCAGATCGATAGTGGGCACAGGGCTACTCCCTGCCCTCAATCTACGCATGGGGGTGGTGGATTACAATGATTTCGCCGGCCTTCAAAGGCGGCGGATGCAGCCGGCGCCAGGCATAGGCCAGTCCCACGGAACCGAGCATCGCCGCCGCCAAGCCCCCGGCACCGTCCCAGTCTGCCCGCCCGAACAGGTGGGCAAACTCGGCCCCCATCCACGCCCCGCAGACACTCACGACGGCGAGAGAGCTGAAATGAGAAGACCATCTATGTGGCCCAGCGAACAGCCAACCGGCGGCGAGGCCGATCACGAGAAAGACGATGAACTCGATGCAAGAGACGGCGGAGACGCCGAGCGCGCCGCCAAACATCGCCGACATGGATATCCCCCTAAGCTCGCCCCCGCCCGCGGCGCGCGCTTCGCGCGACCCGGAGACGAACGTCGGAGGCGTGTAATGGTTCCGCTTCCCGTCGCAAAATTGTCTAGGACCTGTTTCCTTGGTATTTGGGCTGGGGGAGCCGCGGGTGACAGCTGGCGGCGCCGAACCCCATAGAGCGTTACGGCTGCAAAAGACGCCGCGCGAGCCGAAACGACCCGGAGGAAGCGCGGCGTAAGCAAGAGTTGACCGTCGCTTTCCGTGGAAATCGCTTCTTAAAGTTCAACATCCGGTACCTCTTCAATAACCTTAGGTTATGGGGCCAGCCCCTTTAAAACCATGATGTTGAGAGCACATATTAAACTAGAACTTCATCTTCCGGCTTAACCTTCTACAGATACTCCACATCCAGCACGCCGGGAATCTCGCGCAGGGCGCCGGCCACTTCGGCGTTGACTGGATAAGAGCCAGGCAGGCGAATTTCGATCTCCTCAGGCGCCACATCCCTTTTGATCAGGACGGAAACCTCGCCCTCGCCCCTACCCGTCAGCCTGACCTTAATCCTGTCCAGCGGACTTTGATCCCCAACGACGATCCGCAATCCCTTTTGCGCGCGCGCCGCCGCAGCCGCCAAAGGCTCGACCGTGACAATTCGTGCGCGCACCTCGTCGCCGTCGAGACTGGCCGAAAGCGTCACCAGAACGGCTGAGCCCTTCTCTAGCACGTCGCGGTACTGGTTGAGCGCCTCCTGGAAAAGAATGGCCTCATACTGACCGGTGGTGTCCGACAACTGGACGATGCCCATCTTCGATCCGGACTTGGTGCGGCGCTCCGCGCGGTCCAAAACCACCGCCGCAAGCCGGCCGGCAGTCGCCCCGCCCTTTACGTCGGACACGAACTTCGCCCAGCGCGATACCCTCAATTTGGGTAGGAGGCCGGCATAGGCGTCGAGCGGGTGGCCGGAGAGGAAAAAGCCTGCCGCCTCATATTCCCGGCGCAGCGTCTCGGCCGCCGGCCACGGCTGGACCTTGGGCAGGACGAGGTCGTCGGCCTCGGCCTCGCCGAAGAGCGCGTTCTGCCCGGCCTTGCGATCCTCGGCGTGGCGGTTGGCGGTGGCGAGGATGGGCTCGATCGCGGCGAAGGCGCGCGCCCGGTTTGGTTCGAGCTCGTCGAAGGTTCCGCAAGCCGCGAGGTTCTCCAAAACCTTTTTGTTCACCTCTCGCGGGTTAATCCGGCGGGCGAAATCGGAAAGGCTCCTGAACGGCCGATCGCCGCGCGAGCGTACGATGGACTCCGCCTGCCCCTCGCCCACCCCTTTGATCGCTGAGAGCGCATAGCGGATGACCTGCTTGCCGTCCGGGGCGGTCGCGACGTCAAAATCCACGCCCGAGCGCTTGATGGAGGGCGGCTCCACCGCAATGCCGAGCCGGCGGGCCTCGTCCCGGAACTCGGCCAGCTTGTCGGTCTGGCTCTTGTCGAAGGTCATGGAGGCGGCGAGGAACTCGGCCGGATAATGCGCCTTGAACCAGGCCGTCTGATAGGCGATTAGCGCATAGGCTGCGGCGTGCGACTTGTTGAAGCCGTAGTCGGCGAATTTCGCCAACAAGTCGAAGATGACATTGGCGAGTTCCGGCGTCAGCTCCCGCTCGACGGCGCCTTTGACGAAGCGCTCGCGCTGAGCGTCCATCTCCGCCTTGATCTTCTTGCCCATGGCGCGGCGCAGCATGTCGGCTTCGCCCAGCGTATAGCCCGAGAGCGCCTGGGCGATCTGCATCACCTGTTCCTGATAGATGATGACGCCGAAGGTCTCCTTCAGAATGGGCTCTATCTTGGGGTGATAATAGTTGGCCTCTTCGTCCCCGAGCTTCACCGCGCAATAGGTCGGGATATTGGCCATCGGCCCCGGCCGGTAGAGCGCAACGAGGGCGATAATGTCCTCGAACCGGTCGGCGTGCATCTCGACGAGCGCCTTGCGCATGCCGGCGCTTTCGAGCTGGAACACGCCAACCGTCTCGCCGCGCCCGAGCATGGCGTAGGTGTCCTTGTCGTCGAGCGGCGCCTTGGCGAGGTCGAATTCCGGGTCGCGCCGGCGCGCCAGCCGGCTCGCCATGGCGAGCACGGTGAGGGTCTTGAGGCCCAGGAAGTCGAATTTGATCAGACCGGCGGGCTCGACCCATTTCATATTGAACTGGGTCGCCGGCATGTCGGACTTGGGGTCGCGGTAGAGCGGCGTGACCTCGTGGAGCGGCCGGTCGCCGATGACGACGCCGGCGGCGTGGGTCGAGGCGTTGGAATAAAGCCCCTCGAGCGCGCCGGCGACCTTGAAGAGGCGCGCCACGCGCTCGTCCTGCTCGGCGGCCTCGCGAAGTTTCTGCTCGCCGGCGACGGCCTCGGCCAGCGTGACCGGCTTGGCCGGGTTCTGCGGCACGAGCTTGGCGAGCTTGTCCACCTGCCCCAGCGGCATTTCCAGCACGCGCCCAACGCTGCGCAAAACGCCGCGCGCCAGAAACGAACCGAAGGTGATGATCTGCGCCACGCGGTCCGCGCCGTAGCGGTCGCGGACATAGTCAATGACCTCCCCGCGCCGCGTCTGGCAGAAGTCGATGTCGAAGTCCGGCATCGAGACGCGCTCGGGGTTGAGGAAGCGCTCGAAGAAGAGGCCGAAGCGCAGCGGATCGAGATCGGTGATGGTCAGCGCATAGGCGACGAGCGAGCCCGCGCCCGAGCCGCGCCCCGGCCCGACCGGAATGCCCTGCGACTTCGCGTATTTGATGAAGTCGGAAACGATCAGGAAGTAGCCGGGAAAGCCCATCTTCTCGATCGTGCCGAGCTCGAAGTCGAGGCGGTTGAAATATTCCTCCCGCTCGTGGCCCGGGGCCGGGCCATGGTCGGCGAGACGCGCCTCGAGCCCTTCGATCGCCTGGCGGCGCAGCTCCTCGGCCTCGACCTCGGTCAGCGGCCGGTCGCCGGGCGCGTCGCGCAGGAATCGCGGCATGATCGGCTTGCGGGTCTTGGGCCGGAAGCTCGTGCGGCGAGCGATCTCAATGGTGTTGGCGGTCGCCTCGGGCAGATCGGCAAAGAGCGCCAGCATCTCCGAGCGCGTCTTGAAGTAATGCTCCGGGGTGACGCGGCGCCGGTCGGCGACGCTCGTCACCGTGCCTTCGGCAATGCACAGCAGCGCGTCATGGGCCTCGAAGTCCCCGCGCGAGGCGAAATAGGGCTCGTTGGTCCCGACAAGCGGGACGCCCCGTCGATAGGCGAGGTCGAGAAGCTGCGGTTCGACCTCGACCTCGGACTGGAGCTTGTGCCGTTGGATTTCGAGATAGAGCCTGTCCTGGAAAAGCCCCTGCAGCGTCTCGAGCCGGGACCGCGCCAACTCCGGCCGGGCGACGGCGAACATGCGGTCGAGCGGTCCGTCCGGCCCGCCGGTGAGCGCGATCAGCTCGGCGGCGTCCTCGGCGAGCGCGGCGAGCGAGACATGGGGCTCGTCCCCCTCTTCCGTGTCGAGATAGGCGCGCGAGGCGACGCGCATGAGGTTGAGATAGCCGGCTTCGGTCTTGGCCAGGAGCACGATGTTGGCGAATGCCTCGTCGCGCGCGGAGGGGCCGTTCGTCTTGGCGTCGGCGAAATCGACGCGCAGCTGAATGCCGGCGATCGGCTGTATGCCCGCCTTGGCGGCTTTTTCGGAAAACTCCAGCGCCGCGAAGAGGTTGTTCGTGTCGGTGACGGCCAACGCCGCCTGCTCGTCGCGCACGGCGAGGTCGATCAGCTTGCCGATCGTCAGCGCGCCTTCGCGCAGTGAGAAAGCCGTGTGGAGATGGAGGTGGATAAAGCCGGCGGGGGCAGCGTTCATGGCCAGAGTCTACCGCTTGGGCGTTTTCTCCGAAACCGCCGTTCCGGCGCCGTCCACAAGGCCAAAAACCGGATTTCGAAGACGCCAGTCTTCCTTAGCCAAAAACAAGTCTGGCCAACAGCGAAGCCAATTCGCTTTGGCGGTACGCGACCCCCAGCCGCCTGCGACATAAATCTGCGGCCCTTCACGCTCAAACAATAGCTTGGCTGACGCTGAGTATCGAAGATTCCGCGTCCTTATCCCATTTGGGTGATGCCCGAACAGGCTTGGACATTCAATCTGGCTTAGTCCGAAATTGTTGTCGGCGCTTGGTTTCTCGCTTCAGCGAGCAATCAGCGGGAGGGAAGCGAGCGGTCCAAATTTTCAAGGCCTGTCGCGCCCCTTCTCCAGGGGCCGGATATTCCCGTTAGGGTCGATCCGGCCTCTGGTCACGCATTACTCTAGCTTGTCTGGAGATCCGCGACGGTGAGGCCCGCTCCCCCAAAAACACCAACGCCCGGCGGGGAGGCTCCCAGCCAGGCGTTTTTATGCGTCGCCCCGGACGAATGGGGCCCGAAAAAGAGGCGCTACTCGGCCGCCGTGAAGGTCTTCGTGACCGATTCCATCGGCTTGAAGACTTCCTTCGCGATGGAAGCGTACATTTCGCCGAGCTTCGTCGCCTGGGCGACAAAGTCTTCATAGGCGCTCTTGGCGTAGTCCGACTGAAGCGCGAAAGCTTCGTCGATCTTCTTCACCGTGACGAGCTTCTCGGCGAGCAGGCGGCTCTTCTCGAATGACTTCTTCGAATAGTCGGTCGTCTCGGCGGCAATGCTCTGCCAGCCCTTCGTGACGGCCGCCGCGGCGGCGGAAACGGCCTCTAACTGCTCTTTTCCGAGCTGTTGCACGCTTTCGAAATTGGCCACCATTGGGTTCGCCCTCGTGATATGGCGCGCCTCACCCGGACGCCGCCCCCTGGCGGCGTGGCGCGTGCGCCTGCTGACAGCTCAGATATATGCGCCGCACAAATACGCGTCAATAAAAATGTTGCATTGCAAAATTCCCATAGAAAATTTTGTCTTGGCTTAACCCCCGGGTAACCGCGTTCTCTTACCGTTTGGGACTGTATCGTTTATGCGACGCCTGTCTCCGGTTGTCGCCCACGCGAGTGCCAGTTCCGTAAGAGGCGTGTGGCCAATATGTCGAAACCGAATTCGCTGGACCGTCTGGCGCAGCCCCGCTCCCTCGCCGCAATTTTCGCGATCATCATGGCCTTCGTGGCCATCACGTCGATCCCGGCGGAAGCCCGCCGGCACGGCCATCGCCACCATGTCTACGGCAGCCGCCACGCCTTCCACCACGCGTTCGCGCGTCATAGAGCCGCCATCCACACCGGCCACGCGCGTCGCAGCCATCGCCACTACGCAGCGACTTCGGGCGGCGACGAGATCGTTGGCGAGCATCGCGGCTTTGCGGCGATCGTCGTCGACGGCAATAGCGGTAGGGCGCTATACGCTCGAAACGAACATGAGCTGCGTCACCCGGCCTCGGTCACGAAGGTGATGACGCTTTATCTGCTGTTCGAGCAGCTCGAGAGGGGCCAGCTGCGGCTCGACTCGCCGCTCATGATCTCGACGCATGCCGCCGCTCAGGCGCCTTCAAAGCTCGGCTTGCAGCCCGGAGAGACGATCAGGGTCGAAAACGCCATCAAGGCGGTCGTGACGAAATCCGCCAACGACATCGCCTGCGCCATCGCGGAGAATATCGGCGGCGACGAAGCGAATTTTGCGCGGATGATGACGCACAAGGCCCACGCTCTGGGCATGCGCGACACGCATTACGAGAACGCCTCCGGCCTGCCCAATGCGCGCCAGATTACGACCGCCTATGACCTCGCCATTCTGGGCCGCGCGATCCAGGACCGTTTCCCCCGTTACTACCGCTACTTTTCGACGCACAGCTTTGCGTATCGAGGCGCGCTGCACGCCAACCACAACCATCTCCTCGGCCGCGTCGAGGGCATGGACGGAATCAAGACGGGCTACACCCGCGCCTCGGGCTTCAATCTGCTGACGTCCGTGCGCCGCGGCGGCCACCATATCGTCGCCGTCGTCATGGGCGGCACGACCGCCGGCGGTCGCGACCGCATCATGGCGCAGCTCATCGAGCAATATATCGGCGGCGGCTCATCGGTTCGCACGGCGGCGGCGATTACCGAGGACAGCGCCATGACCGAGGTAGCCGAGGCGGCGTTCGGTCGCGCCTCGCTCCCCGCGGCCGAAGCGCCTGCCGCTCCGGCGATCGCCGCGGCCGAGCCTCCCGTCGCACTGTCGGAACCGGTCCCGGCGGCGCGCCAGCCGGAGCGCGTCGCCTATGCAGCGGAACAGCCGGAGATCGACTCCCACCCAGTCGGCGCCATCCCCGCACGCCGCGCAGTGGAGAGAGCCGTTCAGCCGGAAAAGGCCGCCGCTGAGGCGAGCGATCTCGAGAAGACCGTGCAAGTGCGCCCGGCCTTTGTGTCCGGCGTGCGCAAGCGCGTGGCCGAGGAGTCCGCCGTGAGAGAAAAGAAGGGCCGCGGAAAGGTGCCAGCCAAGACCGCCGCCGCCGCGATCGCAGACGGCTCCACCTCCAGCCGGCCTTCAAAGGGCATTATCCTGGCGACGACGACGCCCTCGGCGATCCGCTCGACCACAGCCGTCGCAAAAGCCGACGCGACGCGCCCGCCGAAGCCCGGCTGGATGATCCAAATCGGCGCCGCAGAGGATGCGGGCAAGGCCAACGAGCTGCTTTCGCGCGCCCGCAGCCAGCTCCAGGGCTTCCCGGCCACGGCCAGAGCCTTCACCGAGAAGGTGCAAAAGGGCAATGCAACCCTCTATCGCGCCCGCTTTGCGGGCCTCGAAGAGGCAAGCGCGCAGTCAGCCTGCAAAACCCTGAAACGCTCCGGCTTCGACTGCTTCACCACCAAGAACTAAAAATAAGAGCGCGCGCCCATGTCCGCTATCTGGGGCCATATCGAGGGCCCGCGTCGCGCCCTAGCGCGCTTTCCGCTCGCATGGAATCATGCGAGCGATAAGAAATCGCGTCAAACCAGAAATCTGGAGCGCATTCTTTTTCGCAAAAGTCTATCAACTTTTGCGGAATGCGCTCTAGTGGTGGCGCCTCATCAGGACATCCTTGGCTTCGTTTACCCGGGCCGCCAGATCAGTCGTCCCGCCAAGATCTGGATGAAGCTTCTTGATCAAATCGCGATGCGCCCGCGCTATGTCCGCGGCCGCGGCGCCCTTCTTCAGGCCGAGAATTTCGTAAGCTTCATCCTCGGTAATGGTGCCGGAGCGGCGCGCACGCGTCTCGCCGCCCCGCGGGTCGCGGTTCGGATCGCCTGCCGCACGCCAGCCGGCAAAGCGGCGGTCCAGATACGCCTCTAGCAGCCGCGCCCCATCGGGATCGTCACGCAAGCAGAGGTTATACAATTCGAGAAGCGCCGGCCGCGTCAGGGCGTCCAGGCGTTTCCCCTCGTCCTTGCCTGCCAATATCATGCCGCGGATGGCGCCCGTGGCATGATCGAGCTCCATCTCGATCATCGCCGAACGCACCCGCGATACGCCGCCGCCGCCCGCGCCCGCGTTACGCAACCCCCCAGGCCCTGCGATATTCATCAACCACAAGCCGGCGGCGCCGAGCCCGAGCCCGAAATCGATCCGCCCCCGCATGATCAGAAGGCCGCCGAGCGCCATCAGCAGAAAGCCGCCCCCCCGCTTGATCAGGCGCGCAAGAAAGGCCGGCGGAGCCCGCGTATACGCCTGCAGCGTGAAGAGCATAAGCGCGAGCGCAAAAAATCCCATCAAGACCGGCATGGCTATCGTGACCCCATCTGCGACAGCAGCAGGCGCGCGGCGCCTTCCCCCTGCCCCGCGCGTTTTTCCAGTTCCGTCAGTCCGCCGACGGCATAAGCTGCGGCGGCGCCGAGCAGTTCAGCCAGGCGGCGCGGCGCAGTGAGATCGAAGGCGGCGTACGCGCCGCCCGTCAGCCGCGCAATCTCCTTGAACGCCGCCCGCGCCGTCGCATCGTCGCCCTCCTGAAACATGAAGGCCTTCAGTCCCAGGAGGCCTATCTCGCCGGCGACGGCTGCGAGATGGTCGATCTTCTCCTCCATGGCGTCCCCGATGTACA
>JAMBEQ010000093.1 GCA_024506175.1 Methylocystis sp.
GACGAGTGGCCGGAGTGGTCAGGTTCGTCTCCAAAGATGGCGGTTTTGCGCCCGCGAAGCAAGGCGGAAGGATGCGCCCGCCGCGGCAATATCAATAGCGATCTGCCCCTATCGATCCCCATACCTCTCCTTCGCGGGGAGGTCGGCGGCCGAAGGCCGACGGGTGGGGCTCGCGCCGCGAGGGGGCGAGCGGAACGGAAATCGCATGCAAAAAAGAAAACCCCTCGTCCTTGGAAGGACGAGGGGCCAAGCCAGACGTCAGTCGACCCCAGCTCAGCTGATCGCCTTCACGATCTTCTGCGCCGCGTCGTCGAGATCGTCGGCGGGGATGACGTTCAACCCGGACTCGTTGATGATCTTCTTGCCGAGCTCCACATTGGTGCCCTCGAGGCGCACCACCAGCGGCACCTTGAGCCCCACTTCCTTCACCGCAGCGATCACGCCCTCCGCGATGGTGTCGCAGCGCATGATGCCGCCGAAGATATTGACCAGAATGCCCTTCACCTTGGGGTCGGCGGTGATGATCTTGAAGGCCGCCGTCACCTTCTCGGTCGTGGCGCCGCCGCCGACGTCGAGGAAGTTCGCCGGGAAGGCGCCATAGAGCTTGATGATGTCCATGGTCGCCATCGCGAGGCCCGCACCATTGACCATGCAGCCGATGTTGCCGTCGAGCGAGATATAGGCGAGGTCGTGTTTCGAGGCCTCGATCTCCTTCTCGTCCTCCTCCGAGAGATCGCGCAGCTCGGCGAGCTCCGGATGGCGGTAGAGGGCGTTGTTCTCGAAGCTCACCTTGGCGTCGAGGCAGCGCAGCTTGCCGTCCTTCGTGGTGATCAGCGGATTGATCTCCAGAAGCTCCATGTCCTTGACGACGAAAGCCGCATAGAGCTTCTCGACGAGGGCGCCCGCCTGCTTGACGAGATCGCCCTTGAGGCCGAGCGCGTCGGCGACGCGGCGGACGTGGTGGGGCATCAGGCCGGTGGCCGGATCGATCGAGAAGGTGACGATCTTCTCGGGCGTGTCATGGGCGACCTTCTCGATGTCCATGCCGCCTTCCGTCGAGACGACGAAGGCGATGCGCGAGGTCGCGCGGTCGATCAGCATGGAGAGGTAGAATTCTTTGTCGATCGCGGCGCCGTCCTCGATGTAGAGGCGGTTGACCTGCTTGCCGGTCTCGCCGGTCTGGATCGTGACCAGCGTATTGCCGAGCATCTGCCTGGCGAAGGCCTCGGCCTCCTCGACCGACTTGGCGATGCGCACGCCGCCCTGCGGGCCGGCCGATTCTTCCTTGAACTTGCCCTTGCCGCGGCCGCCGGCGTGGATCTGCGCCTTGACCACATAGACCGGGCCGGGGAGCTTCTTGGCGGCCTCGGCGGCCTCCTCGGCCTTCAGGACCGGAAAGCCAGCGGCGACCGGCGCGCCGAACTCGCGCAAAATGGCTTTGGCCTGGTATTCGTGGATATTCATGCCGGAGTCTCTCCCTCGAAGCAAAAACGGCGCGCCTGGAGCGCATACGCTCCAAAGCAGAAAGCGGCTTGGCGCCTAATGGCCATGGCGGGGCGGCGGCGTCAAGCGGCCGGTAGGTCGCGGCGGCAAGCGCGAATGCGTGGCGTGGGCAAATCCCTCCCCTTTACGGGGAGGGTGGCGCCGCGAAGCGCGACGGGTGGGGTCTGGCCGTATCCGAGGCGTGGCAATTTGGGCGCCTCCACGGCGGTCTTCAGCCACAGAGACTCCGGTCGCCTTTTTTGCCGCGCTCGTCGATGTCGCAAGGCGCGGCTCGCATGCGAGCAGGTTTTTGCAACAAACTTTTGCACCCGGAAGTCCTTGAAGAACAAGGGATCATCGCTTGTCGCGGAAGTCTTAACTTTTGAACACTTGGCGGCCGCCCGCTTCCGGCTCGGGGTCAACCGGCGCTATCGACCGGTCGCAACCGGTCGTTAGCGGGGTATTACGGGTGACAGCTTCCTTCCGACCGGAGCTAGATGGAGACCAGTTCGGCTATTTTGGCCGCGACTTCCGCCATCGACTCTTCGGCAGTGCTCAGCCCGGCTCGGGAGGCTAGCAGGAGGCTGACCTTCTCAAGCTCTTCATAGGTCGTTCCGTGAACAACCGGGACGAGCCGCTCACGCCGGAGGAGCGCCGAAAGTTCTTTGTCTGCGATGCCTTCTGCCGGGAGGCGTCGCAACATAGCCGGGGTCACCAAAACGATACCGACGCGCGAATTCACCAAGCCCTTGTCGATCGTCCGCATCATCGGCACCCCGAGGCCAAGGTCCTTCTCGCTGAACCACACGCGGACACCGCGCGCTTCGAGCAGATCTCCCCACCTTCCAAACCTCCCCTATACTCCGCCCCGCCTCGCCAACTTGCAGGGGCGTCGTCAGGGTCGGCGGCGCCGGCGGGGTCGGTTAAGCGCGGGGCGACGACCCTCGTTCTTTCTCCGAGCATGTCCTTATCGGCAAACCGCTCCGCACTTTTCCGGGACATGCCCGTGCGGGACCCCCGCGGCGCCCGCCGGGCCTTCTCCTTCCTGGGGAGGCTGCGTGGGGGAACCCACGCAAAGGTGGGCAGAGTTTCCGAGTCCGCGACACGCGGCCCGAGTGCCGAAAGGGAAAGCGCCGGCGGGCCGGAGGCGGCGCGTGGCGAGACCCTTGCGACGCGCTCGTGGGCTCTTAACTCCCGGGAAAGAAGCGGTCGCCGTCTGGCGGTCGCGCCGGACAAAGGAACCCGCCACGAGATGGCGCTACTTCGGCCCGGAAAGGCGCCCACGAATAAAGACCGCAGCCGGGACGCCCCGGCCCCCTTCGGCCGGTAGCGTGAAGGAAATAAGCGCATCGGAACCAGAGCGTCCCGGCTTCCTGGCCCAACCTGCGTCGGGGAACGGCGGCGGGGAAGCTGGCGCTGGGCGGCTTCGCGGAAACATTCATGGAGCTGCATCGCCCCCACCCCTGCCCCTCCCCGCCACTCCGTGGGGGGAGGGAGGATGCGGAACCGCTGCGGGATCACGGGCAAGCAATGCGGCAAGCTCGGGCGCGAGCCGCCTCCCTCCCCGCACGCGAAGTCGGCTGTTGCCGACTTCGCGCTCTTGGAAGCGCAAATCGGGAACACCCGATTTGCTTCGGGGAGGGATAAAGGGTGGGGGGCGCCGCGGCCGATGGCGGCGCCCAGCCCTTTCTCACCAAGAAGCGCTACGCCCCCTTCACATCCGGCGGCGTCGCCTCTTCGGCCAACTGCTTCAGCGCCTCGTCGATGCCGAGCTGCGTCTGCTGCGGCGAGCCGAGGCGGCGGATGGAGATGGTGCGCTCGGCCGCCTCCTTCTTGCCGGCGACGAGAAGCACGGGAACCTTGGCGAGCGAATGTTCGCGCACCTTGTAGGTGATCTTCTCGTTGCGCGCGTCGACATCGACATTGAGCCCGAGCTTGCGGGCCGCCGCCGCGACCTCATAGGCGTAGTCGTCCGCCTCCTGCGTGATCGTGCAAATGACGATCTGCAGCGGCGAGAGCCACAACGGCAGATGACCGGCGTAATGCTCGATCAATATGCCGGTGAAGCGTTCGAGCGAGCCGAACATGGCGCGGTGGATCATCACCGGAATCTTCTTCTCGCTGTCGGGCCCGATGTAGAAGGCGCCGAAACGCACCGGCAGGTTGAAGTCGACCTGCGTCGTGCCGCATTGCCATTCGCGGCCGATGGCGTCGCGCAGCGTATATTCGAGCTTGGGCCCGTAGAAGGCGCCCTCGCCCGCCTGAATGCTCGTTTTGAGCCCGCGTTTGGCAAGCGCGTCGAGCACGCGTCCGAGCGCGGCTTCCGCCTTGTCCCAGGCTTCATCGGAGCCCACGCGCTTCTGGGGCCGGGTCGAGAGCTTCACCACCACATCGTCGAAGCCGAAGTCGCGATAGATGGTGAGAATGAGGTCGTTGATCTTCAGCGCCTCGTCCATGATCTGCTCTTCGGAGCAGAAGATATGCGCGTCGTCTTGCGTGAAGGCGCGCACGCGCATCATGCCATGCAGCGCGCCCGAGGGCTCGTAGCGATGCACGACGCCGAACTCCGCGATCTTCACCGGCAGGTCGCGGTAGGACTTCAAGCCGTTCTTGAAGATCTGCACATGGCCGGGGCAGTTCATCGGCTTGATCGCGAAGACGCGCTCGTCTTCCGTCTTTGTGACGAACATGTTCTCCCGGTATGTCTGCCAATGGCCGGAGGTCTCCCACAGCGCGCGGTCGAGCACCTGCGGCGTGTTGACCTCCGTATATCCGGCGGCCTTCTGCTTGCGGCGCATGTAGGAGACGAGCGTCTGGAAGAGCGTCCAGCCCTTCGCATGCCAGAAGATCGCGCCCGGCCCCTCCTCCTGGAAATGGAAGAGATCCATCTCGCGACCGAGACGGCGATGGTCGCGCCGCTCGGCTTCCTCCAGCCGATGCAGATAGGCGTCGAGCTCCTCCTGCGTCGTCCAGGCCGTGCCGTAGATGCGCGACAGCATGGGCTTGGTCGAGTCGCCGCGCCAATAGGCGCCCGCGACCTTCATCAGCTTGAAGGCGCTGCCGATCTTGCCGACAGAGGGCAGATGCGGGCCGCGGCAGAGGTCGAGCCAATGCCCCTGCTTGTAAACCGAGAGCGGCTCGTCGGACTTGATGCTGTCGATGAGCTCGCCCTTGAAGGTCTCGCCCTTGGCGATGAACCATGTCTTGGCGTGGTCGCGGTCCCACTCCTCGCGCACGATCGGCGCATCGCGCGCGATAATCTCGCGCATCTTCTTCTCGATGACCGGCAGGTCCTCGGGCGTGAAGGGCTCGGCGGGGTGGAAATCGTAATAGAAGCCATTCTCGATGACGGGACCGATCGTCACCTGCGTGCCCGGATAAAGCTCCTGCACGGCCTCGGCCAGCACATGGGCGGCGTCGTGGCGGATGAGCTCGAGCGCGCGCGGATCGTCGCGCGAGACGAATTCGAGCTTTGCGTCCTGTCGGACAGGCTTCATCAGATCGACGAGCTCGCCGTCGAGCGCCATGGCGACGCTGCGCTTGGCGAGGGAGGGGGAAATGCTCTTGGCGATGTCGTAGCCCGTGACGCCGGGCTCGAACTGACGGGACGCCCCGTCGGGGAAAGTGACGGCGATCATATAGCCTCTCCTTTGCGCCCACTCGCCGATACGAATCGGCGTAAGTCGCGTTCGGCCCAAGACGGGCCGTGGCCTTGATAGGGCAAGGGAGAGGCGCTTGGCAACGGCGGCTTTTGGCGCGTCGCCTGACATTGCGGCTGTGCGGCGAGTCCCGGGTTACGCCTTTTCGGTCAGCCCATCGCGCCCTAAGAGCCTTGATGGCCGGCTGCTCTTTCGCTCATCGATCGATCGATGGTGCCAGGAGAGGCACAAAACTAATGTTTCTCGCCGTCCACACTTGTCTCTTAAACAGCAATAAACCAAGGCCTTTTTCGCATAGACCTGTCTTTACACGTCCGCCCCCGTACGCCACAATCCGCGTCAAAGTGTGGAACCAAATGTGGGACTGTTGATGGGCAAGCTGACGGATAGGACGGCCAAATCAGCGGGCCCCGGCAAGCATGGCGACGGCGATGGTTTGACGTTGGTCGTCGCTGATAGCGGCTCGCGGAAATGGGTGCTGCGCTTTCAGCTTAACGGCAAGCGACGTGATATGGGGCTTGGGCCATATCCTGAGATCGGGCTGTCTGCAGCGCGAGCGGCGGCGGCGGCGGCTCGGGCTCTTGCGGCGCGAGGCGTCGATCCGCTGGCGGCGCGGGCTGCAGAGAAGAAGGCGGCGCGGCCGGTTCCAACCTTCGAGGAAGTCGCCAAGGAAGTGATTGCCGAGGCGCAAGCCCGGACGGCCAACGAGAAGGTGCGCTATCAGATTGCGCGTCATCTTGGCCCCGCATACTGCGGCCCGCTTCTGGCTCGCCCGGTAAACGGGATAACGGCTGTGGATGTTGCCGCCGTTCTGCGCCCGGTCTGGCGCGCAAAGCCCGAGGTGGCGCGCAAGCTCTATCCCGCCATCCGCCGCGTCTTCGAGACCGCCCGCATCCGGCTCCGCGATGAGCACGGCATTACCTTCGCCAACCCGGCGCTATGGGCTGATCTAAAGGCGATGGGCTTCGAGGCTCCGCGCCAGCTTACGCGCGGTCGCCATCCATCCTTGCCATATACGCAAATGCCGGAGTTCATGGCGGCGCTTCGGGAGCGTGACGCGATTGCAGCACGGATGCTTGAATTTATCATTCTTACAAATGTCCGCTCGGGAGCGGCGCGGGCTGCGACGTGGGGCCAATTCGATTTGGACGCGGGCATTTGGGCTGTGCCGGTCGAAAGCCTGAAAGATAAGAAACATCGCAAAGAGGCTTTCCGCGTCCCACTCTCGCCTCGCAATGTGGAAATCGTGCGGGAGATGGAAGCGGCCCGCGTCTGTCAGTTCGTGTTCCCAAGCCCGACCGGAAAGGCGTTTTCCGATATGGCGACGGTCATTCTCTTAAAAAGGATAAATAGCGGGGACGTAAAGTGGATCGACCCGACCGATGGCCGTCCGATCGTTGCGCACGGGTTCCGGGCGACGTTCAAGACGTGGTGCGAAGAGACCGCGCATTTCCCGCATAGCATCGTCGAAGAGGCGATGGGCCATGTCGTTGGGAGCGCGGTAGAACGCGCCTACAAGCGCACTGACCTTTTGGAACAGCGGCGCGCATTGATGAATGCTTGGGCCTCCCATTGTGAGCCGGCCAACGGCAGGAATGTTGTCGCCTTCCGCAAATCTGGCGGCGCGCCCGTCCGATAAGCGGCCGGGCAAGCGTATCACCAAACACCCCGCGGCTGGAGCCTGTGCGTTTAAGTCCACATCGTTGGGACTCGGGGCTCGCGGTCACAGCGCCCCGTTTCTCTGCGTCCCCCGAAAAAATGGGCGTTGTCGTCCCAGAAAGGCTTTGGACGATTTGAACTTCACTACGCGTTCGGCGAGCGCCGCCTTCCTCAGCTTGCAACAACTATTGCGAAAAATGTCAGAGTCGGCAATGCGCCCAAAAGCGGTCCACCGACCACTAGCTAAGCTTACTTGGCGACATCCCCGGCGGAAAGCCCCGTCCTTGTTCGCCCCAATGACCGCTTGGGCGTCAGCTGCGGCCCGCGCCAAGCGCCTTCGTGATCCAGCCGCGCCGGTACCTGGCCTTTTGGGGCTAATTCGCCTACATCTGGCGTCACGAACAGCGCAAAAGCCATGCGGGGGCTATCGAGCGCGGTCGCTTGGCCGATGGCGCCGTTGAGGCTCCATTGGATCCCTATCGGCCCGGCAGCCAGCCGGCCTGGAGCCTGTGAGTTTAAGTCCGCGCCGATGGGACTCGGAGCTCCCGGTCACAGCGCCCCGCTTCTCTGCGCCCTCCTAAAAATGGACGTTGTTCCAGGAACGCTTCAAGCAGCCCGATCTTAGCAAACTCGAACGCGCAATAGGGTTGAAGCGCCATGGGTAATATGAAAGTATCAATTTTGCTGAGATAATGAAAAGGATAGGAAACTATGTTAAAACATCGTCCCTCCTTCTTCCTCATTGCTGCTTCAACTGTTCTTTCCTTTGGCCTGTCCTGGGGAGAAGCCAAAGCGCAAGCGACGCGCACCTGGGTTTCGGGCGTCGGCGATGACGCCAATCCATGCAGCCGCACAGCCCCTTGCAAGACTTTCGCGGGCGCGATTTCCAAGACCGCTGCATCAGGCGAGA
>JAMBEQ010000094.1 GCA_024506175.1 Methylocystis sp.
AAAACCGGCGGCGCGGGCGGTCGATATCCAAGCGATGAATGAGGCCGAACCTCGTTGTAGTGGCGTCTCCATCTTTCGATAACGATCCTGGCTTCCTTCAAGGAATAGAAGATCTCGCCGTTGAGCAGCTCGTCGCGGAGCTTTGAGTTGAAGCTCTCGCAATAGCCGTTCTCCCAAGGGCTGCCCGGTTCGATGTAGGCGGTTTTGGCGCCAACCGCGGCGATCCAGTCCTGGACCGCCTTGGCGATAAACTCCGGCCCGTTGTCCGACCGAACGTGGCCCGGCGCGCCACGCAGAATGAACAGGTCGGACAACACGTCAATCACCGACATCGAGTTGAGCTTGCGATCGATGCGGATCGCAAGACACTCCCGCGTGAACTCGTCGATCACGTTCAGCATCCGGTATTTGCGCCCCTCATGCGTGCGGTCCTCCACGAAGTCGTATGACCAGACATGGTTCGGCCGCTCCGGCCGCAAGCGGATGCAAGATCCATCATTGAGCCACAACCGCTTTCTCTTCGGCTGCTTTGCCGGAACCTTCAGCCCCTCCCGTCGCCAGATGCGTTCGACCCGTTTGATGTTGACCGCCCAGCCAGCTTCGCCCAAAAGCGCCGCGATCCGTCGATAGCCGTAGCGGCCATACTGGAGAGCCAGCGCAACGATGTCGGCGGTCAGCGCCGCCTCATCGTCGCGTGTCCTGGGGATCTTACGCTGCGTCGAACGATGCTGGCCGAGCACGCGACAGGCGAAGCGTTCGGACGCGCCAAACTGCTCTTTCACGCGCTCGACGCAGATCCGGCGGCGGGCGGGGCTTACCAGTTTCCCGACGCCGCCTCTTTCAGGATCAACTTCTCGAGCGTCAAATCAGACACGGCCTTCCGGAGCCGGGCATTCTCAGCCTCCAGTTCCTTCAGCCTCTTCGCCTGATTGCTCTTAAGCCCGCCATATTCCTGACGCCACCGGTAATACGTAACTTCCGTGACCCCTATCGACCGGACTGCTTCCGCCACCGATTGGCCCTGCGACGTCAGCACGTCGACCTGGCGCAGCTTCGCGACAATCTCCTCGGGCTTATGACGCTTTCTGCCCATCTAAAAACCCTCCTCAAAGGCTTAAAAAGCCATACTTCAGGGAGGACCACTTTTCAGGGGCAGGCCACTGATTAAGTAATTGATTTTCCTAAACGCGTATTGTCAAGCCAAAATGGCTCCCGACAACGCGGACGTTGGCCCGCGACATCGACCCCTTCAGGAACGCCATCGCCGAACCATGGAGTGGTGGCCAGGTCGAAGGCCGAATCAACCGATTGAAAACGCTGAAGCGAGCCATGTTCCGGCCGCGCGGGCATCGAATTATTGGGGCGCGAATGCTGCCAATCCAATAAAATCCATTTTCTCCCGGAAAGTGACGAGGACCATTTTTTCAATCGTGTGTTTAGATAATTTCTGACATGATTAAACCCGGTCAATAAGCGTTTAGACGAATGATTGTCGTCATCCTGTAATTGTAGCGTGGCCTTTCCCCTCTCGTGCGTGAGCTTCGCCTCGCGCCGAATAGCAGAGTAATTGGAGGGGAGCGATGTATTCTCGTAAACTCAGGAGCCGGCTGCGCGACCAAGCCGTCGTCACCGCGACGATCTTTTCGCTCGTTTGCTGCGAGGCGGCCGCCGCCTCGAGCGCCCCTGGCGGCTCACGTCGGCACGACAACGACACGAGCAGCCCGATCAAGCACGTCGTGGTGATCGTCGGCGAAAATCGCACCTTCGATCATGTCTTCGCGACCTATGTTCCTAAGGCCGGCCAAACCGTTGATAACCTTTTAAGCAAGGGAATCATCACGGTCGATGGCGCGCCGGGCCCGCATTACGATCGCTCGATACAGTACCGCGCCACCGATAAAGACACTTACTCGATCGCGCCCCAGAAGCTCGGGCCTTACGATCAGACCTCGAACCCGATGCAGCCTGCCGGGACGTCTTACGCGTTCAAGGCGCCTTACGGCCTTGCGCAGGGTGGCTGGCAGCAGGCCGCCTGGGATGGGCCCGGGGCGTTGAGCTCCAAGGACTACCCGCTCTCGGCGCTGGCGCAGATCGAATATGCGCTGCCGCCCAGCTACCTTCCGCTCATGTATACCGGGGCCACGGGCGTCGATCCGAATTCGCCCGACATCCGCATCAAAGACTATGCGAATCTGCCCAACGGGGCTTATCCGCTGGTCGACAAGAATGGCGCGAGCCTTTACGACACCTTCGGCGGCAGCCCTGTTCACCGCTTTTTCCAGATGTGGCAGCAGCTCGACTGCGATAAGAGCCATTTCTCTTCAACGGCCCCGGTCGGCTGCCTGAACGATCTTTTCGCCTGGGTCGAGCAATCGGTTGCGGCGGGATCGAACGGCGGCGCGCCGCATCCGCTGAAAGAGGGCGACATCTCCATGGGCTTCTACAACGTCGCGAAAGGCGACGCGCCCTATCTGACGTCGCTCGCGCGCCGGTATGTTCTGGCGGACAATTACCACCAGCCGGTAATGGGCGGCACCTACGCCAACTTCATGATGCTCGGCTATGCCGACGCGCTTTATTACGCGGATGCGAACGGGGATCCGGCGACGCCTCCCGCCAATGTGATCGAGAATCCCAATCCTTGGCCGGATCAGACGATCGCCGGCGCTAGTAACTGGTATGCCAATGATGGTTATTCCGGCGGCAGCTATGTGAACTGCGCCGACCGCGGGCAGCCTGGCGTGAAGTCGATCACCGATTATCTCGACTCGCTTGGCGTTAACCCCAACTGCGACAAGGGCGCCTATTACCTCGTCAACAACTTCGCGCCGGCCTACACGGGCTTCGGCGAATATAACCCGCCGGCGGCGGTTGCGGCCTTTACCTTGCCGCCGGTTCGCAAACAGCGACACATCGGCGACGCGCTGACCGCCAAGGGCGTCTCCTGGGCCTATTTTGGCGAACGCTGGAGCGACTTCAAGACCGCGCCGTCGGGCGCCTGGGCAGCCTACGGCAATAAGGACCTCGCCGCGGCTTACCTCTACTGCAACATCTGCAACCCGTTCCTCTACTCGGCCTCGACGATGACGGACGCCAAGGCGCGGGCGGAGCATAATTTGGACGTCGCCGACTTCTATGGCGCCATCGAGAGCGGCGAGCTCCCCGCGGTTTCCTATGTGAAGGCGAGCCTGTTCACCGACGGTCACCCGGCTTCCTCCAAGCTGAATCTTTTCGAAGGTTTCACTCAGAACATCATTCAGAAAATCCAAACCAAACCTGAACTTTGGGAGAACACCGCCATCATCGTCACCGTCGACGAAGGCGGCGGCTATTACGACTCGGGCTTCGTGCAGCCGGTCGATTTCTTCGGCGACGGCACGCGCATTCCCTTGCTAATCGTCTCGAAATTTTCGGAGGGCGGCCTGGTCTCGCACGAATACACGGATCACGCATCGATCGTGAAGTTCATCGAGCGCAACTGGGGCCTGCCGAAGCTGTCGTCGCGTTCGCGCGATAATCTGCCCAATCCGAAGCAAGACGAGAACGGTTATGTTCCCAGGAACATGCCGGCGATTGGCGATCTTTGGAGCATGTTCCGGTTCGATCGCGAGTCGCATCAGGATCGCGACTGATCTCGACTTTGAACTCGCTTGGTAAGCTAACCGGCTTCCAATTGCGAGGATGACGCCGGATATAGAAACGGCCGGGCCGCAGGCCCGGCCGACACTTGAGCACAGCCCTTGACAAACGCCCCCTCGAAAACGGTCGCGGCCGCCATGGCGGCTTTCGCCAAAGGCGACGTTGCTTCGACCGAACAATTTTGCAAGGCCGAGATCGACAGGAATCCCGCGAGTGGGCGCGCCTGGGCGCTGCTGGCCGAGACAGCCATGGTTCGGGATCGGCCGGATGCGGCGCGCGTTTGCGCGCATCGCGCGGCGGCGCTTTCGCCCAATGATGCGCTGTGCGTCATCACGCGCGCGAAAATCATGTATTTGCACGGCGAGGTGGTCGAGGCGTTGCAATCCGCGCAAAGCGCCGCCCGCATCGCCTCTTCTCCCGAGTCGCAAGATGGGCTTGCCGCGATTTTCGGCCTGCTGGGGCGTCATGAGAAAGCGCTCGAATTATCGCAATTGGCCGTCGCGGCGTGTCCGCATGAGCCGCAATTTCTGTTCAATCTCGCTGCGACGGAACGCATGCTCGGCGCGCTTGACGCCGCAGAAACGCATTGCGACGCGGCGATTGCACGACGCCCCGAATTCGCCCTCGCCCATTATCTGAGAGCGGACTTGCGAGTGCAAACGCCGACGCGCAACCATATCCAGGAAATCGCCGAGATTTTGCGAAGAGGCGGCGAGAATTGGCGAGACGAAGCGACGCTGCGCTACGCGCTCGCAAAGGAATACGAGGATTTGCAGGAAGACGCGCGCGCCTTCGATGAGGTCGCCGGCGCCGCGCGTCTCTGGCGAAGCAACATGCGCTACGACGCCAAAGCGGAGCTCGCCGCCATTTACCGCGTCATCGAGACGCAGGATTCGGCGTGGTTGGCTTCGCTTCCCAAAAGCCGGTTCGAAGCGTCGCCCATATTCGTCTGTGGCCTGCCGCGCAGCGGAACTACACTTGCCGAACGCATTCTCTCCAGCCACAGCGCCGTGGAGTCGGTCGGCGAGACCAATATTTTCGCCGCTGAAGCCAGCCGCGTCCTACGCGCGGCGCGGCCGGATTTCGCCGCGCTCGGCGCAGCCTATCTTGGTGCGATCGACAGCGTGCACGCGCCTACGAAGGGACGCTTTCTCGATAAAACCCTCGATAATTATCTCTATTGCGGGCTCATTCACGCCGCCTTGCCGCGCGCCAAAATCATCCTGATCGAACGCAACGCCATGGACATGGCATGGGCGCTCTACAAGGCGCATTTCAACGGAAAATTCCTTTTCTCCTACGACCTCGTCGAACTCGCTGAATATTATGTCGCCTATCGCCGAGTTGCCAAACATTGGAAGCGCGCCTTGCCCGCGGAAAGCGTCATGATCCTTCGCTACGAGGACATCGTCGGTGATCTCGCCGGGCAAGGGAGGCGATTACTGGCTTTTCTGGGGTTGGCTTGGGAGGATGAAATCCTCCGATTCCATCAGAGCCCGGCCCCGTCCGCGACCGCCAGCGCCGTCCAGATTCGTCGCCCGCTTTACGAGACGTCGGTGGGCAAGTGGCGGCGGCACGTGGGGCCACTGGC
>JAMBEQ010000095.1 GCA_024506175.1 Methylocystis sp.
GTAGGAGAGGTCCAGACCAAAGTCGCGGGGAAGCTTTTGCCGAACGAAGAAGCCGGCGTCCCAAGCTTCCAGGGGCGCCTTCCGGCGACCGATCCGATCTTCGACGCCATGGCGACCGGCGAGACGCTCGCAGCGGCGGTGGGCCCTTCGAAACAGACGGCGCCGCTGAAAGGCGTCGGCGAAAAAATGAAGAAATTCGTCGGGGCCTGCGCCAAACCTTGATGGCGGCATGGCCTCGTTTTTCGCTGAGCGCGCCGCTAGAATGAGGGCATGAGCAATCACCCGCCACAGGACACGGCAAAAGTCATCTCGGGCCTCACGCCGGCGCGCCGACGCGCGCTCGATATTCTCATCGAGGCCAATCGACCGATCGGGGCCTATGAGATGATCGATCTCATGGCGGGCGCCGACGGAAAAAGGCCGGCGCCCGTCTCGGTCTATCGCGCGCTGGCGTTTCTGCTGGACAACGGTCTGGCGCATCGGCTCGAATCCAAGAATGCTTTCGTTGTTTGCGGACATGCGCACGCCGCAGAGGAGCCGGTGGTTTTCCTGATCTGCGAGGAATGCGGCGAGGTGCGAGAGGCGACCTCGCCCGGGCTGGCGCGCGAGCTTTCGGCGTTGGCGAGCCAGGCAGGCTTCACAGCGCGGACGCGCGTCGTCGAGATCGCCGGTCGGTGCGCCCGCTGTGCGGGCGGCTGAGATGATCGCACGCGCCCGCGATCCTCGCGCCTTCCTCTTGCGCGGCTTTCTGGCTCTCGCCTTTGCGCTCATCGCCGCCATCGCCGTCGCCGCGCCCAACTATCCGGAACCCGCCGGCCGCATCGTCGATCAGGCCGGCGTCATTCCCGAAGCGACGCGCGCGAGCCTGCGGGCGAAGCTGAAAGATCTCGAGGACAGATCCGGCATTCAGCTCGTCGTCGCGACGGTCAAGACGTTGGATGGCTATGACGTCGAGACCTACGCGAACGGCCTTTTCCGGTATTGGAAGCTCGGCGAAGCCAAGAAGAACAATGGCGTTCTTTTTCTTGTCGCGCCGAATGAACGAAAGATGCGCATCGAGGTCGGCTACGGACTCGAGGGAACGCTCACCGACGCGCTGTCCAAGGTGATCCTGGCCAGCGCGGTCGCGCCGAAATTCAAGGCCGGCGATTATGGCGCGGGCATCGAGCGCGGCGTCGAAGGAATCATCGAGATATTGAGCGGCGATTCGGCCGAGTGGGTGAAGAAGGCCCCTGAGGAAAGGCCGTTGTTCGAGCAATTTCTGCCGCTCCTCTTCTTCGCGCTGCTTGTCTTCATCTTCATCATGATGGCGCGTAGCGCCGGCCGGCCGGCGCATTACCGCCGCTATCGGCGCGGCGGACCGCCGATCATCATCCTGCCGCCGAGCGGCGGCGGCTGGAGCGACGGCGGCTCTTCATGGGGCGGCGAAAGCAGCGGGGGCTCCGGCGTCGATAGCTTTTCGGGCGGCGGCGGCTCCTCGGGCGGCGGCGGCGCCTCGGGAGATTGGTGATGCAGCTCTCGACCGACGATTTTGATCGCATCGCAGGGGCGATCGGCGAGGCCGAGCAGAAAACCTCCGGCGAGATCGTCTGCGCGCTGGCGGGCCGCTCGTCCGACTATGCTTATGTGCCGCCGCTGTGGGCGGCCTTTTTCGCGCTCGTCACGCCCTGGCCGCTCGCGGAGTTCACCGACCTTTCCGCCAAGACGATCTACGCGGCGCAGATCGGCGTCTTCATGCTCGTCGCGCTCGTCGTATGGCAGGCGCCGGTCCGCCTCGCGCTCACCCCACGTCTTGTGAAGAAGCGGCGCGCCCAGCGGGCGGCGATCGAGCAATTTTTCATGCGGGGCGTGGCGGGCACCAAAGGCCGCACAGGCGTGCTGATCTTCGTGTCCTTCGCGGAGCGTTACGCGCGGATCGTCGCCGACGAGGGTTTGGACGGAAAAATCTCGGACGCGGAATGGCAGGCGGCGCTGGAGCCTTTGCTGATTAGCCTCGCTAGAGGGCGCTGCGCGGAAGGCTTCGAGCTGACCATTCAGGAATGCGCGCGGCTGCTCGCCCGCGTCGCGCCGCCGGGCGAAGAAGGCGACGAGCTGCCCGACAAGATTTATGTGAGTTGAAGCGCGGCAGTTCTTCCCAAGCCCCAGATTTTCTCGCTTACTGTGGGCGTCGTGGAAGGCGGGCTGCGAGATGGGCTTTCTGATTGTCTTTCTGGGGGGCGGGATCGGCGCCGCCGCGCGTCACGGCGCCAATCTTCTCGTAGCCAAGATGATCAGCGCAAGCTTCCCCTATGGAACATTGATCATCAATGTCCTGGGGTCGTCCATAATGGGCGTCATCATCGGCTATTTCGCCTTGAAGGGCCAGGCCTCCCAGCACTGGCGTCTCTTTCTCACCACCGGAATTCTCGGCGGCTTCACCACTTTCTCGACCTTCTCACTGGAGGCCGTCCTGCTCTATGAGCGGGGCGAGACCGTGGCGGCCAGCCTATATGTCGCTGCGTCGGTTGGTCTTTCCGTGGCGGGACTGATCGCGGGGATTTGGCTGCTGCGCCATTTTTCGTGAGCCCTTGCGACCGATTGACGCTACGCACAGATCGAGGTAACGATCTGGCTCACATTGAGCCGTGTGCTTGTCGCCCACGCGCCGAGGGGATGGGGTGCCCCCTTAACCGCCGAAAAGGCTGATGACTCCTGCTTTCATCGTAACGGCGATTGACGATCGCCGGTGCAAGAAGAAGGAGTATGCGCTGTGAATCAAGACCTTGCCGTTTTCCTCGTCCCCTTCGCGCTCATAATCGGTTGCGCCCTGTTGGCGGCGGGGGGACTCTACTTCATCAATATTCGTTTTCTCCGAGACGCGCGCTACGCAATCGCGTCCCTCGCCGGTGGCGCGATCATCATCGGCCTTCTCGAGATCATCCTGTACGGCAGCTCCGTCGGCTTCTTGAAGGAGCAGCAGCTCACCACGTCGCAGTGCGAGCTCGATGCGGAAAGCGCGCATCCCGAAGCTCGCCAGGGGGCGGACCCGGCGATCCTTCACCGAGCCATAACGGGCTGCATGAAGGAAGCGGGCTACGAATGGGATGGAAACCACTCTCATTGCAAGGAGGCCCCCATCGCGACCAATGCGTTCTGCTACGTCCCGACCGCCTCATTCGACCGCGCGATTACAACTTTCCAGATGAATTTCGAGTAAGCGACCGCGAGCGGCGCGTGCGGGAGGCGTCAGTCGCGTCTCTCTCGCGCGACCTCCCGCCAGCCGATATCGCGACGGCAAAAGCCGCCCGGCCAATCGATTGCATCGACCGCCGCATAGGCCTTGGCCTGCGCCTCCGCGACGCTGCCCGCGAGCGCGGTGACGTTGAGCACGCGCCCGCCTGCGGCGATGAGCCTTTCGCCATCCGCCCGTGTGCCAGCGTGCGTGACGATGACGCCTTCGAGCGCCTCCGCAGCCGCGACGCCGCGAATCTCTGAGCCTGTAAGCGGCGTCCCAGGATAACCCTTTGCAGCGAGCACGACCGTTAACGCCGCGCAATCCGAAAAGCGCGGCCGCGCCTCTGGCAGCGCGCCGCGCGCGGCTGCGAGCATGATCGCGAGCAAGTCGTCCTCCAGGCGCGGGAGAATGACCTGCGCCTCGGGATCGCCGAAGCGGTTGTTGTATTCGATGAGCTTCGGCCCCTCCGCCGTCAGCATCAGCCCGGCGTAGAGCACGCCCGTGAAGGGCGCGCCCTTCTCTTGCATGGCGCGCATGGTGGGCTCGATGATCTCCGCCATCACCTGCCGCTCGATTTCCGGCGTCACGACGGAGGCCGGCGAATAGGCGCCCATGCCGCCGGTGTTCGGCCCCACATCGCCGTCGCCAACGCGCTTATGGTCCTGCGCGGTGGCGAAGGGAACCGCGCGGGTTCCGTCGCAAATGGCGAAGAAGGAGGCTTCCTCGCCTTCGAGAAATTCTTCGATCACCACCTCTGCGCCCGAGCGGCCGAAAAGCCCCGCAAACATAGCCTCGACGGCGCGCTCCGCCTCCTCCAGCGTTTGCGCCACGACGACGCCCTTGCCCGCCGCGAGTCCATCCGCCTTCACCACGATTGGCGCGCCCTTCTCGCGCAGATAGGCGCGCGCCTTATCCTTGTCCACGAAGCGTTCATAGACGGCGGTCGGAATGCCGTATTCCCGGCAGAGATCCTTGGTGAAGCCCTTGGAGCCTTCGAGCCGGGCGGCGGCCTGCGTCGGGCCGAAGGCGAGGATCTGCGCGCGGGCCAGCGCGTCGACGAGGCCGCCGATCAGCGGCTGCTCAGGCCCCACAACGACGAGGGCGACCCCCATCTCGCGGCAGAAGCGCACGACGGCGCTGTGATCCCCGGCGTCGAGATCGACGTTTCCGCCCACGCGCGCCGTCCCCGGATTGCCAGGGGCGATGAAGAGACGCTTCAGCAGCGGGCTCTTCGCCAGCGCATTGGCGACGGCGTGCTCGCGCCCGCCTGATCCGATGAGAAGAATGTTCATGCGTCTTCCGCCGAATTGAACCGAGCCTCGCTTCTAGGACGTCGACCCGATAAAACGCAACAACGCCGCTCAGCGGGAGAGAAAGCTATGCTTGCTGCCTATTAATAAGACGCTAGCTACCGGCCACGGGGGGAGTGGCCGGAGTAAGAAAATGTCAATCACCCGAGATGTCGCCACGTACGAAAATGCCATAGCTTACGGCGGCTTGATCGACGCTATAGGCGGCGTCGCAACTATCGTCCTCGCTATCTGCGGCCTCGTCAACATCATCCCCGCCTATCTGGCGGCCATTGCGACCATCGTCTTCGGAGTCGCACTCCTGATCCAAGGCGGAGCAATGGTCTCCGAATATGCGCAGGTCGTTTTCCCTGCGGAAACTCGAGAATTCTCGGGAGAGTTCAGCGGCAATAGCCTCGCGGTCGTCTTCCTGGCCGGGGTCGCCGGCATCGTGCTCGGGGTTCTCTCCTTGCTCCACCTCGTTCCAAACGTGCTGACGCCCATCGCCATTATCGCCTTTGGCGCGGCGCTCGTTTTCAGCAGCAATGCAGTCTGGCAGCTTTTCCTGCTGCGCCGGACGATGCGGCCCGGCGGCGCGCGCGGCGGCGAATTACTGGCGAGCGAGATGGCCTCGGGCTCAGCTGGGCTGCAGGCGCTCGCCGGAATGACGGCGATCGTGCTCGGGATCCTTGCTTTGGCCGGCCTCAACGAGTTGACGCTCAGTCTGGTTGCGCTTCTCGTCCTCGGCTCGGCGCTGGTCCTCACGGGCAGCACGTTGAGCGCAACGGTCGTCAGCTTCATGAAGACCTGACGCCCAGCCTCCGGCCCGCCACGCCCCGCCCGGTGACGCCCGGCGGGGCGGCTTTGCGGCGAGCCGGAGACAATCCGCTTCCCCATGGACGCGAAAATGCTCTAAGACGGCGCCGACTTCTCTCGTTGCGAGGCGATATGGCGCGCCAGTTCATCTACCACATGCAGGGCCTCACCAAGACCTATCCAGGCGGAAAGAAGGTCTTGGACAATATTTACCTCTCGTTCTACCCGGACGCGAAGATCGGCGTGCTTGGCGTCAACGGCGCGGGCAAGTCGACGCTGCTGCGCATCATGGCCGGCATCGACAAGGAGTTCACTGGCGACGGCTTCGTCGCGGAAGGCGCCCGCGTAGGCTATCTGCCGCAGGAGCCGCAGCTCGATCCGGCGCTGAACGTGCGCGAAAACGTGATGCTGGGCGTCTCGGAGAAGAAGGCCATTCTCGATCGCTACAATGATCTCGCCATGAATTACTCGGACGAGACCGCCGACGAGATGACCAAGCTTCAGGACGAGATCGAGGCCAAGGGCCTGTGGGATCTCGACAGCCAGGTCGATCAGGCCATGGACGCGCTCGGATGCCCGCCCGACGATGCGGACGTCACCAAGCTCTCGGGCGGCGAGCGTCGCCGCGTGGCTTTGTGCCGACTGCTGCTCGAACAGCCCGAGATGCTGCTGCTCGACGAGCCGACGAACCATCTCGACGCCGAGACGGTGAACTGGCTCGAAGGCCATTTGCGCAACTATCCGGGCGCGATCCTGATCGTCACCCACGACCGCTACTTCCTCGATAATGTCACGGGCTGGATCCTCGAGCTCGATCGCGGTCGCGGCATTCCCTACGAGGGAAATTACACGAGCTGGCTGAAGCAGAAACAGAAGCGCCTCATGCAGGAGGCTTCCGAAGACAAGGCCCGCCAGCGCGCGCTGGAAGCGGAGAGCGAGTGGATCGCGGCCTCGCCCAAGGCGCGTCAGGCCAAGAGCAAGGCCCGCATCCAGCGCTATGAGGAACTGGTCGCCAAGCAGAACGACAAGGCGCCGACCACCGCACAGATCATCATTCCTGTGGCGGAGCGCCTCGGCGCCAATGTCATCGACTTCGAGCACATCACCAAGGGCTTTGGTGAAAATCTTCTGATCGACGATCTCTCCTTCAAGCTGCCTCCGGGCGGCATCGTCGGCGTGATCGGCCCGAACGGCGCGGGCAAAACCACGCTCTTTCGCATGATCACCGGCCAGGAAAAGCCCGATAACGGCGCGATCACCATCGGGGAAAGCGTGCAGCTCGGTTATGTGGATCAGTCCCGCGACGCGTTGCACGCCAACAAGACCGTCTGGGAAGAGATCTCCGAGGGCAATGAGGTGATCTATCTCGGCAAGCGCGAGATCAATTCGCGCGCCTATTGCTCGGCCTTCAACTTCAAGGGCTCGGATCAGCAGAAGAAGGTGGGCCAGCTCTCAGGCGGCGAACGCAACCGCGTGCATCTCGCCAAAATGCTCAAGAGCGGCGCGAACGTCCTGCTGCTCGACGAGCCCACCAACGATCTCGACGTGGACACCCTGCGCGCGCTCGAAGAGGCGCTGACCGATTTCGCCGGCTGCGCCGTCATCATTTCGCACGATCGCTTCTTCCTCGACCGCATCGCCACGCATATCCTCGCCTATGAAGGCGACTCGCATGTCGAATGGTTCGAAGGAAACTTCGCCGACTACGAGGAGGACAAGAAGCGCCGTCTCGGCGTCGACAGCGTCATTCCGCACCGGCTGAAGTACAAGAAGTTCGCGAGATAAGAACGCTAGCGCGCTTATCGCTCGCATGGAATCATGCGAGCGATAAGAAATCGCGCCAAAGCATTCTTGCCCCTAAAGTCTGTCAACTCCAGCGGGGACTGCGCTAGTGAGTCGACGGTCGCCCGAACGCTTTCCGTAGCTCTTCCTTGGCCGCCTGCAGCACGCGCCGCCGCTCCGGGGCCAAGTCTTTGCCCGCGCGGTTGATAAAGAACGTCAGCATCGACATGGCTGAGCGGAATGGCGGCGCCTTGCGCCGCGTGCTCGCCTCGGCCGAACGCTTGAGCGACAGCGCGATGGCCTCCGGGTCGTCGAGCGTGAAGACGCCCGGTTCGAGATCGAGCGCATTGCTGTGCTGCGTGACCTCGTTGGACCAATAGGCTTTCTTATCCGCCCGCCGCGCCATCAGAACGCCTCCGCCAGACGAAGCTGGCGCCCGCTTCCAAAAGAAAAAGGCCCGACCGCATCGCGGCCGGGCCGACGCCCCTGAAATCGCCCCTGAAAAGTGGAGCCCCTTGGCTTGCCCCTGAAACGCCTGCAGGGAACACAATCAGGGTGACTCTTTCTTGAACCCCATTTCAGTGCGCCCGCGCACAAAAGGGCGCCTTCCGACTCTCGACCAGTTCGCGAAATTTCCGGCCGCGCTCCAGCTTGGCCACTGCCACGATTTCGCCATGTGGGCATGGCCAGCTTGTCAATGAGATCGATAGAGGTGCATTTTCAAGAGGAACATCATCGAGATGAGATCGACGACCACCGCTGCAACATTGGCGGCTCTCGTCCTCGCTGGCTGCGCCCCGACGGGGTCGCCTGAGGCTTCCGCGCCTGAGTCCTACGCCAACGAGCCCCTCCAGGAGACGGCGCTGACCGGCAAGGACGGGCTCCACGCCCGCATCGCCCATTTCGCCCGGCTCTACGAAATTCCGGAAACGCTCATCCATCGCTCGGTGCGCCGGGAGAGCAATTACAATCCGGCGGCCCGCCACGGCCCCTATTGGGGCCTGATGCAAATCCGGCACGACACTGCAAAGCACATGGGCTATAGGGGCTCTCCGACCGGGCTGCTCGACCCCGAGACGAATCTCACCTACGCCGTGCCTTATCTCGCCAACGCCTATGCGCTATCGGACGGCGACGAGACGCGCGCAATCCGGCTTTACGCCGGCGGCTACTATTACGAAGCAAAGCGGCGCGGGATGCTCGGCCTGCTCCACAAGGAGCCTCTCACTCCGGAGTAAAATCACTCCTTGGCGGCTCCGGGCGCAAAGGTGGAGCGCACGCGCCCGGCCTGCCCGCCGCCGCCCTGCACGGTCGCGATCCCGGTCGTCACGTCATAGACCAGCCGCTCGCCCTTCACGATATTCTCGCCCTGGGTCAGCGTCACATTGCCGGTCAGATAGACCTTGCTCTCGGCTTTGTCATAGCTGCCGTGGTCACCCGCGCCAATCTGATCCTTCGAGACCATCGTCACAGGCCCGTCGGCCTCGATGTGTTTCACCCGGTCGTTGCTGGTCGCGCCGCCCGGCGCCCCCTTGCCTTCCAGAAAGATTGTGATGCGCGTGGCCTTCAGCGTCGAGGGGCCATTGGTGACGATCACGCTGCCCGAATAGACGAGCTTCTGCTCGCGGTCGAAATAATCGAGCTTGCCGGCGTCGATGTTGAGCGGGTCCTTTGCGCTCGCGCCGGGGAGAATGCCGCCGGAGCGGCCCTTGGCTATGGCCGGCGCGGCCGCCGCGATGAATAGCGCTGAAAGGCCGGCGAAGATGGCTGCTCTTTTCATTCCTGTCTCACTGGCGCGGCGCGCCTTGTTTCTCGCCTTGCGGCGGCCCGTCCTCGCCGTAAAGCACGGAATGGATGTTGCCGGAAAAAGTCGCGCGAAGCTCCTTTTGGGAAAATTCAATCGAATCGGCGTCGACCTGGCCGCCCTCGATCTTCAAGGCGACATGCTTGTCGGAGGTCATCACGCTTGCGCCAAAGTCCATCGCGGCGGACTCCGTCCGCATTTCAAAATTCTTTTTGTCGGAAATGACGACGCCGCCGTTCATTTTCGCAAGGTTGCTCTTTGTGCTGTAATTCGCCTTCGCCGCCGTGAGAACGATCGGCTGCGCGCCTTCGCTTTCAACGCGCACGTCGAGCCCGTCGAGATCGAAGACGTCGGGCGACGTGATGTCCTGCACGCCGACGCGCGCTCTGACCTCATAGGGCTTGCCATCCTTGCGATAGCCCACGAGCTTCGGCGTATCGATGACGATGCGGGTGCCCTTAAGAGCGACGCGCGATAGACTGAGATCGATCGGCAAAAGACGCAGCGAACTGACGACCAGGCCGATTCCGACAATGCCGACTGTCCCGCCCACCCCCCAGAGGATCAAGCGGCGCAGTCGAGCCACCCGCGCGGTATGGCGCAGGGCTTCGGGAAAGGGGCTTTCGCGGCCTGCAGTGAGCGCGGCGAGCCGATCGCGGCCGCCCGGGGATGGAGACGGAGGCGCACGCCGCCCCTTCCCCGACGGCGGCTCGCCGGCCGGGGACGGCGCGGGTCTCAACTCGACGGCGTCGCTCATGCCCGGATCATCAGGCGGCGCAATGGCGAATTCGAGGCGCCGCCTCATTCATGGGAAAAGACGTCGATCTCTGGCCAGCCCGCGAGATCGAGCTGGGCGCGCGCCGGCAGGAAGTCGAAACAGGCCTGGGCGAGGTCGGCGCGCCCCTCGCGCGCCAGCAAGACGTCGAGCTTCTCCTTGAGCTGATGGAGATAGAGCACGTCCGAGGCCGCGTAAGCCTGCTGGGCGTCGGTCAAGGCCGCGGCGCCCCAGTCGGAGGACTGCTGCTGCTTCGAGATTTCGACGCCCGCCAGCTCGCGCACGAGGTCTTTCAGACCATGCCGATCGGTGTAGGTCCGGGTGAGCTTGGACGCAATCTTGGTGCAATAGACCGGCGCGGGCATGACTCCGAACGTCTTGGCCAGGATCGCAAGATCGAAACGGCCGAAATGAAACAGTTTGAGCACGCCCGGGTCCGTCAGCAGCTGGACCAGATTGGGCGCCTCAGTCTGGCCCTTGGCGATCTGGACGAGCTCGGCGTTGCCGTCTCCGAAAGAAAGCTGCACCAGGCAGAGCCTGTCGCGGTGCGGGTTCAATCCCAGCGTTTCGGTGTCGATGGCGAGGATAGGGGACAAGGCGGCCGCCGAGGGGAGATCGCCCTGATGGAGTCTGATGGTCATTGCGCCTGATTCGTCGAGGGTGGTTCGGCTATCCTATCCGAAAAGCAGAAGGCGTGTCGAAGCTCCCAGTCTACTTCTTCCGGCTGTTCCCGCCGCCGCGATTGGCCGAGCCCCGCACAAAGGGACGCTCGCCCTTCTGCAGGCGCCCGCCGACAAATCTTGCCCAACCAATCAGCAGTTCGCAAACCGAGGCCGTGACCATGGCGTAGCGGAAATTGGGATTTGCAGCCAGGGCGCGTAAGGACAAGCCAAGGTAATGGGCTTCCACGAGCGCCTGTTCCAGTTTGGCCTCTTCGCTCTCGAGCGCGCCAGCGGCCTCTTCTCTGTCCGTGTCCGCCACCGAAAATCCGCCTCCTTATGCGTAGCCCTGGCCCACGGCAGGTATGTACACACGGCGGCGTTACGCAGTCGTTTCTCGCGAGAGCTGCATTCGAGTCGAATTGTAGCCGCCGCGAAAAGCGCGCCATCTCCCGCGTTCGTCGGGGCGCGCGGGGGTAGGCGCGCGGCACTTGCCAGACGCGCCTTGCGCGTCCACTCTCGTCGCGTCGCAGCCGATCCGGGATTATAAAACGTGGCCGACGGTTCGAATATGCTCAATGGCGCCGAGGGGCGGTTCAACGCTCTGTTCATCGAATTGTCGATCCGGCTCTTCGTGATCGGCTTTCTCGTTTATTGGAGCTTCGTCATCATCCAGCCCTTCGGGGCGATGATCGTCTGGAGCGTCGTCCTCGCGGTCGCCTTGTTTCCCTTCTTCGACAGGCTGTCGGCCTGGATCGGCGGCCGGGAGGCGATCGCCGCCGCGCTTGTCACTCTGGCGGCTCTGATCCTGGTCATCGGGCCGATGACCTGGATGGGCGTCGGCGTCATCGACCCGGCCAAAAGCCTGATCGCCGGATTGAACAATGGCGACATAGCGGTCCCGCCGCCGCCGGAATCCGTTCGGAGCTGGCCCATCGTCGGCGCGCAAATCCACGCCTATTGGGAGCTTGCCTCCACCAATCTCAAGAGCGCGCTTGCGCAGATTTTGCCCTCGCTCAAGCCGGTCGGCGAATATCTGCTGGACATGGCCCGCAACGCGGGGGTCGGCACGCTGAAATTCCTTTTGTCGGTCATCCTCTCGGGCTTCCTGCTCGCCTATGCGCGGCAGCTCACGGTTGGCACGCGCGCGCTGGCGCGCCGCATCGATCCGGCAAACGGCGAGAAATATCTCAGCCTGGCTGGGGCCACGATCAACGCGGTCTCACGCGGGGTCATGGGCCTCTCGATCATGCAGGCGATCATCGGCGGGCTCGGCATGTGGCTTGCCGGCATGCCGGGCGCGAGCCTTCTGACCATCGCGATTCTGGTGCTCGGCATTATCCAGATCGGGCCGCTTCTGATTGTCGCGCCGGTGATCTTCTGGGCCTGGACGAACCTCGCGACGCCCGCCGCGATCGGGCTCACTATCTGCATGCTGACGGTCAACTACATGGACAATGTCGCCAAGCCTTTCATCTTGGCGCATGGGCTCTCGACGCCGATTCCGATCATTTTCATCGGCGTGATCGGCGGCGTTCTCGCGCATGGGATCGCCGGCCTCTTCGTCGGCCCCGTCGTGCTCGCTGTGGTGTGGGAAGTGGGAACCGCCTGGATCGCCGAAGAGATCACGCCCGCGCCGGAGAAGGCCGCCGCAGAGGAGCGCGCGCCCCAGCTTTTGTCTTCGCCGAGGGCCGAGGCCGTTCGAGAAACCCTCGGCGGCGAGACCGCGCGGGCTTGTCAACTCTCAACGCGCACGCAGCGCCTGCAGCACCTTGAGGCTCGCCCTGCCGTTGCGCTGCAGACCCACGCGGCCCTGATAATCGGCGATGGCTTCCTTCGTCTTGGTCCCGATCACGCCGTCGGGATCGCCGACGTCATAGCCGGCGCGGGTGAGGAGCGACTGAAGCTCCCGCCGCTCCGCCCGCGACAGGCCCGGATCGTCGGTCGGTCAGGGCGTCTGAATGCCAGCACGCCCGCGCAGTCGGTCCGAGAGCACGCAGATGGCGAGGGCGTAAGATTCGGCGGCGTTGTAGGCGTAGACGGCGTCGAAGTTCTTGGTCACGAGAAAGGCGGGGCCGTTGCGGCCAGCCGGCAACAAGAGGCCCGCCGAGCCGCCGCCGAGAGGGGAGCCGTCGAGCCGGGTGACGCCCCGGGCCTCCCAGAAGGACATGGGCTGCTTGCGCGTGCGGCCGGAGGGGCCGGAATAGCCATCCGGCAGCCGCACCTCAACCCCCCAAGGCTCGCCCGAGCGCCAGCCGCTTTTCCTCAGATAGTTGGCGGTCGAACCCAGCGAGTCGGCGGCCGAACTCGCAATATTGCGTCGCCCGTCGCCATCGAGATCGACGGCCGTGCCCAGGAAGGTCGAGGGCATGAATTGCGTATGGCCGAAGGCCCCCGCCCACGAGCCCAGGAACTCGTCTGCGCGAATGTCGCCGCTGTCGAGGATCTTCAGCGCGGCGACGAACTCCTTGCGCCAATATTCGTTGCGGCGCGGCGCCTCGCAGGCGAGCGTCGCCAGCGATTGCACGACCGGGCGCTTGCCAAAACTCTTGCCGAAGTCGCTTTCGACGCCCCACACCGCGACGACCGTCGCCGGATCGACGCCGTAGTGCGACTGCGCAGTGTGCAGCGGGCTCCCGTATTTATGCAGCATGGCGCGCCCTTCCTCGACGCGCTCCTCGTCGACGAGCCCGGCGACATAATCCCACACCGGCGTCGTGAACTCCGGCTGCTTGTCCATGAAGCTGACCGCGTCATTGGGCTCGAGGCCGTCGGTCGCCGAGGCGATTGTCTGCTGGCTCACGCCCGCGCCCGCCGCCGCATGGCGCAGGCCTGAAAGACAAGAAGACCATTCCGCGCGCGCGGGGCCCGCGAGGAGGAGAAGAGCGGCCGAAGCCAGGAGAAAGTGATTCGCCTTCATGCCCAAAGGGTAGCGCAACAAGGGTTGTTTTTCATTCGCCACGGCCATGGTGTCCCTGTCTCGGCTGCGCAAACTTGCCCGCGGCGCCACTTGATGGGCGGCTGCGCGGCCCTATCACTCACTATCCGCCGCCCGCTTTGAAAATAAGGCGCCGGAAGGGCAAACCTTCGGCGCGGGGCCTAGTTTCGTATCAATCGGAGATCAGCCATGGCGCGCATCGCTCGCAGTCTCATGCTCGCATTGGCCGCCGGCGCCGCCGGCGGCGCCGCCGCCAGCTTGCTGCGGCGTGAGGACGGCAAGACGAACTCACTCGCCAAGAGCGCGGTGCGCGCAGGGCTGCTCCTGTTCGAGCGCGCGCGCGGCGTCGTCGGCGAGGTCACCGAGACGATGAGCGACGTCGTTGCCGAGGTCCAAAGCGAACTCGAACAGGAGAGGGGCTTCGCCGCCACCCACGGCGACGCCGAGGAGCATGTCGTGCCGTTCGGCGCAAAGTCGTCTCAGGAGCCCGAGAGGAAGGCCCATGGCTGAGAGGCCAGACGCCTTTGTCGTTCACAAAACGCCTTCCAGGGTGCGGCTCAGGATACCGGATCGACGCAACGACGGACGCTTTTTCGCCGATGCTTTGAGGTGGCTGAAACGTGTTCCGGGCGTTGTGGCGGAAGCCAATGCCTTCACGTCGAGCATTCTCTTGCGCGGCGAGGGGGTCGCTCAGGCCTTGACCGCGCTCGGCGAGGATGCGCCGTTCGAGGTGAAAGACTCTCCGCAGGGCTCGGGCGAGGAGATCGAGCAACTTCGCAATCAGCTTCAGACCTTCAATGAGCAGTTCGCGCGCCTCACAGGGGGCGGCGACGCCCGGGCCTTCATTATCGCGCTCCTCGTCATTTCGGGGATCGTGCAGATGGCGCGCGGAAATATCGGTCCGCCGGCCCTGACCCTTCTTTGGTATGCGGGAGAAGCGCTCCGATTCTGGCCATCGGACGCCCAAAAAGCGGCGTCGCCGCTTTGACCGCCCAACCGTTCGAGCCGCCCTTCGACGAGGGGCTGACCCTTCTCCACACCGCCGTGCCGGGCCGCCTCAGAGTGCGCGTGCCCGGCCTAAAGGGTGTCAAGCGGCTGAAGCTCGCGCTGGAAGGCGCGCTCAGAAGCGGGCGCGCCATCAAGGAGGCGAGCGCCAACGCCGCAACAGGAACGCTGCTCGTCATCTTCGACCCCAAGCTTACGAATGCGAGGATCATCGACGCCATCGAGGACGCGCTCGCCCGCTACCGCGCGGGCCGGCTGGAGCCGAAGGGCGGACAGCCGCGCCCAGCCCCCTGGCATTTGTTGGACGTCGACGAAGCATTGAAGCGCCTGCGCAGCTCTACGAAAGGGCTGTCGATCAAAGTCTTCGAGAGCCGGCTGAGACGCTACGGGGAAAATGCGCTTCCGACCATCCCCGGCCGCGCCCGGATGGAAATCCTGCTGGAGCAGTTCAAGAGCCTGCCCGTCGCGCTGCTGATCGGCGCGGCGGCTTTGTCTCTTTTCACCGGCGGCGCGGCCGACGCCGTGGTCGTCCTGTCGGTCGTGGCGCTCAACGCCGGGATCGGCTTTGTCACGGAAAGCGGCGCCGAACGCGCCGTGCGCAATCTTTCCCAGCCCTTCGACGGCGGCGTTCCGGTCATCAGGGGCGGAAAAAGCCAGGTCGTCGCCATAGAAAGCGCCGTGCCGGGCGATGTGCTGGAGCTACGCCCCGGCATCATCGTCGCCGCCGACGCGCGGGTGATCGCCGCCGACGGTCTGATGGTCAACGAAGCGACGCTGACGGGTGAAAGCGCGCCCGTCCAGAAATTACCGCAGCCGCTTCCGGCGGATGTCGCGCTCGCAGACCGCGTGAACATCGTCTATCGCGGGTCTGCGGTCACGGGCGGCAGCGGTCTCGCAGCCGTCGTCGCCACGGGCGCCGCCACCGAGATCGGGCGCCTGCAAAGCTTCCTGTCCGTCGCCAATGCGCCGGAGACGCCGCTGCAAAAACAATTGGGCCGCCTGGGACGTCAGCTCACCTTGATCGCCAGCGGCGCCTGCGTCGCGGTCTTTTTTCTCGGCCTCCTGCGAGGCTACGGCTTCTTCGCCACGCTGAAAAACGCGGTCGCTTTGGCTGTTGCGGCCATCCCCGAAGGCCTGCCGACGCTCGCGACCACGACGCTCGCGCTCGGCGTCAGGGAAATGCACCGCCGTCATGTGCTGATCCGCCGTCTCGACGCCGTCGAGACGCTGGCCTCGGTCGAGGTCGTGTGTCTCGACAAGACGGGAACGCTGACTTTCAACCGAATGTCTGTCGCCGAGATCAGCTGCGGCGGCCGCGTCTACCATAGCGCAGGCGATCGAATCTGCGACGAGTCGAACGCGCGGGCGCGTCTCGACGCCGCTCCCTGCCTGAAAAGATTGGCGCAGGTCGTCGCCTTATGCAACGAAGCGCCAACCATCGGCGAGGAAGACAAAAGCAATGGGCCGCCTTCCTCGACTGAGGCGGCGTTGCTCGCCTTCTCTGAAGACGCCGGGATCGACGTCGCGCAATTGCGTCGCGACTATCCGCTCGAGCGCGTTTCCTATCGAACCGAGCATCAGCTCTTCATGACGACGCTCCATAAGACGCGGAGCGGGACGACGATCGCCGCGGTCAAGGGAAGTCCCGAGGAAGTCCTCGGCCTTTGCAACTACATTCTCCTCGGGCGCGAAACGATCGAGCTGACCGACGCGCTGCGCGCCGGCGTCGAGAAGGAAAACGCGCGGCTCGCCGGCGCAGGTCAACGCGTCCTCGGCGCGGCATATCTGGAATTCGCAGGCGACGCGCCGCCGGCCGGCGCGCTGATATTCATCGGGTTGATCGGCCTCGCCGACCCGCTGCGTCCCGGCGTCGCCGAGCTTCTCGCAACCTTGCGCCGCGCAGGCGTCAGCCCTGTCATGATCACGGGGGATCAGCGGAAAACCGCCGAGGCGGTTGCGCGCGCCCTCGATCTCGGCAATGGCGAATTACGCATCGTCGACTCCGACGCGATCGCAGACTTGAAAGCGGCGCCGGACCACCGGCGGCAGGTTCCGCATGTTTTCGCGCGCGTCACGCCGGGTCAAAAACTCGAAATCGTGGAGGCCTTACAGCACTCCGGACGAGTCGTCGCCATGACCGGCGACGGGGTCAATGACAGCCCAGCGCTGAAAGCGGCGGATATCGGCGTCGCCATGGGGCTGAGCGGCAGCGAGGCCGCGCGCGATGTGGCGCATATCGTCTTGCAGGACGACAGCCTTCAGTCGCTGATTCCCGCGATCGAGCAGGGGCGCGCGACGCACGCCAACATCCGACGCGCCATCCGCTATCTGCTCGCGACAAATATGAGCGAGATCCTGCTGATGCTGATCGCGCCGGCGGCCGGTCTCGGCCAGCCGCTGACGCCGGCGCAGCTCTTGTGGATCAATCTCGTGACCGACGTCGCGCCGGCCCTCGCGCTGGGTCTGGAGCCGCCACATCGCGATGTCTTGCGCGCGCCGCCCATGACGGCGCACGAGAATATCATTGACGCGCGCTCGGCCCCTGCCCTGGGCCGCGAAGCCGGGCTGATCTCCGCAGCCTCCTTCGGTTCCTATCTCTACGGCGTCTGGCGATATGGCGCCTCGCCCCAAGCGCGCACGATCTGCTTCACCAACATCGTCGCCACGCAGCTGCTGCACTCCTTGGCCTGCCGGTCGCGGGAACATGGCGCCTTTAGTGGGGAACTTCCGCCCAACCGCCTGCTCACGGGCGTCGTCGTCGGCTCCCTTGTCTTGCAGGCGGCAATCTCGGCGTTGCCGCCGATACGGCGGCTTCTCGGCATTGCGCCGATCAGCATCGCCGACGGCGCCGTCGCCCTGACCGCCGCGCTGGCGCCGCTCCTCGTCACCGAGCTGCAAAAAGCTACGAAGCGCCAAGCGAACGGCGGCCCGGAGGGTGACATAAAAATGTCACCCGTCGCTTGAAGCGGCGGACGAATGGACGATTTCCAGTCGCGGTGCGAATTGCCTACATGGAGGATGAAATGGCGCTGCTGGAAGATATTGCGAAGGCGGAGGGCGCTGGACCACTCGTGCTCGGCGTTGGCGCGATCATGCTCGCTCCGACTTTATTGCCCGCGCTGGGGCGAGTGCTGCGGCCGGTGGCGAAAAGCGTCATCAAGACCGGAATGAGCGTCTACGAGGGAACCTTCGCGACGATGCGGGAAGCGACAGGCGACCTGATCGCGGAGGCCCGCGCCGAGCTCGAGCATGAAGGCCACAAGCCCGAGGGTCACAGGCGCGAGGCCCACCCGACGGGGCATGCGCCTGCTTGACGCCATGCGGATGCCACGTGGGCGCCGGCGAAGAGTTTTCGCCGGCGTCGTCACGATCACACCGGACGGTTCGCGTTTCTGTTGCGCACCGGCCCCATGCGCTCGACGCCCTGGGCGTAGCTGATGACATCGAATTTCGCGTTGAAGCCCAGCGCCGCGTCGGCGACGGCGTCGGTCTTGCCGGCCGTGGAAAGCCTCTTGAGATCGCCCTTGTCGAGGTAGAGCAATTCCAGCAGCTCGTTATACACCGTGGCTTCGTCAATCGGCAGCACATTGAAGGTGACGCCGTCGATCTCCACCTCGTATTTGGATAACAGGTCGATGTTGTTGCAGAAAATGAAATACTTGCCCTCTGGGGTGAAGAGACCTTTCGTCACCTCCGCGAGGTTCGTCAGCCATTCGAAGGAATGAAGGTAACAGGCGAAGAACGGAATTGTCGGTTCTCCGACATTGGCGATTGCAATCACCTGATCGACTGATCGCTCCGGCGGGCGCTTCTCGTCGGCGAGTTGCTCGGCGAAAATCAGCGCCAATTCGCCACGAAATCCGAAGCGGCCGGGCTTTTCCGTTGGGCCTTTGAGGACGGCGTTGAGAAGGCGGCCCTGCTCCTCGAGGGTCTTAAACGCGGTGTCGGCAATGCTCGTCATGTCGGTGCTCTTCGCCTTTTTGGAATTGGTGCGGCGAGAGGCGAGCAACCGACATGCCATCGGCTTGAGCCATGCGTCGGACCATAATGCGGCGGTCCGACGCATGCTCTCCTTATTCGCAGATGCGGCGCGGCCGCGAGCCGATTTCGACGCCATACTCGTCGAAGACCGGCCGGCGCTCGATCCAGCAACGCGGGGGCGGAGGCGGCGGGGCGTAGTAGACGGGCGGCGGCGGGGCCGGCTGGGCGAGCGCGCCGCCGGCGATGGCGCCGAGCGCAAAGCCGCCGATGCCGGCCGCGACAGCCGCGCCGGCGGAGTCGGCGCGCGCGGGCGCAGCCGAGAAGGCCAGGGTCCCGATCGCCGAAGCGGCGAGGGTCATGGCGAGGGTTTTTCTCATCTCATCTCTCCCAAGGGCGATGGGCCTCGATAACGGTTTCACATCGCGGACGTAACCATCCGAATCTCGATCAACCGTAAATGAGCGGCGAAAACTTGGCGTTCACCTATTCAACCCCTAAATCGCCGAGACTTTTGCCTTCGTCGCCGGCTTGGCCGCCGGCCTGCCGCCGTTGGCCGCGGCGTTCGGATCCTTGACGCTCCCCCAGCCGCCCCTGGGCGGCAGAACGTCATTGGCCTCCCGAATCGGTTCCTTGGCGTGAAAGCCCGCCGCCAGCGCCTTGGCGGCTGCGAGCTCCTTTGAGTCGAGGCGCGCCGCGACCTCATCCCGCTTCTTGGCGGCGTCCGCGTCGCCCTGCGCCGCCGCAGCCGAGAACCAGAGATAGGATTGGGTGAGGCTCTGCCCGACGCCGAGGCCGCGGGCGTAGAGGATGGCGAGATTAAATTGGCTGTCGCGCACGCCGAGTTCCGCAGCCTTGCGGAACCAGTCCGAGGCCGCCGGGTAATCAGGCTTGCCGCCGTCTCCGCCTTCGGCGAGCATCACAGCGAGATTATGCATCCCGCGGGCGTTCCCCGCCTCGGCAGCCTGCTGGTAGTACATTCTCGCGCGCGCATAGTCGCGATCGACGCCGACGCCCTTCTCGTAGAGCGACCCGAGCCGATATTGGGCCGGGGCGAGGCCCTGGGCCGCCGCCTTTTCGAACCATTGAGCCGCCATTTTGGCGTCACGCCCCACGCCGCGCCCGTCGGCGTAGCGCACCGCGAGCTCATATTGCGCGACCCGGTCTCCCTGCTGTGCGAGCGACCCGATCACCTCGATGGCGTCGGATGGAGCAAGCGGAGCGAGATTTCCGATCGACCCGACCGGCGTCGAGTCCACCGAATTCTCTGCGCCGGGCGCGGTCATGCGGGGCGGCGGAGCCTTAGGCGCCTGGGGAGCGACGCCTGTCGGCGCCACGGCCTTCGCCGACGGCATCGGATCGGCGGGCGCCGCGGGAGGAGCCTCGGCCTTTGGCGCCGCGACGGGCGGCGCTTCCTCGCCGGCGGGGGCCGCCTCGGTGATCTCATGGCGGCCATGAGCATCGACATTCCCGCCCTGGATGCCGACACGGGCGATCTGATAGGCGCCAACGAGCAGCACCAAAGCGCCAAGGCCGAGCAGCAGCGGGCGCTTGCGCTCTTGAATCGCGCCGCTCACGCCCTTGGCCGCACTTTCGTCTTCGCCCGGCGCGCTCGCCGGCCGAGCGGCGGCGCGGCGCGCCTGCTGCGCCTTTCCGGCCGCCTCAGCGTCCGCCGCAGCCTGCTGCGCCGCCCGGCGCGCCGCCGCAATAAAGCCGGTCTGCACGGTCTCCGGCCGTTCGGAACCGGGCGCGGGAGACCCGAACCCCGGCTCGCGGCGCTGGGGCCGTTGGGAGCCCGGCGGCAGCAGCAAATCCGTCAGATCGTCGCTGGCGCCCGTTTCAGCGCGAGAGTCCAGACGCGGCTCGACTGCGAGCTCAGGCGCGCGCGCTAACCGCGCCCCTGGCTCTTCGCGCCCCACCGCCGAACTCGTCGCAAGGGCGGAGGCGGAGTCGTTGCGGATGTCGTTGAGTTCTTCCTCGAAGACCGCGAGACGCTCGACCACGCGCTCGAGCGTCTCGTGCACGGCGAGCAAAGTCTCGTGGGTGCGCTCGCTGCTGTCGTCCTGAATCTTGCGGATGTCGGCAAGCTCCCGCTCGAGCGCCTCCCGCAGCGCGCTCGACTCCGGGTTCGCCTGACGCAGAATGTCTTGCGTCGCGCGGCGCACCGCCTCCTCGGCCGCCTGCGTCGTCGCCGCCCTGGTTTCCTCCGTTTGCGCGACGAGCGCGGCGATCCGCGCTTCGACGCCCGCGAGCGCGGCGCCGTTGGCGTCGGTGCGGTCAAGGCGGTGCGACAGGGCGCTGATCTGACGTTCGAGCGCCCGCAGAGCTTCCGTATCCCCACGCGGATCGAGCGCCTGGTCGATACGCGCGGCGAGCTGCCCAACGAGCGCCGCCAGCTCCTTCTGCCGCGACTCGACCCGATGATTTTCCTCGGCGCGGTGGGTATCCGCGCTCTTCAAGCCGGAGGCGATGGCCACCTCGATCTTGCTGTCGAGAGACCGCACGAATTCTTCGATACAGCCGACATCCGCCGACGGCGATGCGCCCTGGTCCAGACGCTGCGCAAGCGTCTCGCGGACGAAATCGATGCGCTGCGCCAGCTCGGCGAACTGCCGGTCGGCGACGGGGTGGGCCAGCATTTCCTCGATGCGCGCAAGGGAATCGGCCAGAGGCGGGTCCAGCCGGTTTTCCAGACGGTCGAGCTTGCGGCCGAGCTCCTCGAAGCCCGGCGCATGCGGGCGATCGTCGAGCGCCGAGTCGATCTTGCGTTCGAGATTGATGACGAGCCGCTCGATCGAAGTGGCGTCGACCGGCTTCTGCGCGGCGACGCTTTCGAGCCGCTCGCCGAGCGCGCGTCCCAGCGCGTCGATCCGCTCGCCAAGTTCGTCGAAGCGCTTTGCGCCCGCGTTGAGAACCGCCTCATCGAGCTTCGTCGCGAGCTGCTCGAGACGGCTGTTGAAGCTGTCCAGGCTTGTGCTTGTCTCGGCTGCGACGATCGATCGGATCGAGCGCGCGAGCTCGCCCATGTCGAGCGCGGCGGCGGCCTGGGCGGGGCCGATCTTGGTGTGCGAGAGGGCGTCGACGCGTTGCGTCAGATCGAACAGCCTGGTTTCGAGCTTTTCGAGCGGCAGCGGGCGCGCCGCCATTGCGGAAAGCTGATCCTTGATCTCGCGCGTCTGAGTCGAAAGCTGCCGGATCGCCGCGAGGTCGCCGCCGCTCGGCTGCTGCATGGCGTCCAGCCGGCGGCCGATCGCCTGAACGTCGGCGTCGAGGCTTCGCAGAATCGGGCCCGGATCGAGCTCCTTGACGACGGACCGCAGCTCTCCGGCAATACGATCGGCCGGCGCCAGAAGGTCGTCGGCGACGCCCCGTAGCCGTTGCGTCTCGATTCGATCGGAGAGATCGCGAAGCGCCGCCTCTACGGCCACTACGGACGCCCGCGGCGCGAGATCGCCGACGGCGCGCGACATTTCCTCGACTTCGCGGCGCAGGCCCTCGACCTGCCGCATCATGACCATCTGCTGTTCGCCGCGCTCTCCGCTGTGCTGGCGAATGTTTTCGATTTGTTGCGAGAGCAAATTTAACGACTGGTCGAGCGCGGCGAAGCGCTTGGCCGGCGGCTCGCCTTCCCACAGCTCCGGGCCGGGCGCGGGCGGTAGCCCGACGGGTTCGTCCAGGACCCGTTGACGCTGGGTAATCTCGGCGATGGCGTCGACGAGCGGGCGGCGGGTCAAGGGCTGAGTCGATTTCAGACCCTGATCCAAAGCGGCGGCGCTCGCGCCGCTCATCGCGGCGTTCGCGGTCGAGGACGCGGGGACCGGCGGCGCCGATCGCTCGCTCTCGAGCCGGCGAGCAATTTCGGAAAGGCGCTGGTCGAATCCGCTCAATGTCTCTTCTAGGCCGGCGGCGCGATCGGCGCCGGAGAGGCTCTCGAGCTGCGTTTCGAGCCGCGCCAGCGCGGCGCGAATCGGACGCACGCTGGCCTGGGGAGACGGCTGCGCCTCGAGACGGGACTCGATCTTGCCCAGGCGCTCGGCGAGATAGGCGAGACCTTCCTCGGCCGTCTCCCGTCCCCGCTGATTTTCCTCGAACAGGCCCGCAAGATTGTTCAAGGCGCGCGCGGTCCGACGTTCACTTGCGGAGACTCGGCGCTCGAAAATTTCCGTTGCGTCGGCCACGATGGCTTCAGGGTCCAGCCGGCGCTCGTGGTGCGGGCGCCAGGCCGACTCCGGCTCTTGGCGCCGCCGCTCCCGCTGCAGACGGTCATCCAAGGCGCCGCGCCTCTTTGGCGCACGCTCCCCATCTTCTGGCTCCCGGCGCCGCCCGCCGGGCCCGCGCATCTCCTCGACCTCGTCGCGCCAGCGACGCGGCGGCCGGGATTCCTCGCGGTCACGGCGGCCCTCGGCGCCGGAGCGGGCGAGTCGGCGCGTGATTTCTTGCAGCCGTTCACCTTCGTTCGAATCGACATCGGCGGCTTCGTCATCCTCGGCGGGAATCTCATTGTCGAGCCAATCCCCGACGCTCTTCCTCGAGCCGCGTCGTTCCGTGAGCGCCCGGTCGCGCTCCTCATGATCGGGACCACGAAATCGACGAGAGAGAGCCTTGCTCATGTCTATGTCCGGCGGATCCGCCTGGCGGATAGCTCGAGAGGAACTGGGGGAACCGACGCAGGGGCCGCGGGTGAATCGCGCTTTACTCTCGACGCCTCGGCGGCGCTTACGGCGACTTTCCGTCAATCTAGGTAAAAATGTCGTTAATGCCCGGATCCACGTTCACCCAGATTTACGAAATCCGATTATCCTCGGCGACGAATCGCCTCAACCGGATCAGAACATCGATAAACACGCCTCATCAAGCGCCTGAGCCGCGTTCATGCTCTATTGCGCGCCCGGAGGCCCTCTCTAACTAAGACGTGAGTCCTTCGCCCGCCGCGCGGCGCGGTAGGGGGACAATTTTCAAGGAGCCCTCGATGCCGAGCTACAAAGCCCCCGTCGACGACACGCTTTTTCTCCTCAACGACGTTTTGGACATCCAGCGTTTTGGCAATCTCGAGGGCTTTGGCGACGCCTCCCCTGACGTTTTGAGCCAGATTCTCGGCGAGGCTGGCAAGCTTTGCGAAGAGGTTCTCGCGCCGCTCAACCAATCCGGCGACGCCGCCGGATGCAAACGGAACGCGGACGGAACCGTCTCCACGCCGTCGGGCTTCAAATCGGCCTTCGAGGCCTATGTCGGGGGCGGCTGGGTCGGCCTCTCCGCGCCGCAGGAATATGGCGGGCAGGGTCTCCCCTATACGCTCTCCATGGCGATGAACGAATTCGCCTCCTCGGCGAATATGGCCTTCGCCATGTATCCTGGCCTTACCCAGGGCGCGCTCGCGGCGCTGCTGACGCACGGCTCGCAAGAGCAGAAGAAGCTTTATGCGCCGCCCATGATCGAAGGCCGCTGGACCGGCACGATGAATCTGACCGAGCCGCAATGCGGCACGGATCTGGGGCTGCTGACGACCAAGGCGGTCCCTCGCGCTGACGGCCCCTACGCCTTAACGGGGCAGAAGATTTTCATTTCCGCGGGCGAGCATGACCTTGCGGAGAACATCATCCATTTCGTGCTGGCGCGAATCGAGGGCGCGCCGGCGGGCGTGAAGGGCATTTCGCTTTTCATCGTTCCGAAGGTTTTGGTGAACGCCGACGGTTCGCTGGGCCAACGCAACGGCGTCTCGTGCGGCTCCATCGAAGAGAAGATGGGCATTCACGGCAACGCCACCTGCGTGATGAATTACGACGGCGCGACGGGCTATCTTGTCGGCGAAGCCAATCGCGGCCTCAACGCCATGTTCGTGATGATGAACGAGGCGCGGCTCGGCGTCGCCGTGCAGGGGCTCGCGCAATCCGAGGTCGCCTATCAGAACGCCCTCGCCTACGCCAAGGAGCGCCTGCAGGGCCGCGCGCTGGCGGGACCGAAAAACCCGGAGAAAAAGGCCGATCCGATCATCGTGCATCCCGACGTGCGGCGCATGCTGCTCGAAATAAGGGCCTTCAACGAGGCGGCGCGGGGGCTCGCGCTGTCGGCCGCGCTCGACAGCGACATCGCGCATCGCGCCGGCGATTCGGCGGCGCGCGTGGCGGCGGACGACCGGCTCGGACTGATGACGCCGGTTCTCAAAGGGGTGCTCACCGACGTCGGCTTCGATAACGCGGTGAAGGCGCAGCAGGTCTTCGGCGGCCATGGCTACATCCGCGAATGGGGCATGGAACAATTCGTGCGCGACGCCCGCATCGCCATGATCTACGAGGGCGCCAATGGCATTCAGGCGCTCGATCTCGTGGGCCGCAAGCTGCCCCGCGACGGCGGCCGCGCCATCATGGCGTTCTTCAAGGACGGCTCGGAGCTTTTGGGCGCCCATGCCGACAATCAGGCGATGAAGCCCTTCGTCGCGCCCACTCAGGCGGCGCTCGGCGATTTGCAGAAGGCCTCCATGTGGCTGGTGCAGAACGCCATGGCGAAGCCCGACAACGCCGGCGCGGCCTCCTATGATTATATGCATTTGTTGGGGCGCGTGGCGCTCGCCCTCATGTGGGTGAGGATCGCCGCCGCGGCGATTGCGAGAAAGGCGCGCGAGCCCGAGACGGCGCCGCTGATGGAAGCGAAGCTGACGACGGCGCGCTTCTATATGGAGCGAATGTTGCCCGAAACGAGCCTGCGCCTCGCGCGCATCATGGCCGGCGCCGACACGATGATGTCACTGCCGGCGGAAATGTTCTAACGGCGTCGGCAGTCCACGCGATTGCCTAACGCCGACTGCCGACTGCCGCAACGGAGTTTGCCAATGCCCGATGCCTATATCTACGACGCCGTTCGCACGCCGCGCGGGCGGGGCAAGCCGGATGGGGCGCTGCATGAGGTCTCGTCGCTCGGCCTCGCCAATACGGCGCTCAAGGCGATCAAGGAACGCAATAACCTTCACGGCCCCGAGGTCGACGATGTGATCCTGGGCTGCGTCGATCCGGTCGGGGAGGCGGGCGGCGACATCGCGCGCGCTTCGGCGATCGCTTCGGGCTATACGTACAAAGTGCCGGGCGTGCAGATCAATCGCTTCTGCGCCTCCGGCCTCGACTCGGTCAATCTCGCGGCGGCCGAGATCATGTCGGGTCAGCACGAGCTTGCGATCGGCGGCGGCGTCGAGAGCATGAGCCGCGTCGGCATCGGCGCCTCGGGCGGCGCCTGGCCGGTCGATCCGACGATCGCGATCCCTTCCTACTTCATGCCGCAGGGCGTCTCGGCCGATCTCATCGCGACGAAATACGGCTTCTCGCGCGACGACGTCGACGCCTATGCCGTCGAGTCGCAAAAGCGCGCGGCGAAGGCGTGGGAAGAGGGTCGTTTCGCGAAATCCGTCGTGGCGGTCAAGGATGTGAATGGGCTGACAATCCTTGCGCATGACGAGCACATTCGTCCAGACACGAATATGCAGTCACTCGCGGCGCTGAAGCCGTCCTTCGCCTTTTTCGCCGAGCAGGGCGGCTTCGACGCCGTAGCGATCCAGGCCTATCCGGAGATCGAGAAACTCAGCTATGTGCATCACGCCGGAAATTCTTCGGGCATCGTCGACGGCGCGGCGGCCGTGCTCGTCGGCTCGAAGGAAGTTGGCGAGAAGCTGGGCCTGAGGCCCCGCGCCCGCATTCGCGCTTTTGCGAATATCGGCTCCGAGCCCGCGATCATGCTGACGGGCCCCGTGGACGTGACGAAGAAAGTGCTCGACCGTTCGGGGATGACGCTCGCCGACATCGACCTCATCGAGATCAACGAAGCTTTCGCCGCCGTGGTGCTGCGTTATCTCCAGGCTTTCGATCTCGATCCCGCGAAAGTGAATCCGAACGGCGGCGCCATCGCCATGGGCCATCCGCTCGGCGCGACGGGCGCGATGCTTGTAGGCATCGCCGTAGACGAGCTCGAGCGGACGGGCAAGGGAACCGCGCTCGTGACGCTTTGCATCGGCGCGGGCATGGGAACCGCGACGATTATCGAGCGGGTGTGACAATGATGGGGGCGTTTCCTCGTCCTTCGAGACGCGAGCTTCGCTCGCTTTCCTCAGGATGAGGAAACACTTTCGAGCCTCATCCTGAGGAACCCGCGTAGCGGGCGTCTCGAAGGACGAGGCTCGAAAGCGGGCTTGAGAAGAATTTCGGGAGCGAAACAATGAACCTCGCCAATTTCCGCTTCGAGACCGGCGCCGACGGCGTTGCGCTCCTCACCTGGGACATGCCCAGCCGCTCGATGAACGTCATCAACCCCGATGTGATGGCGGAGCTCGAGCACGCCATCGACGCGGTGGTCAACAACGCCGACATCAAGGGCTGCGTCATCGCCTCCGGCAAGAGCGCCTTCTCCGGCGGCGCCGATTTGAGCATGCTGCAGCAGGGCGCGGCGCAATACGCCAAAGCGCTGAAGGAGCAGGGCGAGGAAGCGGCGAACAAGCTCTTCTTCGAGAATTCTCGCAAGCTTTCGCTGCTCTACCGAAAGCTCGAGACCTGCGGCAAGCCTTTCGCCATCGCGATCCATGGCGTCTGCCTGGGCGGCGCCTTCGAGCTTGCGCTCGCCTGCCATTATCGCGTGATGGCGGACGACGAGAAGACGAAAGTCGGCCTGCCTGAAATCAAGGTGGGCCTTTTCCCCGGCGCCGGCGGCACGCAGCGCGTCGCGCGCATCATGCAGACCGGCGACGCGCTGCAGTTCCTGTTCCGCGGCGATCAGGTGAAGCCGAAGGCCGCATTGGGCGCCAGGCTCGTGCATGAGATCGCCCCTCGGGAAGAGATCGTCGAGCGCGCGCGCGCATGGATCGTCAACGGCGGCAAGGCGCTGGCACCCTGGGATGTGAAGGACTTCAAGAACCCTTCGGGCAAGAGTTTCTCGCCGACCGGCATGATGATCTGGCCCGCCGCCAACGCCATCTATCGCCGCGAGACCTACGATAACTATCCGGCGGCCAAGGCCATTCTGCACGCGGTCTATGAAGGCCTGCAATTGCCGATGGATCAGGCGCTCACCGTCGAATCGCGCTGGTTCGCGCATATCCTGCGCTCGAAGGAAGCCGCGGCGATGATCCGCTCGCTCTTCCTCTCCAAGAACGAGCTGGAGAAAGGCGCGCATCGCCCGGCGGACGTTCCGCCGACGCAACTCAAGAAAATCGGCATTCTTGGCGCTGGCTTCATGGGCGCCGGCGTCGCCTACATCAGCGCGCTCAACGGGCTTGACGTCGTGCTCATCGACCGCGACCAGGAGAGCGCCGACAAGGGCAAAGCGGCGATCGACAAGCTCATCTCGGGCTCTGTCGCAAAGGGCCGCGCCACGCCGGCGGAGAAGGATGCGCTGATGGCGCGCGTTCACGCTGCCGCCGATTACGCCGCGCTCGCGGGCTGCGACCTCATTCTCGAAGCGGTGTTCGAAGATCGCGCGGTGAAAGCGGACGTCACCAAGCGCGCGCAGGATGTCGTTGGCGGCGACGTGATCTTCGCCTCCAACACCTCGACGCTGCCGATCAGCTCGCTTGCCGATACGGCGCAAAAGCCAGAAAACTTCATCGGCATCCATTTCTTCTCGCCCGTCGAGAAGATGCTGCTCGTTGAAGTGATCATGGGCAAGAAAACCAGCGACCGCGCGCTCGCGACCGCGCTCGATTTCATCCGCATCATCAAGAAGACGCCGATCGTCGTGAATGACACGCGCGGCTTCTACGCCAATCGCTGCGTGCTCAATTTCGTGCGCGAAGGACAAATCATGCTCACGGAAGGCGTGCCGCCGGCGATGATCGAGAATGTCGCGCGCATGGCGGGCATGCCGGTCGGGCCGCTTTCGCTCAACGACGAAGTCGCGCTCGATCTCGGCTGGAAGATCCTACAGGCGACGAAGAAAGACCTTGGTGAAGGGGCGATCGATCCGCGCCAGGAGCGGGTGCTTCGCTATCTCGTGGAGGAGAACGGCCGCTTTGGCCGTAAGAATGGCAAGGGCTTCTACGATTATCACCCGGACGGGACGAAGAGCCTGTGGCCCGGCCTCGCCGCGCTTGCCGAAGCCAAGCTCGACCCGGATGCGCTGGATGTGACGGAGCTGAAGCAGCGCTTCCTCGTGACGCAGGCTGTCGAAGCCGCGCGCACCATCGCCGAGGGCGTGGTCACCGATCCGCGCGAGGCCGACGTCGGCTCTATTCTCGGCTTCGGCTTCGCGCCCTTCACGGGCGGCACGCTGAGCTATATCGACGGCATGGGGACGAAGGCCTTTGTGGCGCTCTGCGACGCCCTGGCGGCAAAGCACGGCCCCCGCTTCGAGCCGCCGCAGCTCCTGCGCGACATGGCGGCGAAGGGCGAAACCTTCTACGGCCGGTTCAGACCGCAGCAGAAGGCGGCCTAAATCAGCGACCCTGCTCGTCATTGCGAGGAGCCTAGCTGTGGCTTCTGATCAGGTTGTTCCGATAAGGGCCTGAGTAGGCGATCGTCGGTTGAGGGCCGAGTGTGGCCTGCGCTCGTTATACCACGAGAGCCATCGCGCGAGATCAGCGGCGCGCGT
>JAMBEQ010000096.1 GCA_024506175.1 Methylocystis sp.
CTGCCGGTGCGATCATCCGTGCCAAAGCTGCTCTCTCCGGTCGGGGCGTCATTCATTCCGGCGGACGATGATTTCGCGGCGGTTCTCCGCAGCATGGCTCGAAGCCGGTCGCGCAGCGTCGAAGACATGAAGGTGGCGTGGCTAAAGGGCACGAATTTGTCGCTGCGATAAACAAAGGCTCCCGTTTCCTCGACGAGAATATCCCCAGGCTGCAGAGTTGGGTCGTTACGCGCCGTCTTCTCGAAGAAGGCCTGCGACGTGCGCGGATCATTGCAGACGCAGCTGCTGTTTGCGCGGTCGCGAAAGGCGAAGGCGACCGGCAGCGCAGAATAGCGCTGGCCCTTCGAATTGCGCGCGGATTCGATTGTCCCGCCGTCGTAGATTTCCATTGTCGCCGACGGACAGGCGAGCTGACAGGATTGCTGTCGCGTCGCCCTGGTGGCTTTGATCAGCGGGAAAAAATAGCCGTCGCAAGTGCGCACACAAAAGCCGCCGGCGGCAGGATCGGTCGAAAAGCTGAACCCATCCTTCGGCTTGGCGAAGCGCAGATCCCCCTGAAATTTGGCGCGCCGACGCAAATCCGGCTGCGCTCGCTGCGGAGCCATTTGTGGCTCGGGCGCAGGATCGCCGAAAAGAAATTCGAGCAGGCCGCCTTGCGCGGGCGCGAAAAGCGCGCTGGCGAGGAGCGCTGCAAGGCCAGCCAGAGTTGGACGGTAGACCCGCATCTTCCCCCGTTTCCCGTTTCGCGCCCATTTGGCGGCGTTGGCGACCCCGGCAGGATTCGAACCTGCGACCCACTGCTTCGAAGGCAGTTGCTCTATCCAGCTGAGCTACGGAGCCGTGTCCCGACCGAGGGCGTCCCGGTCTCGTTGCATAGGCTCGCCACCGTGAGGCTGACAGCCTGCTACATGAATATGTCGTTTCTGGCGACCCCGGCAGGATTCGAACCTGCGACCTACTGCTTAGAAGGCAGTTGCTCTATCCAGCTGAGCTACGGGGCCGTGGGAAATCGAGGGCTAATGCGTCCACAAACCGATGCGATTGGTCCTGAAATTATCCGAGTAGGTGACCGTGCGGCGCGAGGCCGTCTCGGGCTTGGGGTTTTCGACGCGGTAAGGAATTCCCTCGCGCTCGGCGTAGGCGACGGCTTCTTCCTTTGTCGCGAAGCGCAGGCGGATCTGTTGTTTGATGTCGGCGGAGCTGGTCCAGCCCATCAGCGGCTCAATCGAACGGGGGGCCTCCGGGTCGAAAACGAGTCGCCACGGCTTGGCGGGAGCCGGACCGGACTGGGTCACGCTCGGTGATTGACGATAAATGCGAGCCGTCATCTCAACCTCTTGTTTCGTTTGGAGTGGCGGTCGGCCCCGCCTCGGTCCGACTGCCCCGCTCAAGGCGGAACCCATAGGCCCCCTTCGTAATCAGCCACACATAATTTGCAACCCGAACTTTTCATTTGTGCGACCTCACGGGCGACCGCAAGCTTTCCCGTTGGCGCTCACAAACTCTGTCTCGGCTTTCCAGCGCCCGCCCGCATCCAAACAAGAATCCGCCAGGACGAAACCCGGATGTCAACAGCCCAGAGATAAGCGCAGAAGCCGAAAAGACCCGAAGGAAAAAAGAACAAACTTTCAAACGCGCTCGCCTGCGGCGGCCGGCTGGTCGGGGCAGCAGGATTCGAACCTGCGACCTGAAGTACCCAAAACTTCCGCGCTACCAGGCTGCGCTATACCCCGACGTGAGAATCTTTCGCTATCATGCGGCGCCCGTCCCTACAAGCGCTCTGGCCGCCTCACTCGCGCTTGAAAGCCGGATGCCTAACCTCGTCGCCTGGCGCGATGGCCATCTCCTTCGCAACCCCGGCGTTGAATTCGATGACCGCATAGGCTGGCGGGCCGGACGAGATGATCTCCTCGGACATGGGAACGGTGTCCGAGGCGACTTTAGTCACGACGCCCTTCCGCGACACGAAGACCATGTCGAGGGGAATATAGGTGTTTTTCATCCACATCATGACGGGCTCCTCGGCATGGAAATCGAAGAGCATGCCCTGATAGCGCGGCATGAATTTGCGATGCATCAGCCCCGTTGCGCGCTCGGTCGGCGTATCGGCGAGCTCAACCTGGAATTGGTGCGGCCCGCTGGCCGTGAGGATATCGAGGGGCTGTAAAGCGCCTTCCGCCTTCACTGCGGCCGTGGCCAGGAGCAGCGCAAGCACCGGAGCGAATTTCCGGAGAGCGCTCAGGAACCCAAAGCGATTTGCGACAGCCCCTCGCGCCATGGCGCATCCCCCCTATAAAGCGCTCGGATGATAATGCAGACCAAGCGCAGCGTGTCAGTGGGAAGCGTTCTTTGCCTCGAGCGGCCGCACCTCCGCAGCCATCAGACCCTTCGCACCGTCGCCGTAACGGACCAGAACGCTATCACCTGGCTTGAGCTCGGTCATGCCGAAGCGCCGCACTGTCTCCATATGCAGGAAGATGTCTTCCGTGCCTTCGCCTCGCGTCAGGAAGCCAAATCCCTTAACGCGGTTGAACCATTTAACGATGGCGATTTCATAGCCGCTCGTTGCCTTGACCTGGACATGTGTTCGCCCCGCCGAGGATTGCGAGGGGTGCACCGCGGTCGATTCATCCATCGCCAGAACGCGGAAGACTTGCAAGCCCTTCGCGCGCCTTTGAGCCTCACAGACGACGCGCGCGCCTTCGAAGGCGGTTTGGTGTCCACTTCGGCGTAGAATGGTCACATGCAGTAAGATATCGGGCGAGCCATCGTCCGGCACGACGAAGCCGTATCCCTTCGCCACGTCGAACCATTTTATGCGCCCGGCGATTTCGATGAGATCGAGAGCCTCTTCGCTCTCCGCGGCTGCCGTGCCCAACTCATCTTCAAAAGTCACCTTCGCTCCCAATCGACCAACTCCCACTGCTGATCCAGAGCATTCGACCGGCGCAGTAAGCGAGCTTGGAAAATCTCGAATCGCTGCGTGGCAAATGAATCACTGAGGTAAAGATACCATTGACGGCGACTCCTCCAACCAGAGAATTCTGTTCGCCGGGCAAAACGCTGTGGATACATGGCAAGCGAGCATTTTTATGTTCGCAGCTCTTTCGCCGCCGCGGGCCAAAGCATCTGGAATCCATGGTCCGCTGGGTTTCCGCGTGGTAGAAGCTCCGGCGGCGCAGGGACCAGAAGGGGCTCAGGGGGCAGCGCCAGAGCGCCAGGCATTTGACAAATCCGTCTTTGCGCGCAATCGAGAACCGCGCGGGTTTTTCCGGCTAAGCGATCCCCGTCCTCTTGCCACAATTGGAGCTGCCGCATGACCGACCTTTCGACTGCGCACTCAGGCAATTACGTTTCGCAAGACGCAGGCGTGCGCGACGCCTCCCCTTACGATCTTGCGGCCATGGTCGCGGCGCGGGAAAGCGAACGGTTTTCCCTTCACTCAAAATATCTCAACGAAATGTGGGTTCGCGTGCTCAAGACGATCGGCTACGACGTCGGCTTCACGCGTGGTCTCGGCCCCTATCTGTGGGACCGCAAGGGCGACCGCTACCTCGATCTCCTGAGCGGCTGGGGCGTCTTCGCGCTCGGCCGCAACCACCCCGCTGTGCGCGAGGCGCTCGTGAGCGTGATCGACGGCGAGTTCGCCAATCTGGTGCAGCTCGACGTCTCGACGCTCGCGGGCATTCTGGCGGAGAAGCTGATCGAGCGCGCGCCCTACCTCGAGAAAGTCTTTTTCGCCAATTCCGGCGCCGAGTCGATCGAGGCGGCGATCAAATTCGCGCGCGCAGCGACGGGGCGCCCCGGCATTCTGCATTGCGCGCATTCGTTTCACGGCCTCACCTACGGCTCGCTGTCGATGAATGGCGACGAGATCTTCAAGAAGGGTTTCGGGCCGTTGCTACCCGGCGCGCAAGAGATACCCTTCGATGATCTCGCGGCGCTCGAACGGGCGCTCGCCTCGCGCGACATCGCGGCCTTTTTCGTCGAACCGATCCAGGGCAAGGGCGTCAATATCCCTGCGGATAATTATCTCGCCGGCGTTCAGTCCCTCTGCAAGAAATACGGCACGCTTTTCGTCGCTGACGAAATTCAAACTGGCCTCGGGCGAACGGGTAAATTCTTCGCGATCGATCACTACGACGGGATCGAGCCCGACATGGTCGTCATCGCCAAGGCGCTATCGGGCGGCCACGTTCCCGTTGGCGCCGTGCTCACGCGCAAATGGATTTTCGACAAGGTCTTCGATCGCATGGACCGCGCCGTCGTGCATGGCTCGACCTTCAGCAAGAACGACCTTGCCATGGCGGCTGGCGTCGCCACGCTCGACGTGATGAAGAACGAGCGGATTGTCGAGAACGCCGCGGCGAAGGGTGAACGCCTGCTCGCCTCCTTCCGCAGCATGGCGGAAAGCTACGAACTGGTCTGCGACGCGCGCGGCAAGGGCCTCATGATCGGCGTCGAGTTCGGGCCGCCGCAGTCCTTCAAGCTGAAGGCCGCGTGGAATCTCCTGGAGACCGTCAACTCCGGACTCTTTTGCCAGCTCATTTCGATACCGCTTTTCCGCGACCATAAGGTGCTGACGCAAGTCGCGGGGCATGGCAATCACACGATCAAGCTGCTTCCGCCCCTCACCCTGACGGACGCGGACTGCGACTGGATCGAAAGCGCCTTCGACTCGGTCATCGCCGAAGCGCACAACGCGCCGTCCGCCGTCTGGTCGCTCGGCAAGACGCTTGCGGGACACGCAATAAAGGCCGGCATCGGCCGCTGATCCTTTCAGGCTCGGGCGGCCGGGCTTTTCTAGCGCGGCCGGAACGTTATTTGCCCCTAGTGTTCGGCGCGCCGCCAAGGCGCGCCAGTTTCGGACGGTTCAGGCCCGCGATGGCGAGAACCGGCTCGATTGAGCACGAAAGGGCTTCGGCCATGCGTTTCATTTCGGGATTTGCAGCTGCCGTCGCGGGAGCGCTCATGCTGCTTCCGACCATGACGCCTGCCCAGGCCGCCGGCTTCGGCGGCGGCGGCGGTCACGGCGGTTCGTTCGGGGGCGGTCACGCGGGGAACTTCGGCGGCCGGTTTGGCGGCGGGTTTCGCGGCCATCACGGCGGGCTCGGCCCACTACCCGGCATTGGCGCAAACGCCTATGCGCCCGGCCAGGGGCCCACCGGCGCGGCGGGCTGGAATTTCGGAAACTGGCGCGGCTTCACGCGCGGCCCCTTCGGCTATTTCGGCGGCTGCTGTGGTGGCGGCTATGGGGGTTACGGTTACGATGGCGTACCTGTCGCGCTCCCCGGCGGCAGCCCGACCAGCGTCTTTACATACAACTACTATGACAATCGCCGGAGAGACGGCGGGTTCTACGGCGGCGGCGGCGTATTCTATGGCGACGACGGATACAGCCGTCTCCATACGGTCCGCCCGCCCGATGACGACGGCTACCCCGCGTACGGCCCGACGGGCTATGCGCCAGGCGCAGTTTACCGTCCTTCACAGCACATCTTTTACCTGCAGGACAACAATCCGGCCGCGGCAAGAAAAGCCGCTCGCCACGACGCCCAGCGTTGAGTTTCACTGGCGCGCATGTCGCGTCTTATTATGGGGTGAGTATCATGCGTAGTGTTTCAGTGGTCCGATCGCTGACGATGGCCGGCGCCGTCGCTGGATTGTTCTCGGCGAGCGGCGCTCTCGCGCAAGACTTCGCCGCGCCTTTCTTCGGCGGGGTCTATGCGCCGGCGCCGAACTACGTCTATGGCGCTGGCCTTGGCGTCGGCGCCGGCGCGGTCCGCTATGACGAGGGCTATTACTGGGGCGGCTATCAGTATCCGGCTGCCGGATATGGCGGCGGCCCCTATCGCCGCGCCGCCTACAGCGCCGCAGACGTTTACATGAACGCCGGCTACGCCTATGGCTACGGGCCCTCTTACGGCTACACTTATCAGCGCGCTTATGCCGTGCCCTATACGTCCTATCGTCCGTATGTGCGCACGCATTATGTGCCGGTGACCACCTACCGCGCTTACAACACCGTGCATTACCAGCCGGTCACTGGGTATCGGGTCGTCCGCAAGCGCTGCAACTGCGAACTCTACTAAAGGTGACGATGCGGCGGCCCGACAAACCGCCGCAAAGCATCGGACTGCGCGCCTTTAGCCGTGCGCTTCTCCAGCGAGCCTGAAGGCTCGCTGTCCGGCTCAGGCGTTGACTTCCTTGTCGTAAGCCTCGATCAGCGCGCGAGACACCGCGCCCGGAGTGAAGCTGTATTGCCCGCCGATGTCTGCGACCGGCGTGACTTCGGCGCCCGTGCCGCAAATGAAGCATTCTTCAAACGACGCCATTTCCTCGGGCATGATGCGGCGCTCGATTAGCTCGATTCCCTGCCGCTTGGCGAGGTCGATCACGGTGCGGCGGGTAATGCCGTCGAGGAAGCAATCGGCGATGGGCGTGTGCAGCTTGCCGTCCTTCACGAAAAAGACATTGGCGCCGGTGCATTCCGCCACCCTGCCCTGCCAATCGAGCATCAGCGCGTCGGCGTAGCCCCGCCGCTCGGCGCGGTGCTTGGAGATCGTGCAGATCATATAGAGGCCAGCGGCCTTCGCCATCGAGGGCGCCGTCTGGGGATCGGGCCGGCGATATTCGGCGATGTCGAGCTTGATGCCCTTCATCTTTGTGGCGATGTCGAACATGCTCGGCCAATCCCACACGGCGATCGCAACATGGATCGTCGAGTTCTGGGCGGCGACCGCCATCATCTCGCTGCCGCGCCAGGCCACAGGGCGAACATAGGAGTTTTTCAGATTATTGGCCTTCAGCGTCGCGTCCTTGGCGGCGTCGAGCTCCTCGACCGAGTAGGGAATCTCGAAGTCGAGAATCTCCGCCGAGCGCTTGAAGCGCTCTGAATGCTCGCGCGACTTGAAGATTTTCCCGCCATAGGCGCGCTCGCCCTCGAAGACGCAGGAGCCGTAGTGAAGGCCGTGCGAAAGAACATGCAGCTTCGCGTCGCGCCACGGCGCGAGCGCGCCGTTCACCCAAATGAATCCGTCGCGCTGATCAAAGGGCGGGATGCTCATTGCTAACTCCGGGAAACGGCGTCTTCCGCGCGGGCTGGCGCGCGATTGGAGGCTGGCCGGAAGGACTAGCCATCAGCTAGAAATATGTCAATATAGCTGACATAAAAGGGTCTCGAATCCAAGGAAACAGGCGGGGGAGCGGGTCTTGAGCGAGCTTCTCGAGCGAAAGACCGTCCCGTCGACGCTTGGCGACCCGGCCGCGCCCGGCGGCCCGCGGGCGGCGCGCGGAACGGAGGAAGACGCAGAGGCGCTCGACCTCGTCGAGCTTTTTTTCTTCGCCTATCGCGATTTCGTCGGCGACGCCGACCGGCTCCTGGAGAATTATGGCTTCGGGCGCGCGCATCACCGCGTGCTGCATTTTGTGCACCGCCGCCCCGGGCTCACGATCGCAGAGCTGCTGGATATTCTGAAAATCACCAAGCAAAGTCTCAACCGCGTCTTGAAACAGCTTCTCGACGCCGGTTTCGTTGAGGCGCGCGCCGGCGACCTCGACCGTCGCCAGCGCCTTCTCTATCCGACGCGGAGCGGCGCCGAACTTGCCCGCAACCTCGCGGCGCTCCAGTCGGCGCGCTTTCGCCGTGTCATGGAAGAGCTTCCGACGCTTGCCCGCGACGCCGCGGCGGCGTTTCTGTTCGCCATGATCGACGAAGACGAACGTGACCCCGTGCGCAAGCTTCTCGGCCGGCCCGATCTCGGCCGAGGTCGACGGTGAGCGCGCATGAGCCTCTCGACGCCCTTTTCCGCGCCGCAGGACCCCAAGGCCGCAGCCAAGGGCGCGCATATTCTCGTCGTGGACGATGACAAGCGAATCCGCACGCTTCTGACGCGCTATCTCACGCGCGAAGGCTATCTTGTCAGCGCCGCAGCCGGTGCGAAGCACGCTGCGGCGATCTTGCAGGATCTGACGTTCGATCTGATCATCCTCGACGTCATGATGCCCGGCGAAACCGGCACGCAATTCGCGGCGCGGTTGCGGCAGGCGCGCGAGCCCTTGCGCTCCGCCCCGATCCTCATGCTCACCGCGCTCCACGAGACCCAAAATCGTGTCGAGGGCCTGGAAGCGGGCGTCGATGATTATCTTGCCAAGCCCTTCGACCCACGCGAGCTGCGCCTGCGCATTGCCAGCATATTGCGGCGCGCGCGCCGCCCGGAGCCGGTCGATCCTTTCGTTCGCTTCGGCCTTTTTTCTTACGACCCCGCGCGCAACGAGCTGACCCGCGCCGGCCAAGCCGTTCGGCTGACGACTCGAGAGAACGAGCTGCTGAGGTTGCTCGTCAATCATGCGGGCGCCATTGTTTCGCGTCAGAGTCTCTCAAGCCGCGCGTCCGAAGCAAAGGCGGCGGAGCGGTCGGTCGATGTGGAAATCGCCCGCCTGCGCCGCAAGGTGGAGGAAGACCCGAGCGCGCCGCGCCATTTACAAACTGTGCGCGGCCAGGGATACCGACTTGTCGTCGATTCACCGCGCGCGATGAAGATACAAAGCGAGAGGCGCTAGATGTCCATCGTGATTGCCGATGTTATTTCCGCGCCGCGCCAACTCTGGCGCCGTTTCGCCGATTGGCTTCACGCGCGCATGCCGAAAGGCCTTTATGCGCGCGCGCTGCTGATCGTGATCCTTCCGGTCGTCCTGCTGCAATCGGCGGTGGCCTATGTCTTCATGGAGCGGCACTGGGAGGTCGTGACCTACCGGCTCTCGGCTGCTGTGGCGCGGCAGGTCGCGACGGTCGTCGACGTCTATCAGACCTTCCCGGACGACGCCGACCATAACCAGCTGCGGCGCATCGCGGCGCTCGACCTTAATATGGAGCTTTCCATCCTGCCGAAGGAGCCGCTCCCGGCGCCTGCTCCCAAGAAGTCCATTTTCTCGCTGCTCGACAAGGCGCTCTCGATCGAACTATCGCGCAAGCTCCTGCAGCCTTACTGGATCAACACTGGCGTCCCCAGCAATCTCATCGAAATTCGCGTGGCGCTGAACGACGCGACGCTGCGGATGCTTGTCACCCGCACCCACGCCTATGCGTCGAACTCCTATATTTTCTTCATGTGGATGGCGATCGCGTCGGTCGTCATCTTGGCTGTGGCGACGTCGTTCCTTCGCAATCAGATCAGGCCCATTCTGCGGCTCGCCCACGCGGCGGAGGAATTCGGCAAGGGCCGCGACGTGCAATTCAGCCCGCGCGGCGCGCGCGAGGTGCGCCAGGCGGGCGCTGCCTTTCTGGAAATGAAGCGCCGTGTCGAGCGCGCTATCGAGCAGCGCACGACCATGCTCAATGGCGTGTCACACGATCTGCGCACGATCATCACGCGCTTCAAACTCTCTCTCGCGCTCATGGGCGAGTCGAGCGAAGCCAATGAGATGCGCAAGGACGTCGACGAGATGGAGCGCATGGTGGAAGCCTATCTCGCCTTCGCCCGCGGCGACGGCGGCGAGGCTTCGGCGCCGACGAATGTGGCAGCCATCCTGGAAGAGTTGAAGGCGGACACAGAACGCCGCGGAATAGCGGCGACGCTGCGAGTCGAAGGCGATCCGATCTTGGTCGCCCGCACAGCGGCGGTCAGGCGCCTGCTCGCCAATCTCGTCGGCAACGCGCAGCGCTACGGCAAGACATTGGCGTTCTCGGTCGTCAACGACGGAGAATCGATGATCGTCCATATCGACGACGATGGTCCGGGCATTCCCGTCGAAAAGCGCGAGGATGCTTTTCGGCCCTTCTACCGGCTGGACGAGTCGCGCAATCAGGACGATGGGAATTCCGGGCTTGGCCTGGCAATCGCCCGCGACGTCGCCCGCTCGCACGGGGGCGACATAACGCTCGACCGCAGCCCGCTTGGCGGACTGCGGTCGACGGTGACTCTGCCGATCTAAAAAGCGCATTCTACAAAAGTAGACAGACTTTTGCGATAAGATTGCGCTTCTTTCGCTCGCTTTCCGTGCCAAACGGAATGCGCGCTAAGCGGAATGGTGCGGATATTCGTCATCCGCGGCGTGGCGGCGGCGGCGACCCATCCCCCCGCCGAATTCAAAGAGCCGGTTCGCCATATCGGCGAAAGGTCGGGTCATGCGGGCGATGTCCTCGACGTGCTCGACATAGCGCTCGCCCCGCGCGATTTCCCGGTCGAGCGTTTCCAAGGCGAATGAAAAGCCGTCCTCGAACCAAGCGTCGAGCACCCTGCCCCAGGCCATCGCTAGCCCTTGCAGCTTGAGAGAGCCGACAGGCCCGTCGCAGTCGATGT
>JAMBEQ010000097.1 GCA_024506175.1 Methylocystis sp.
TTTCAGCTTGTCGAAGGAGGAAACGTTCGCGCGCAGGTCTTCGAGATAGACGAGCGCGATATTCTCTTCCAGCGCGGCGGCAAGCTTGTCGAGCTTGCCTTTCTCGATGAAGGCGCGCGAGGTGAGAATGGTTTTCACCCCGGCCGCTTCGCAGCCAGAAAGAATATTCGTGGCGCCGGCGGTGAAGTTGATCATCGCCGGAACGCGACCCGCCGACGTCACCGCGAGAAAGGCGACGCCAGCCGCATTGGCGTTGGGCAGCATGATTCCGACGCAATCGCCCGCCTTGCCAATTTTCGCGATTTTCTCCCCGAGCGCGCGCGCGCCGATCAGGATCTTGCGATAGGTGAGGGCGCCGGCGAGCGGGTCTTCCAGCGCAATGCGCGAAAATCCGTTCTTGTCGCCAGCGCGCACGACCGCCTCGAAGATCCTCTCGTCCTGCTTGGTCGTGCGGAAGATCAGGTCCGACATGATCTGGTAGAGCGCCGCGCCCGCCGCCATGCGCCGCGCCTTGCCCTTCAATTCCTCGTCGACGGCAAGGCGCACCGGCTCCTGCATGGTGAGGGTGAATTTAGGGAAAAAGCGCCGGCGCGCCTGTTCGCGGGTGAGGCGCGAGAAGATGGTCGCCTCCGGCCCGTCGATCTTGACGGGCACGATCAAGGCGCCGGATTTTTCCGCGATGAGCCCCGCGCCGTCGTAGACCTTCATCAGCGAGCCGGTGACGGTCAGGCGTCCTTCTGGAAAGATCACGAGCGTTTCCCCCGCCTTCACGGCGTTGACCAGCGTTCGCGTGCCGAGCGGTTTCGACGGATCGAGCGGAATGGCGCGGGTGAATTTCAAGAAGGGCTTCACCCACCAGCGCTGGGAAATCCCGTGGTCTATGGCGAAGACCGGGTCTTTCGGCAGCACGGAGAGGATCGCCGCCGCGTCGAGAAAGCTCACATGGTTGAGCGCGATGATCGGATTGGGACCCGCTCTCTCGAGATTATCGAGCCCCTTCACGTCGAGTCGGTAGAAGGACCGAAAAATAATCGACAATAGGTCCAGGATGGGGTTCTCGACGACGGCGAAGAGAATCCAGATCGCCGAGAGCAGGGCCACCGCGCCCATGCCGAGGAAGAGCTGGGCCAGGGTCACGCCTTGAGCCTGCAGAAAGGCGACGCCGGCGCCGCCCGCCGCCATGAAGGCGGCGTTATGGACATTCACCGCCGCCACGGTCCGCGCGCGCTGTTCCGCCGGGCTTTGCGCCTGAATGGCCGCGAAAGACGGGACGATCATCAAGCCGCCCGCGAGCGCGAGCAGGCCGAGGTCGATCGAGGCGCGCAGCGCGCCGGCTTGCGCGAAGTAATCGGCGATGCCGAGCGGGGCCAGAGCTTCGGTGCGGTTGCGCAGGAGCTCCGCGACGCCGAGATCGATGGAGGCGGCGGCGACAAGTGCCGCGCCGATCGCCGCCGGCAGCAGCACGATGCGACCCTTCAGCAGGAAGGCGGCGAGGCCCGAGCCCGCGCCGATGGCGACGGCGAAGATCGTCAAATGGAGCGTCACGACGCTGTCGGCGCCATGCAGCGAGTGGGTGACAAGCGGCGGCATCAGCGACATGGCGATGGAGCCGTAGAGCCAGAAAAGGCTCGTCACGGTCGTGAGCTTGCGCATCGAGCGCTCAGCCCGCAACGCCTTCAAGAGCTTGAAGGTGGAGCGGACGATATTGGGGTCGATCTTCAGCTCCGGCGCGCCCCTTTGCGTCGAGGGGATGAACCAGGCGGCCGCGTAGCTCGCGAGCGCCACCGCCATGATTCCCCCGACGAAGCCGAGGGCGCCGCGGGCCTCATTGTGCGCCTGCTGGGCGAGGCCGCCAGCGATGGTGCCGGTGAGAATGGCCAGGAAAGTCGCGCTTTCGACCAGGGCGTTGCCGCCCGGCAGCTCCTCGCGGGTGAGATGGTCCGGCAGAATGCCGTATTTCACGGGACCGAACAATGCGCCGGTGACGCCGAAGAGCCCGAGCGCCACGAAGAGCGTCGTGACATCCGAGAAATAGAAGCCCGCCGCCGAGAGGCCTGCCACGCCGATCTCCGCGAGGCTGAGGCGGCGCGCGATGATCGCCTTGTCGAATTTGTCGGCTATCTCGCCCGCGAGGCCCGAGAGCAGGAAGAAGGGCGCGATGAAGATGGCGCCCGCGAGCGTGACGAGAGACGCGCTCTTCTCGCCGCCGATCTGCGCGAGGATCAGCAGAACGAGCGCGTTCTTGAGGAAGTTATCGTTGAAGGCCGCGAAGAATTGGCGCCAGAAGAGGGGCGCGAAGCGGCGGGTGGCCAGGAGCGACTGCGACATGGCGGTTGATCCGAAAGGGCGAGGCCGGCGACAATTGATCCGTCCGTGTTAACGATCGGTCAAGACGCCGGCCCGCGCGGCGATGAACGACTGTTGTTCAACTCATGCAACCTTGGAAACGTCCAAGGAGCCGCTCGGTTTTCGTGTCTTCGATGCGATTGAGCGGCTATTGCGCTCGAGTTTATCGTGAAGCGCCAACGTGAACGGAGTTCATAATTTAAACTACTGCCGACGGGAGATGAGTTCAAGAGACAATTTGAACGTTGTTCGTTTTTGTGGTTTAGCGGGACGGATTCTGGAACCGCTTAACCGGTTGGGCGGTTGAGGCTTGCAGCGAAGGATCGCCTTTCGAGGCGCCTTCTCGACCTATTCTCTTGCCGCGGCCGCCGCCCTGACGGGGACGAAAGGATGATCCGGTGAGCGAGACGAGAACTGAAGCGGGCGCCCAGCGGCGCTTGAAGCTCAGGGAGCGCCTTCTTGAGGTGGCGCGGCAGTCCGTGGCGGAACGCGGGCTCGCCGGTCTGAAGGCGCGCGACCTCGCGTCGGAGGCGGGATGCGCTCTGGGCGCGATTTACACCGCTTTCGACGATCTCGACGAGCTGACCCTGCGGGTCAACCTGTCGACGCTCGAGCGGCTCGGCTATTCCCTCGACATGGCTTTGAGCCAGGCACACCCTTCGGATGCGCTGTTGGCGCTCACGCGCGCCTACCTCGACTTTGCCCGACGGGAGGAGCCGAGCTGGCGGGCGCTCTTCGAGCACCGGCTCTCCGGGGGCGCGCGCGTGCCGGACTGGTACGCCGACGCGCGCAACCAGCTTTTCGGGCGTCTGGAAGCGCCGCTGGCGCAGCTTTTGCCGCATCGCGACCCGTCGTCTCGCGCGAGGCTGGCCCGCACTCTCTTCTCGGCGGTCCATGGCGTGGTGGCGCTTGGCCTCGAAGAAAAGCTCGAAGCGACGCCCCCCGAGGCGCTCGACGCGCAGTTGGAGACGCTCGTGCGCTTAATTGCCGAGGGCCTTGCGCAGGAGGCGGCGCACGAGCCCTAGCCGCTTGCCTTGCCGCTCGCGACCTGACATAGGCGCGTATGGCCTACCTTCTGCTTTTCGCCGTCGCGATGTGGGCGGGCGCGCAAAATGCGCTCGCGGGCGGCGGCTCCTTCCTTATCCTGCCGACGCTGATGTTCACCGGCATGGATGCGCTCGCAGCAAATATCACCTCCTGCGTCGCGCTTTTTCCGGCTCAGCTCGCCACGGGGTGGACGGGGCGGCGCCATGCGCAAGGGGTAGGCCGGCTCAGTTTGGGCTGGCTTTTCGCCGTCAGCATCGTCGGCGGCGCTATCGGCGCGGTGATCCTTCTGGAGACCCCGCGGGGCGTTTTCGCCCAGCTCGTGCCCTGGCTCGTTCTCTTTGCGACGGGGCTTTTCGCCTGGGGCAGCTTTTTTCGTCGTCCCGGCGCGGCCCATGGCCATCTTTCCCCCGGCGGCGCGGGTTTCGTGCAATTTCTCATCGCGACCTATGGCGGCTATTTCGGCGGGGGCGCCGGGTTTCTCATGGTGGCGGCGCTGACCATGGCGGGCCAGGCCGTGCGAATCGCCAGCGCGACCAAGAATGTGCTCGCCGGCGTGATGAACGCCTCAGCCGTCGCGATCTTTTTGTTTTCTCCTGATCTGCATTGGGAGCAGGCGATCGTCACGGCGGCCGGCGCGACCATTGGCGGCGTCGCGGGAGCGCGCTTGATCCATCACATCGACGAGAGAATGCTGCGAATCTTCATCGTCGTGGTGGGTTCGCTGCTCACCGTCGGTCTTTTCGTGCGGGCGTCCTGAAGAGCCGGCGTCCTGAAAAAAAGACTCTGTTCCAAGCTTTCGGCAGGGCGATGGCTATTTGCCGATCGCCTTTTCGATTTCCGGCAAGAGGACGGTCGCGGCGGCTGACGGCGTCAGCGGCCCGATAAATTTATAGGCGATGGTTCCATCGCCTTTGATGACGAAAGTCTCTGGCACGCCGTAGACGCCGAAGTCGATCGCCGTGCGCCCGGCCGGATCGGCGCCGACGCGCTTGAACGGATTGCCGCCCTCTTGCAGGAAGCCGAGCGCATTGGCGGCCTCGTCCTTATAGGAGAGGCCGTAGATTTCGACGCCTTTTTCCTTCAGCCTCTCGTCCCGGGCCATCGCGATCAGCACGGGATGCTCTTGTCGGCAGGGCGCGCACCAGCTTGCGAAGATGTTGACGAGACTGACATGTCCCTTTCTGAGATCCTCGGTCGACAGGCCGGGCATATTCTCGAGCCCACCCAGCGCCGGCAAGGCGAAAGTCGGCGCGGGCTTGCCAATCAGCGCGGAAGGGATGCGCGAGGCGTCGCCGGCGAAGAGCCGGATGAGAAACAAGGCTGCCAGCAGGGCGAAAAGCACAAGCGGCAGAAAGCGCAGCCGCGAGGGTTCTGCCGTGACGGGTTCGCTCACGCCTCGCCTCCGTCCTCACGCCGTCCTCTCGCGTCGAAGCGCGAAAGCTCCGCTTTCAGGCGGCGATAGTCGAGCGCAATTCGCGCGGCCATGCCGCCGATCGTCAGAAAGGCGACCGCATAGGCGATCGCGACGAAAGTTGCGTGCTCGCTCATTGCGCGGCCTCCAGCGTGGGCGCGTCGCCTTCGTCCTGCGCGGCCTCCTGCAGCGCCTGGAATGACAGGCGCGCGAGGCGCCGCCGCAGGATTTCGTTGCGGATCGCCATGAAATGCAGGGTGAAAAACAGCAGGGTCGCGGCGAGCGCCATAACGAGGAGCGGCCACAGCATGGAGCCGGATATCGTCGGCCCGCCGATGCGGAAAACGGAGGCCGGCTGATGCAGCGTGTTCCACCAGTCGACCGAGTATTTGATGATCGGGATGTCGATCGCGCCGACCAGCGTCATGATCGAGGCGATGCGGGCCCCGCGCGGCGTGTCGTCCATGGTCTGCCGCACCGCGATGAGGCCGAGATAGAGCAGGAACAGCACCAGCATGGAGGTGAGCCGGGCGTCCCACACCCAATAGGTCCCCCACATGGGCTTGCCCCAAAGCGAGCCCGTGACAAGGCAAACAAAAGTAAAGGCGGCGCCGAGCGAGGCGGCTGTCTTCTGCGCCGCATCGGCGAGCGGGTGCTTCCATACCAGCACGCCGAGCGACGCGGAGGTCATGACCACGTAAGCGAAGATCGCCAGCCAGGCTGAAGGCACGTGGATATACATGATCCGTACCGTCTCGCCCTGCTGGTAATCCGCCGGCGCAGTGAAGGCGCCATAGAGGCCAACGGCAAGAAGGACGAGGGTCAGGCTGGAGAGCCAGGGGAGCGCAGCGCGCGCGAAGTTGAGAAAGCGCGTCGGATTGGCGTAGTCGAGGATATTCGGCATCTGGAACGTCGGATCCTTCGAAGATCGGCCTTCTTGATTCCTGGCGGCGCCCAACCGCCAAAAACGAGAAAGCGGACGCCGCTTTCCCGCGGCGCCCGCTTTTCTAGCCCCGGCCGCCCCGCTTAATTGGCCTTGGTCGGAGCTTTTGTCGAGTCCTTGGCGACTTCCTTGGTCTGCTCAGCCAGGATTTGCGCCCTGGACTTGCCATGCAGCAGCTCGACGGCCGAGATCAGCTGCTTATCCTTCTTCTCGTCCGGCGGCACATAGGCCTGCGATCCGCTCTTCTCTTCCTCGCCATTCTTGAGATGGCCTTTGAGCGAAGCCTCGCCCTTGGTGTCGTCCTTACCCTTCAGCTCGTCGGGCACATCCTGCAGGATCACCATGTCCGGATCGATGCCCTTGGCCTGGATCGAGCGGCCTGCCGGCGTGTAGTAGCGCGCCGTGGTGAGGCGCAGCGCGCCCGCCGCGCCGCCGAGCGGAATGATCGTCTGCACCGAGCCCTTGCCGAAAGAGCGCGTGCCGATGAGCGTCGCGCGCTTGTGGTCCTGCAGGGCGCCGGCGACGATCTCCGAGGCCGAGGCCGAGCCGCCGTTGATCAGCACGACGACCGGCTTGCCCTTGGAGAGATCGCCCGGACGGGCGTTGTAGCGTTGGGTTTCGTCGGCGTTGCGGCCGCGCGTCGAGACGATCTCGCCCTTGTCGACAAAGGCGTTGACCACCTGGATCGACTGATCGAGCAAGCCGCCCGGATTATTGCGCAGGTCGATGATATAGCCTTTGAACTTGTCGGCCGGGATTTCCTGCTGCGCCTTCGCCATGGCGTTGCGCAGGCCGTCCGCCGTCTCCTCGTTGAACTGGGAGATGCGGACATAGGCGATGTCGCCGTCCTGCGTGCGCGAACGCACCGACTTGATATGGATTTCGGCGCGGGTCAGCTTGACGTCGAGCTTTTCCTTGTCCTTGCCGCGGTAGATCGTGAGCTTGACTTGCGTGTTGATCTGGCCGCGCATTTTGTCGACGGCCTGGTTGAGCGTCATGCCCTGGACGTTCTCGTCGTCGATGGCGCCGATGAGATCGCCCGTCATGATTCCAGCGCGCGACGCCGGCGTATCGTCGATCGGCGTCACAACCTTCACAAGGCCGTCTTCCTGCGTGACTTCGATGCCCAGCCCGCCGAACTTGCCCTCGGTCTGGGTCCGCATGTCCTTGAAGCCTTTGGCGTCGAGGTAGCTCGAATGCGGATCGAGCGAGGTAAGCATCCCGTTGATGGCGTTTTCGACAAGCTTCTGCTCGTCGGGCTTCTCGACATAGTCCGCGCGAACCTTGTCGAACACGTCGCCGAACAGGCTAAGGAATTTGTATGTATCGGCGGTGGCGGCGACCGCCGGCGTGCCGATCAGCGCGCGGGCCTGTTGGCCCAGCGTCGCGCATCCGGCTCCGATGACGATTCCGGTTGCTAGTAGAGCAGTTTTGCGAATCATCCGCCGACCTTCCGACTGTCTGACTTGGCCCACCATGGGCTGGAGTCGATCGAGTTTCCGTCCTTCCGGAACTCAACGTATAAAATGGGTTGTTTCGCGCCGATCGCGACGGTTGCGGCCGTCTGTACGGCTCCGTCTCCCATGCTGGCCACCGGCTCGCCCGCCAGGACAAATTGTCCGACGTTCACGTTAGAGCGATTCATGCCGGCCAGAACCACATAATAGCCGTCCCCGGCGTTGAGGATCAAGAGCTGTCCGTAGCTTCTGTAAGGCCCTGAGAATAAAACCCATCCATCGCAGGGTGCGACAACCACGCCGTTTTCCCTGGAGCCGATGTAGTAGGCCTTTTCCTTGCCGCCGAAACCGTCCGGCGCGCCGAAGCGCTTGAGCACCGCCCCGGCCACGGGAAAGTTCAGCTTGCCCTTCAGATCGGCGAAGGAGACGGAAGGCGCGAGACGTGCGACGTCCTTGAAGGGCGCCGCGAGCGCCTTGCGCTTTTGCTCTTCTGAGAGCTTCGCCTGCGCCGCGGCGCGTTGCTCGTCGGCTTTGCGGGCAGCCTCCGCCGCCTTGCGGGCCGCTTCGCTTTCGGCCTCCGTGCGAGCAATAAGCTCTTTCAGGCTCTTCGCCTGCTGGGCGAGCGTCGCCGCGCGATCAACTTCCTTCTGCATCGTCGATTGCGCGGTTGCAATTGCCTCCTGTCGCCTGGCGATCAATTGGCCGAGCCGCTCGCGTTGCTCAACAAGCGCTGATCTTTCCTGAGCCAGGCGGTCCTGCTCGTGGCGCGTGATTTCGCGCAGATGGACGAGCTCGGAGAGATCGCTCTGCAACGCCTTCGCCTCCGCGCGCATTTGCGGCAGCATGTCTCCAAGCGCGAGAGAGGCGCGCAGGGCGTCGAGGATATCCTGCGGGCGGGCAAGAAGCGCGGGTGGCGGGCGCCGACCCATGCGCTGCAAAACCATCAGCACTTCGACGATCTGCGCGCGGCGGCTTTCGAGCGATTCGACGATTTTCTTCTCATCTCCCGCAAGCCTGGCCAAGCGCTCCTCGATTTGGGCCGCGTGTTCTTCCGTCTCTTGCAGCCTGCCTGTTGCTTCAAGCAGCACTTTATTGAGATTTTCTCGTACGGCCGTGTGCGAGGCTGCCTCTTCCTCGAGCTTTTTCGTGCGCTCCTTGGCCTCGTCGATCGTTGTCTCCAGGCCGCGCAGCTCCAGGCGTCTGAGGGAGAGATCGCCGGCGTCTCTTGAATCCTGTGGATTTTCTAGCGCCTGAGCGGAAAACGAGATGGCGCCAAGCGATAGGGCGACGACGAGCTTGCGCCCCCCCTGGCCTGCAAGAAAATTTCTACTCGCCGATTGCATGCGCGCTGGAGAAGTCACCCGTGAATAAATGTGTGTAGGACTATGCCGCCTCAATCTAGACCTAAATACGGCGCAACCCCTCGATGATCGCCGCCGCGCGCGGCATGGAAAAAAGCTTTTCGATCGGAAGCCCGCGTCTTCGTCGCCAGTTGGGCCGCTCCAAATTCGTGCCCGGAAGATTCACGGCGACGCGTTCGCCTGCAAGGTCGTCGAGCTGCGCCATGGCGAGCAGGGAAGGCGCGCGGGCGATAAATATATGCAACGCCGAAGCAAGCGCATCACTGAAAGCGCGATCGACCGGGTCTTCAATGAGCCCTTCGTGTCTCAACGCTTCGAGGAGCGCGCGCTTGTCGTTTTGGCGGATTGCGCGTTCGGCTGCCGCGGTTTCCGGCGCGAGGAGCCCGAGCCGTTCCTTTTCATCGATGTCCGCATTTGACCACCAGCCTTCCAGGGTTGGAAGATCATGCGTGGAGACGCAAGCCATGGCCTTCGCCGGATAATCGCGCGGCGGGATGAAGCGCTCGCCAGCGCGCTCGAACAAAATCACGCGGTAGCTTAGCACATTCGCCGCCGCGAGCCGTTCACGGAACCCAAAAGGCAGGGTGCCGAGGTCTTCGCCCACGACAATGCATCTCCCGCGATGGCTTGCGATCGCAAGTTGCGCGACGAGCGCATCGAGCGGGTAGGAGACATAGGCGCCCGCCGCCGCTGTTTCGCCCTCAGGTATGAGGAACAGCCGCGCAAGCCCCATTGCGTGATCGATGCGCAGCGCCCCTGCGTGACGCATATTGGCTTGGACCAATTCCGCGAAATCCGCGCCGCCGTCGTCCTCCATCGCCAAGGGATTTGGCGCCGGTAGGCCCCAGCTCTGGCCTTCGCGGCTAAAGGGATCGGGCGGCGCGCCGATCGAAACGCCGTCGAGCAGGCGAGAGGCCTTGCTCCAGCTCTCGGCGCCATCAGGCGCGGCGCCGACGGCGAGATCACGGCAAAAGCCAAGCGAGAGGCCCGCGTTTCGCGCGTCTTGCGCCGATTGTGAAAATTGCCAATCTGCAACCCACTGCACAAATCGGTGAAAACGCAGGCGGGTCATGTGCTCCTGCGCGAAAGCGGCGAGCGCTTGCGGGCTGCCGTCGCGCAAGTCCTGCGGCCATTGGCGCCAATTCTCGCCGCCGCGCGCTTCGCTGATCGCCTCGAACAGCGCGAAGCGCGTCAGCGCCTCGCCGCCATCGGCGACGAAGCGCATGAAATCCATGACCGGCGCGGCGTCCGTCTGCCCATGCGCAACCGCATCGAAGCGCGCGAAAGCGGCTTCGAGCGCCTGCCGCTTCAAGGCGTGAACGGCCGGGTAATCGACCGCGTCACGCGCTGAGAGCGCCTGGGCCGCTGCTCGGTCGAAATCTACTCCAAGGCCGTCAAGATCGATGTAGAGCGCATCGAGAAAGCGCCGGTCCGAAGGATAATAGGGACTCGCGCGCGTGCGATCCTGCGCGAAGAGCGCATGCAGCGGATTGATGGCGACAAGCGCAGCGCCGGCCCCGGCGCTTTTGCCCGCAAGCCGTGCAAGCGTCGTGAAATCGCCGATCCCCTGATCGCCCTCCCGCCGCAAGGAATAGAGCTGCGCTGAAAAGCCGAACTCCCGCCGCTCTTGCGGCAAATAGCAATGCGCCGGCGCGACGGCGAGATGGCAAGGAGCATCGTCGCCTTCCGTAAGCAATCTGTAGCGGCCCATGGGCAGCGGAGGCAGTTGCGCGCGATAGCCGTGATGGAGACGGCCGTCCGCGCCGCGCCACACATAGGGCTGCAAGGCTGACAGCGCCAAAGCGCGCTGGTTTCTCCTGTCCTCGTCCATGACGAAGAGGGCGGGGGGAACGGTCCCGTTTGGCGCGGCGAGCCGCAGGGTTATCCGCTCATTCTCAAGCGCGACGGCGTGTTGTGGAAGCGTGCGCCAATCGCGAATTTTCGTGAGACGGGCGAGGCTATCTGTCGCATCCGCGCGCGTTTCCGCCGGCAGGCCGAGGCTCGTCAGAAGCTTCAGCAGAGTCTCGCGCGGAACATTGTGCACGGCGCCTTCGACGTCGTTCCAGTGTGTTGAGACACCCGCCGCTTTGGCGAGCCGCGCGAGCAAAGCATCGTCGACGGGAGCCGGCGGCCGGGACGCCTGAGTCTTTTCCTCGACGACTAGCAGAACGCTGCGCGGCGATGCTGTGAGCGTTGTTGAAATGCTCGTCTGCGCGATGGTCTCAGAAGCGTCGAAAGCAATACGCCATTCGTAACCGTCGCGCGCGGGAGGAGGGCTTACCTCCAAAGGCGCGGCGCCGCGATGGAGAATCACGAGCGCCCGGTCGGCGTCCGTATAGAAACAAACAATGAGCGTTTCGGCGTCGCTGCGCCGCCAATCCTCCTCACGCATCGGCGCGCCATCGGCCCGGAGCCATACGGCATCGGGAATGAGCGCGCCGTCATGCGCGTCGCCGTCGAGGAAGCGGTCGTCGCGCAGGGCGATATGCGCCTTGCGCAGCGCGATCAGCCGCCCGGTCGCCTCGATCAGCGACTGATCGACGCTCGCCCAATCGAGCCAGCTTGTTTTATTGTCCTGCGCATAAGCGTTGTTATTGCCGTTTTGCGTATGGCCGAGTTCGCCGCCCATGGAAAGCATGGGCGTTCCGCGCGAAAAGAGCAGCGTTGCAAGCAAATTGCGCTGATCTCTCTCTCTCGCCGCTTTGATGACAGGATCGTCGGTCTCGCCTTCTGCGCCGTTGTTCCAGGAGAGATTGTCGTGCGCGCCGTCGCGATTATCCTCGCCATTCGCTTCATTGTGTTTGCGTTCGTAAGAGACGAGATCGCGCAGTGTGAAGCCGTCGTGGGCGGCAATGAAATTCACGCTTTGTGACGGGCTGCGGCGCGCGAAGAAATCTTGGGAGCCGGCGAAGCGGGTGGCGAGCTCCGCCACGCCCGCTGCGTCGCCGCGCCAGAAGCGCCGGGCGCAATCGCGATAGCGGTCGTTCCATTCCGCGAAGGGTGCGGGAAAACGCCCGAGCTGATAGCCTCCGGGTCCTATGTCCCAAGGCTCGACAATGAGTTTCAACTCGCGCAGCACGGGGTCTTGCAACAACGCAGCAAGGAAGGGCGCATTGCGGTCGAATCCCGAAGGAGCCCGCGCCAGCGTCGTTGCGAGATCGAAGCGAAAACCGTCGACGCCGCCATAGATCGCCCAGGCGCGCAACGCATCCATGGCGAGACGCACGACAGGCGCGCGGTCGAGGGCGAGAACATTGCCGCAGCCCGCGTCATTCACATAGCGCGCGCGGTCGTCGGCAAGGCGATAGTAGCTCGCATTATCGAGCCCGCGCAGGGAGAGCGTCGGCCCCAACTCGTCGCTCTCGCCCGTATGGTTGAAAACCACGTCGATGATGACTTCGAGCCCCGCTGCATGCAGCGCCGCGACCGCCTCACGCACCTCGCGCCATCCGCCCGGCGCGAGACGCGGATCGGGGGCCATCACGGCGATTGGATTATAGCCCCAATAATTATCGAGCCCCAGCGCCGGCAGATGGCGTTCGTCGATCCACGCCGCGCAGGGCATCAGCTCTATCGTCGTGACGCCGAGCTTCGCGAGGTGCGCGATCGACGCTGCATGCGCGAGTCCCGCGAATGTGCCGCGCAGCTGCAGCGGCACGTCGGGATGCGTCGCCGTGAAACCCTTGACGTGCGCTTCATAAATGATTGTGTCCCGCCACCAATGCCGCGGGCGCGACGGCGGCGCCGCTTGCGGGCGCGTCACCACGCATTTTGAAACAAAGGGTGCGCTGTCTTCGCGTGCGGCCTCGCCATAAGCGAACATGCTTTCATGCAGCGTCAGCGCGCGATCGAGCGCGAGCGCGTAAGGGTCGACGAGAAGCTTGGCGCCATTGAAGCGCTGGCCTTCATGTGGGGCGTCAGAGCCGTAGGCGCGCAAGCCATAGCGCTGGCCTTCTTTCAGTCCTTCGATGTGGCCATGAAAGACGTCGCCGCTGCGCGCCGGCAGTCTTACGCGCGTTTCTACCCCGCTTTCATCGAAAAGGCAGAGATGGATTTCTTCGGCATGGGCGGAGTAGACGGCGACATTGGCGCCGGTTTCATCCAGCGTGACGCCGAGGGGCTCGGAGGCGCCGTGGGGAATGCGCATCAGGCCCCCTCCCCGGCCCTCCCCCGCTTCGCGGGAGAGGGAGTCGGATCGTAGTCTTCGTCAACAATGCTGATCGCGAGCGTTCCCTCTCCCGCGCATAGCCCGTCGAAAGACGGGCGTCTTCTCAGACGCCCTATGGCGGGGGAGGGACAGGGCGGGGGCAAGGAGCGTCTCAGCTCCGCGCGGCAATCGCCTCCCGATAAAGCGCCGCATATCGCCGGGCCGGATGTCGCCAGGAGACGTCCGCGCCCATGCCGTTCGACTGCATTTTGCGCCACGTTTTCTTGTCCTTGAAAACTCCCTGCGCCTTGCACAGCGCGACTGCGAGCGTTTCCGCCGTCGGCGGCGAAAACTGAAAGCCTGTCGCGACGCCAGCTTGAAGCGCCATGTCGTTGGCGTCGATGATCGTATCCTTCAAGCCGCCGACGCGCGAGACGATCGGCACAGCGCCATAGCGCAGCGCGTAGAGCTGCGTCAGCCCGCAAGGTTCAAAGCGCGAGGGTACGAGAAAAGCATCAGCGCCCGCTTGTATGAGATGCGCCATATTCTCGCTGTAGCCGATCCAGACGGCGACGCGGCCGGGATAGGCTTCTTGCGCGGCGAGAAAGCTCTCTTCGAGATGTTTTTCGCCTGCGCCGATCAGGGCGAGCTGGGAATGGCGCGCCATCATCGACGGGAGATTCGCAAGCAGCATATCGTGGCCTTTTTGCCAAGACATGCGACTCACGACGCCCAAAAGAAAAGCGTCCGGGTCCGCGTCGAGATGCATGCGCTTTTGCAACGCCGTGCGATTTTCTGTGCGGACCGAGAGGGTGGAGGCGTCGTAACGCGCGACAATGCGGGTGTCGGTTGCGGGATTCCAGACATTCTCATCCGCGCCGTTGAGAATCCCGTTCACGATCTCGGCGCGGGCGCGCAGGAGGCCGTCGAGGCCCATGCCGAATTCGGGCGTTTCGATTTCCTGCGCGTAGCTCGGCGAGACGGTCGTGATGCGATCGCAGAGCTGCAGGCCTGCCTTGAGAAAGCCGATCGAGCCGTAATACTCGACGCCTTCCATACGGAAGGACGCAGGCGGCAGGCGCAGCGGCGCGAGGAGCTCCTTGGGAAATTGACCCTGAAACGCAATGTTGTGAATGGTGACGACAGTCGCCGGCCGAGGTTTGCCGCTGTAATGCGAATAAGCGGGCGCGAGCGCCGCCTGCCAGTCATGCGCATGCAAGACATCCGGCGCGAAGTCGGCGAGGGCGCCTTGCGCGATCTGCGCGCCAACCCAAGCGAGCGCGGCGAAGCGGAAGGCGTTGTCGGGATAATCGATCCCCTGTGCGTCCGTGTAAGGCCCACCCGTGCGCGCATAAAGATGCGGCGCAATGAGCGTATACACGATCGCCTCGTGGAGACGTCCCGCATGCACCCATGCAGGCCCGCCGAAGAGATCGTCGAAAGAAAGAACCGTCTCGCCCGCGCCGAGCGCGTGAAGAACCTCCGGAAAACCCGGAACCAGCGTGCGCGTCTCGACGCCTTCGTTCGCAAGCGCGCCGGGCAGGGCGCCCACGACATCGGCGAGCCCGCCCGTTTTCACGAGCGGGCTCATCTCCGAGGCGACGGCAAGAACGCGAAGGGTCATGAAGCCAGCCTGTCGATCATCGGCTGCGTAATGAGGCAGATGCCCTGTTCCGTGCGGCGGAAGCGGCGCGCATCCTCTTCCGGGTCTTCGCCGACGACGAGACCCTGTGGAATACGCACGCCGCGATCGACCACCACATTCGCAAGCCGCGCAGAACGGCCGATATCGGCGTAGGGCAGGATGACCGCGTTCTCGACCGTGGCGTAGGAATTCACGCGCACGCCGGTAAAGAGAAGCGAACGGCGCAGCGTCGAACCCGAGACGATGCAGCCGCCCGAGACGAGCGACGACAAGGCCTGTCCGCGCCGCCCGACCTGGTCGTGCACGAATTTCGCCGGCGGCGTGATCTCGGCATATGTCCAGATCGGCCAGTTGCGATCATAAAGGTCGAGCTGCGGCGCGAAATCAGTGAGGTCGATATTCGCCGCCCAATAGGCGTCGACCGTCCCGACGTCGCGCCAATAGGCGTGCTGCTCACTCGCCGCGCGCACGCAGGAGCGCGAGAAATGATGCGCCACGGCTTTGCCGTGCTTCACAATATAGGGGATGATGTCCTTGCCGAAGTCGTGCGTGGAGCTTGCGTCCCCCGCGTCCCGGCGCAACTGCTCGTAAAGAAACCTCGCCTCGAAGACATAGATCCCCATGCTGACCAGGGCGCGGTCGGGATGGCCGGGCATGGCGGGCGGGTCGGCGGGTTTTTCGAAGAAGGAGATGATGCGGTCGTCGTGATCGACATGCATCACGCCGAAGCCGCTCGCTTCGCTGCGCGGCACCTCCAGACAGCCAACCGTGACGTCCGCGCCCTGCTCCACATGCTGCTGGAGCATGGGTTCATAATCCATCTTGTAGACGTGGTCGCCGGCAAGCAACACGATGTATTTCGGATCGTACCCTTCGATGATGTCGAGGTTCTGATAGACGGCGTCGGCTGTGCCGAGGTACCAGTGGTCTTCGGAAACCCGCTGGCTCGCGGGGAGAATGTCGAAGCTCTCGTTTCGCTCGACGCGAAAGAAGCTCCAGCCGCGCTGCAAGTGCCGGATCAGGCTGTGCGCCTTGTATTGCGTCGCCACGCAGATGCGCCGAATTCCGGAGTTGAGCGCGTTCGACAGCGCAAAGTCGATGATGCGCGACTTGCCGCCGAAATAGACCGCGGGCTTGGCCCGACGGTCGGTCAATTCCATGAGCCGTGAGCCGCGTCCGCCCGCGAGCACATAGGCCATGGCGTGGCGCGCGAGCGGTGGATTTTCATAGGCTGCCATGGGTCACATCCAGTCGCGGAGATGCGATTCGAGCTTCATTGTAGAGGAGCGCTTTCGAATTCGAAGAACAAAGTCGAAAGCGGCGGCAGTCGAATTTCCGCGCTTGCCGGAAAGCCGGCGAAGGCTTCTCCCTTCGCTTGGACGCCGCCGAGATTGCCCTGCCCTGAGCCGCCGTAAAGGGACGAGTCCGAATTGAGGACTTCCCGCCAGCGCCCGGCGCAGGGGAGGCCCAGCCGATAATTGGGGCGCGGGACGGGCGTGAAGTTGGACACGACAAGAACCGGCCTTGAGCGGTCGGCGCCGTAGCGCAGAAAGGCGAAGACGGCGTTGTCCGCATCGTCCACTACGACCCATTCGAAGCCCTCGCGCTAGCAGTCGCGCGCATGGAGCGCCTCGTGGCCTCGATAAAGGCGGTTCAGGTCACGCACAAAGTCGTGCAGGCCTCTGTGCGGGGCGTGGTCGAGCAGCCCCCAGTCGAGCTCGCTCGCATAATCCCATTCGCGCGTCTGGCCGAATTCCTGCCCCATGAAAAGGAGCTTCTTGCCCGGGTGTCCCCACATGAAACCGTAATAGGCGCGCGCGCCGGCGAAGCGCCGCCATTCGTCTCCCGGCATCTTCGACACGATCGAGCCTTTCCCGTGCACGACCTCGTCGTGCGAGAGCGGCAACACGAAGTTTTCCGCGAAGGCGTAGAGCAGGCCGAAGGCCAGCTCATTGTGGCGCCATTTGCGATAGACCGGGTCAGACGACATGTAGCGCAGCGTGTCGTTCATCCAGCCCATGTTCCACTTGAAGCCGAAGCCTAGTCCGCTGGTGTAAACCGGGCGAGTGACGCCGGCCCAGGCGGTCGATTCCTCGGCGATGGTCATAGCGCCATGGCGCCGCTCATAGACGAGCGTATTGAACCTTTGTAGAAAAGCGACGGCGTCGCGATTGTCGTTCGAGCCGTCGGGGTTCGGCGTCCATTCGCCCGGCGTTCTCGAGTAGTCGAGATAGAGCATGGAGGCGACGGCGTCGACGCGCAAAGCATCGATATGAAAGCGATCGAGCCAATAGAGCGCGTTGGCGATAAGGAAATTCGCCACTTCGCGCCTGCCGTAGTCGTAGATCGCCGTGTTCCAGTCTGGATGAAAGCCCCGTCGCGGGTCAGGATGCTCGTAAAGCGGGCCACCGTCGAATTGCGCGAGGCCATGTTCGTCGGTCGGGAAATGCGCGGGAACCCAATCGAGAACGACTCCGAGCCCCGCTTGATGCGCGCGATCGACGAAGCGTTTGAAGCCTTGCGCCTCGCCATGGCGTCGCGTCGGCGCGAAAAGGCCAATGGGCTGATATCCCCATGACGCGTCGAGCGGATGCTCGTTGATTGGCAGGAGCTCGATATGGGTGAAGCCCAAGCCAGCGACGTAGGGGATCAGCAGATCGGCGAGTTCATCATAGGTGAGAAAGCGCCCGCTTTCCCCCTTGCGCCAGGAGGGTAGATGCGCCTCGTAGATGGACATGGGCGCACGGCGTGGGTCGCGCTCGGCGCGCGCGCGCATATGGCGCTCATCGCCCCACTCATAAGGAGCGTTTGAGGCAACGACCGAAGCGGTCGAAGGGCGCAGCTCCGCCTCAAAACCGAGCGGGTCGGCTTTCAGCGGCAGGAGGTTCCCGTGGCGGCCGACGATCTCATACTTATAGACCGCGCCGACGCCCACTCCGGGGAGGAAAATCTCCCAGATACCGCTATCGACGCGTTTGCGCATCTGAGCGCGCCGGCCGTCCCATTGGTTGAAGTCGCCGACGACGGAGACGCGCTTCGCATTCGGGGCCCAGACAGCGAAATTGGTTCCCTCGACCCCCGCGTGCGTGACGACCTGGGCGCCCAGGCGCTCGTATAGCTTCAGATGCGCGCCCTCGACGAGAAGATGGTCGTCCATCGCGCCGAGGAAAGGCGGGAAAGCGTAAGGATCGACGAAGCGCCACTGCGCTTCGCTGTTCGAGGCGGCGAGACGATAGGCGGCGCGGGCCTCGAGCGGGGTCAGCCCTTCGAAAAAACCGTCCGGATGGACGCGCTCGAGCGCCGCGACGCTTTCGCCTCGAGGCGTCTCGACGGCAACCCTCCCGGCGCCGGGAACGAAGGCGCGGATCGCGACGCCCTCCGCCGTCTGGTGCGGACCGAGCAGGGCGAAGGGATCGCCATGCCGGGCGGCGACGAGCGCCGCGATCTCGCTGGGATCAGCCCGCCAGTTGGGTTTTTTCATAAGGCCCCGATGATCCGTTTTGCGGGTCTTCGGTATGATGGCCTCTCCGGCGGCGTTCGGAAAGGCGCGCGCGCGTAATTCCAACGCGAACGCTGGTTCGAATCCCTCCCCTTGAGGGGAGCGCGGCCCTGCTAAGCAGGGCCGGGGGGTTACTTCACGCCCAGCAGCTCGACGTCGAAGATCAGCCAGGAGTTCGGGGGAATGGCGCCGCCCGCGCCGCGCGCGCCATAGCCGAGTTCCGGCGGGATGATCAGCGTGCGCTTGCCGCCGACCTTCATGGTCTCGACGCCCTCGTCCCAGCCCTTGATCACCTGGCCCATGCCGAGCGGAAATTCGAAGGGTTCGCCGCGGTCGCGCGAGCTGTCGAATTTCTTGCCCTTGGCGCCGTTCACATAAAGCCAGCCGGTGTAGTGAACGCTGACGGTCTGGCCGATCTTCGGCGAGGCGCCGGCGCCCGGCTTCACGTCGATGTATTTCAGCCCGCTGGCCGTGAGCGTCGTTTCCGGCTCTGCGCGCACAGCGGCCGGCGCGAGCGCAACGCCCGCGGCGGCGGCGAAGATTGCGGCTGCGAAAGTTCTCGAGAAAATGCGCATTCTTACCTCCCGGTTATTCCTGCGGCTTTACGCCACGAGACCATTGTCGCGGGCGAGCTGCAGCAGGTCCTTCTGAGGACGCGCGCCAACGTGCGAGATGATTTCAGCCGCGGCAAGCGCGCCGAGCGCCGCGCTGCGCTCGTGCGGCATTCCCCTGGCGTAGCCCGCGAGGAAGCCCGCCGCAAAGAGGTCGCCGGCGCCGGTCGTGTCCACCACTTCCTCCACCGGGAAGGCGGGCGCCGTGCGGAGCTGTCCCTCGCTCGAGACGACGCAGCCCTTTTCCGAGCGGGTGACGACGCCGATGAGATTCTTTTCCGCACGCAAGGCGGCGAGGGCGGCGTCGATGTCGCCCGTCTCGTAAAGGGCGTGCAGCTCGCTTTCGTTGGCGAAGAGAATATCGACGATGCGGTCGCGGATCAGTGAGAGAAATTCGGCGCGATAGCGGTCGACGCAGAAAGAATCCGAGAGGCTCAACGCCACCTTTCGGCCATTGGCGCGGGAAACTTTGGCGGCGCGCAGAAAGGCCTGCTTGGCCCCCGGCGGGTCCCAGAGATAGCCCTCCATATAGAGGATCTTGGCCGACGCCACCGTCCCTTCGTCGATGTCCTCCGGCTGCAGCGCCTGGCAGGCGCCCAGGAATGTGTTCATGGTGCGCTGGCCGTCCGGCGTCACGAAGATGAGGCAGCGGGCGGTCGCGGCGCCATCGGCGGCGTGCGGCGTGTCGAAAGCGACGCCGGCCTTGCGAATGTCGTGGGTGAATTCGCGCCCCGCCGCGTCGTCCTTCACTTTGCCGACGAAGCCGGCTTTCCCGCCAAGGCTCGCGAGCCCCGCCATGGTGTTGGCCGCCGATCCGCCGGAGATGACCGTCGTCGGTCCCATCAGTTCATAGAGCTCGTCCGCGCGCTTCTCGTCGACGAGCGCCATGGAGCCCTTGATCAGACCGGCCTTGACGAGGACGTCGTCGTCGGCGCGGGAAAGAGTGTCGACGATGGCGTTGCCAATGCCGAGAACATCGAGAGTGGTCATGAAGCGATCCAGGTGAATGCGGCGCGGCTTTGTTTGGCGCGGTTATAGAGACAAGCGGGGATGTCCTATCATCCCGCATCTGAAATAAACAGAGGCGCCAACCCTTGTCGGCGCCTCTTGCCATCGAGCGTATAGTGAGATCAGTTCGCGGTGATGCGAAAGCCTACGCGCAGCTCGTGCGAGGTGACATCCTTCGACGCGACGCCGCCGCCAGCGGGCCAGGCGGGCAGGCTCGTAAATTTGCCGGCGTTGAGATAGCGGTAACCGACGTCGACCTTCAAATTGTCCGCGATGTCGTAGCTGACGCCGGCCATGAGATTCCAGGCGAATTGCCAGCTTTTCCTCTGCAACCAAGTATTCCAGTTCGTTGGGCCGAAGGGCAGCTGGATGGGGAAGGTCGTGCCGTTGACATAGATCCACTGAGGGACTTCGCCGCTTGGAAGCGTCAGATCCGGCGCCCAGAGCCCGCCGTCCGAGTTGCGAAAGTAGTTCAGGCTGGTCGATGCCTGATTATATGTCAGACCGAGGCCCGCGCCGACATAGGGCGTGAAGCCGTAGAGATGAAACAGGTCGACATAGGCGTTGGCCATGAAGCGCGTGCTGGTCAGCGTGGCCTTGGCGTATTGGGTGCAGGTGTTCGAGGGGTCGCCGAGTATGCCGACGGGAAGCTTCGTTACCGGATCATATAGCGGGATCGCCGCATAGGGACACCAAAGCTGGCCCACAGCCCCATTCCGCCGGAACACGCTGCGATCCACCGTAACGTCGGCGCGAATCCACTCGTTGAACTGATAGCCGCCGCCGAGGCCGCCGGAGACGATGTCGCTCCAATTGAAATGATTTGCGAAATTGCCCGTGATCGCGGGCACGTCGATGTGCTGCCAGCCGACGTCGCCCCGCAGATACCAGTTCGAGCCCCATTCCACCGGCCCTTCCTCGATCGGCGGCGGCGGTTCGACGGCCGGGAAGTCCGCAGCTTGCGCGGCGGGCGCGAGGAGCGCGCCGAGAAGCACGGAAGCGATCGTCGCGGGGGCGCGCAGAAACGGGCCAAACATTGCTATCTTCCTTGATCGGCACCGGCCGCGGCTCGAGCGGCGCGGGAATGAAGGAAGAATGAGCGATTATGCTTAATGTCGACTTAATCGGCGCAGATGGTTTCTATCTTCTTACGCGACAAAAAACGCCCGCGAGACCGCGGGCGCCGGATGTCTTCTCGCGTGGGCTTTTCAGAAGCTCACGGATGAAAGCACGATTTCGATCACCAGCACATAAAGCGACGCCGTCACGAAAGCCGGAATGGGACGCAGGTCCACATGCCGAAACAGGAAGGCGTACATGAAGACCAGCCAGATGATGATCGGGAAGAGCAGGAAACGCGCAAGGCGGTCGGTTGGCAAAGGCGGCGGCAGGGCGACGCCGACAATGAGATGCATGACGATATAGGCCCCGGCCCCGATCGCGCCCATGATCGCCAGGGCGCTCAGCGTCTTGACGAATTTCTCTTCCTGCCTGAGCTGGCGAAGCAGGACGAAGGTCGCGCCGTAGAGGAAAGCGGCGGTGGCGAGCCCGTAGAAGATGCTCGCCGGCAGCGAATGGGCGAAATATTGCGCGCCAATTTGCAGCACCACATAGGCTGCGAGCGCGCCCTTCATCAGCTGCTCGGATTGCGGGAGCGAGAGCTGCGAGGCCTCGAGATTGAGCATCTTGAGGACGGTCCTCGGCGTCGGATCATTGATGAACGGAATATTGAACGCCATGACCTTTTTCCCCCTGATCGCAGCGCCGGGCGGCGCCCACAAAAGTAAGCCGCGCGGTTGGCCTGAGACCTGCGCGCGACCGATTGGCGCCTCTCTAACATGCTTTTGCGTCAGCCGAAACGCGCTCGGTTCTGCCTCCGGTCCTCAGGGAAGGCGCGTCAGCCAGTCTTCGCGCGCGATGACTTCGACAATCCGGCGCGCCGCGTCGGCCCAGGAGACAATGAGCGCTTTGGCCGGGTCAACGGCTCGATCCCCCTTAAGAAAGGCGAAGATCGCCTGCGCCAGCGCTTCGGGGTCGTTGACCCGGAAGTAGATCGCGCCGTCCCGTCCGACTTCGCGGAAGACCGGGATGTCGCTGCAGATGACGGACCGTCCGCGCAGGGCCGCCTCGACGATCGGCAAGCCGAAGCCTTCGGCGTACGAGGGCAAGACTAGCGCGCGCACCTGGGCATAGAGATAAGAAAGCTCGCCGTCGTCGATATCATCGAACCAGAAGAGGCGCCGGTCGAATTCGCTGTGATTTCGGATCTCCTCGACAATGGCCTCCTCGAACCAGCCGCGCCTTCCGACGACGACCAGCCTCGCATCGACGCCGGAGCGCCAGAGCCCGTCGAAGGCCTGCAACGCGACCCGATGGCCTTTGCGCGGCTCGATCGTTCCAACCATGAGGAACACCGGCGCGCCGCCGGCCACGGCCGCCGCGATCTTTGCCCGCGGCGTCAGCGTCGCCGGCGCCGCGAGATCGGCGCCACACTGGAACCACCCGATTTTCAGCTCCGGCCGGTGGGGCAGGCCGTTTGCGGCGACATATTCTGCGAGTTCCGCCGCCACGATACGCGAGATGGCGAGGAAGGCGTCGCTCTCGATGAGCGCCTTGCGCAGCCAGGCGCGATAACGCGGCACCGTCACCTCGTGACAGGCGTGCGGATAAACTTCGGGAATGAGGTCGAAAATACAGGAGACGATTTCCCCGCCTTCCGCCCGGATGCGCTCGAAGATGGAGCGCGCGCCTTCAGGCGCGTTCGTTGAGCCGGGAACGGTCCGGGTGAGCTCCCCGAAGGCGTTCCAGCTGTCGGAAAGCATCAGGAAGCGGTCGCCTGGCTCAATGGAAACTTCCGTGTCGACGCCGGTCTCAGCGCCGCCGAGCGCGGCTGTAAAGGCGTTGGCTGTAAAGAGCCGTCCGCCCTCGCAGCGCACGGCGAGAGCAGGAATGTCGAAGGTGGCCCCGGAGTGGCAGGCGCGCACGACCTCCTTGACCACACGTTGGATGCCCGTGCCCGCGTCTCGCTTGATCGTGCCGGTCACGTCGATGAGCAGCCGTCGGGCTGGCAAGGACTGAAAAGCCCTCGCGGGCGTTGGCGCTGCCGCGGATGGCTGCGCCTGCCCTGCATTTCGCAGGAAAGGCTTGGCGATCGCCGCGCCGGCGTCGGCGAGCCGCTGCTCGATCGGCCGCAAAAAGCGATAGATGTCGCCCGAGAGGGAATAGGTCAGCCGATACCGCTCACGGGTGAGATGCAGCAGCTCCGCACGCAGCTGGTCGAGTTGGAATTCGAGGATGCGGATTCGCTCCTCGTCCCTGGAGCCTTGGTCGCTCACCCGCCGACCTTTGCAAAATCCGCGCGCCATTCATCGAGGAGCGCAGCCAGCATATCCCGCAGTGAGTGGCGTGGCGCCCAGCCGGTCGCCTGTCGCAGCTTCGAGGCGTCGCAAGCCACACTGGCGATGTCGGTCGCGGCGGGGCGGAGCAACTGGGGATCGACCTCGACCTCAAAGGGCACACGCGCCATGGCGCGTAACTCGTCGAGCAGCGAGGCGATCGTGCGGGCCTCCCCGGAAGCGATATTGAACACTGCGATGCGCTCAGGGAGGTCTCGCGCATGGGCGATCAGCCGCATGTAACCGTCGACCACGTCCCGCACGTCCAAAAAGTCCCGCGCCTTGGAGAGATCGCCGACCTTTATGCGGGGCTCCGCTTTCCCGGCTTCGATCGCTGCGATCTGCGCCGCGAAAGACGAAAGCACGAAGCTCCGGCTTTTCTGGCCCGGCCCAGAATGGTTGACAGGGCGCGCGATGATCAACCGCGTCTCCGGCCCCGCCAGATCGGCGAGCGCGCTCTCGGCTGCGACCTTTGAGCGGCTGTACAGGTCCATCGGGCGCAGCCGCGCATCTTCGCTCAGGACGCCGTCGCGGAAGCTCGCGCCATAGGCGGCCGCGGTCGACGAAAACAGAATGACTGACTTCGGCGCATGGCGGGCGATCGCCGCGCCGAGGCCAAAGGTCCCGTGGAAATTCACCCGCCAGGTTTCCTCCGCCGCCTTGGCCGCCTGGCCGATCGAGGCCTGTCCCGCGAGATGGATCACCAGGTCTGGATGGAGGTCGGCGACGAGCCGGTCGATCGCCGCCTCGTCGCACAGATCGGCGGCAGCGGCTGCGAAAGCCGGGTGGGCCCCGGTTTCGCCGGGGCGCAGCAGCATGACGCGGGCGGCTTCTGGATAAGTCTCGGCAAGAGCATTCGCGAGGTGACCCCCGACGAAACCGGCGCCGCCAGTGAGTAAAACCCGTTCATAGGCCGCCATGTCGGTTCAAGCCTCGTGTCTCAAGCGTTCGAGATCGGCGTCGACCATCTCGCGAATCATCTGCTCCAGATCGATTTTCGGCTGCCAGCCCAGCACCCGGCGGGCCTTGCTGGAATCGCCGAGCAGCACGTCGACCTCGGCCGGGCGGTAGAAGGCGGGGTCGATGACAAGATGCTTGTCCATGTCGAGGCCGGCATGATCGAAAGCGATCTTGCACATGTCGCGCACAGTGGTGGTGACGCCGGTCGCGATGACATAGTCGTCGGGCTTCTCCTGCTGGAGCATCAGCCACATGGCGCGGACATAATCCTTGGCGTGACCCCAGTCGCGCTTGGCGTCGATGTTGCCCAGCCGCAGCTCGTGGCCGCGTCCCAGCTTGATCTCCGCCACCCCGCGCGTGACCTTGCGCGTGACGAATTCCACGCCGCGCAGCGGACTCTCGTGGTTGAAGAGGATGCCAGACGAGGCGTGCAGGCCAAAGCTCTCGCGGTAGTTCACGGTGATCCAATGGCCGTAAAGCTTGGCGACCGCGTAGGGGCTGCGCGGATAGAAGGGCGTCTTTTCGCTCTGCATCGGCTCCTGGATGAGCCCGTACATTTCCGAGGAGGAAGCCTGATAGAAGCGCGCGCCCGGCGCGCCGAGCCGCATGGCCTCGAGCATATTGGTCACGCCGACGGCCGTGACATTGGCTGTGAGCACGGGCTGGCGCCAGGAAGACGCGACGTAGGATTGGGCCGCAAGGTTATAAATCTCGTCGGGCCGCACCTCCTCAACCGTGCGCAAAAGGCTGGAGAGATCGATCAGGTCCGCGTCGTGCAGATGGACCTTGCCGTTGACGCCGAGCCAACGCAGGCGGTGGTCCTCGACCCCGCGATGCGAGGACCGGCGCACGACGCCATGCACCTCGTAGCCCTTTTCGAGAAGAAACTGCGAGAGATAGGCTCCGTCCTGCCCCGTAATGCCGGTCACCAGCGCGCGCTTTGTCATCAATCTTCCTTTGCGACTAATTCGAGCGAAGGCCTTACTTAATCGAGCCCTGCGAAGCAAGCCGGGGCCTGGCGCGGTTTCCGGTCACGTCGAATCCTGCGAGCCAGAAGAAATCTCGCAAGCTCGCCGCTAAAAAGCCGCCGACCCGGGGCCGGCGGCGAATTGTCGATGCGAAGACGCCTCAGTAGCCGGACCTCTTGGTTGCCGCCGTCTCGGGCAGCTTGCCCCCCGGCGTCGCTTTGTCGATCGCGATCGGGAGATATTCGGCGAGAAGGTCGCGCGCCTTGTTGACGTCGACGCCGGCGTTCGCCGCTAGTTTCTTGACATTCTCTATGCCGATAGCCTGGCCGACCTCGATGGCGTTGATCGCCTCGTTCTTGCCCGTGGAAACCCAGGAGTCGACCTGGCGCTTGAATCCGCCGTCCTTGAACTGCTGGACCACGGCCTCCAGGCCGCCCTGCTTCTCGATATAATCCTTAACGAGGCTGAGCGCTTCCGCGCCAACGGCGCCGCCGATAATTGCCTTGAGCCAGCTCATATGGACCTCCGTTGAAAGCTCGGGCGGCGCTCGGCCGCTCGCACGAGACAGATAGGAAGCGGTTTGCGGCGCGGCAATGATGACGGGGTTTAGGTTGGTCGCGTAGCAGCCTCATTGGCCGCCGTCCGCTCCTCAGGGAGCGGCTCATGGCGCGGCCCTGGGCGGCGCCTCGCCGCCGCTCGGGTCCATCGGGCCCATGCCATGCGCCTTCCTTTATTTCCGTTGCGCCGGGAGGTATAGACGGCCTCGACGCCGTTAGAACGTATTGCGAAAAGCCGCATGCGCTCTGACGAAGTGAATTGCGGCGCCTCTTCCCGTTCGCATGCTTTCATGCGAACGGAAAGCGCGCTAGAGGCGACAAAGAGGACACAAGGGCGAGGGACGATGGCCGGGCATAGTCAGTTCAAGAACATTATGCACAAGAAGGGCAAGCAGGACGCGATCCGCTCCAAGCTCTTCTCCAAGCTCGCCCGCGAAATCACCGTCGCCGCCAAGATGGGGCTCCCCGACCCCAACATGAACGCCCGCCTGCGCGCCGCCGTTCTCGCCGCCAGGGCCGAGAATATGCCCAAGGACAATATCGACCGCGCGATCAAGAAGGCCTCCGGGGCAGACGCCGAGAACTACGACGAAGTGCGCTACGAGGGCTATGCGCCGGGCGGCGTCGCCGTCATCATCGAGGCCCTGACCGACAACCGCAACCGCACGGCGGGCGAGGTGCGCTCTTATTTTACCAAGGCGGGTGGCGCGCTTGCTGAAACCGGCGCCGTCTCCTTCATGTTCGACCGCGTCGGGCTCATCGAATTCGACAAGAAAGTCGCGTCCGAAGACGCGATGATGGAGGCCGCGATCGAGGCGGGCGCCGATGACGTTTCCTCGACCGAGGAAACGCATGAGGTCGTCACCTCGGTCGAGAGCCTGCGTGACGTCGCCAGGGCGCTCGAAGAGAAATTCGGCGAGCCGAAAAAAGCGGCGCTGGTCTGGCGGCCGCAGAACACGATCAAGGTCGACGACGAGGCGGGCGAGAAGATTTTGAAGCTCGTCGGAACACTCGAAGACAATGACGACGTGCAGAATGTCTACGCCAATTTCGAGATTTCGGACGCGCTGATGACGAAGCTCGCGGGGTGAGCTTAGAGGAGTAGCCGCCTAGGGAATTGATCCCCATACCTCCCCTTCACGGGGAGGTCGGCGGCTAAAAAGCCGCCGGGTGGGGTTCGCCGAGCGACGACAGTGGTGGGTTTAACCCCACCCGACCCCGCCTTACGGCGGGGCCACCCTCCCCGTAAAGGGGAGGGATGAGTTCACGTCCGGCGCTCCAGATGAGCGCAGCGCCCCGAGCGAACCCGATGCATGTGAAACGCCGCTATCATCATGGTTCGCTCAAGCAGGCGCTTGTGGATGCGGCGATAGAGATATTGGCCGAGGGCGGGCCATCCGCCCTCACCCTCACCGAAGCGGCCCGCCGCGCGGGGGTCACGCCCGCCGCACCCTACCGGCATTTTTCCGGCCGCGACGCACTGCTCGCCGAGCTTGCCCGGCAGGGCTTCGAGACCTTTGGCGCGCGTATCGAAGCAGCCTGGGATGAGGGGCGGCCCGACGCCAAATCGGCCATGCGCGCCATGTGCGGGGCTTTCCTAAAGTTCGCCCGGGAGGAGCCGGGGCTTTACGCCGCCATGTTCGGCCAGGCGGCGACGCTCGCGGATCCGGGGGCGGGGGGCGCGGCCGATCATGCGCTGGAGATTCTGTGGCGGGCCGCCGTGGCCTGGCTTCAGGCCGCCGGGGCGCCGGCGCAGGGCGCGCGCCACCTCGCGCTGCAGATCTGGGCCGTGGCGCATGGCGTCGCGATGCTGACGATCTCCGGCCATTTCGATTCCGCGAAAACCGCGGACCCCGCGACTGTGCTGGCGGGTGCGGTCGAGGGCGTGATGGCGGCGGCGGTGGCAAGGGCTAAAGCGTGAGACAGCCCTGCGGTCGCTCCCCCCGCAGCTCAGAAACCGATCCTGCGCGATCCATCCACTGAAACTGGGCCCATTGCGGCCGCGTGCATTGCCGCACAGAGGCGTGAGCCTCGTCTCCCTAACTTGGCGGCGTCGGTTCGAGGGGAACCGCGGCCAATGGGGGATAGGACAATGAAGAAATTTCTACCCAGAGCGCTCATTGTTGGCGCGCTTTCCGTTTTCGCTCTCGGCTCAACCGCAAAGGCCGAAGTCGTCATCGACGTCGATTTAACCACCCAGACCATGCACATCCAGTCCGCCACGGGCTCTTATGATTGGCCGGTCTCGACGGCCCGGGCCGGCTTCACGACGCCCCGCGGTCACTTCGCGCCGATCGGCATGGAGCGGATGCATTACTCGAAGAAGTACCACAACTCGCCGATGCCCTACTCGATCTTCTTTCGTGGCGGCTATGCGATCCACGGCACTTACGCGCTGTCGGCGCTCGGCACGCCGGCCTCACATGGTTGCGTCCGTCTCTCGCCGGAACACGCCAAGATGCTCTATGAAATGGTCCAGAACGAGGGCGCGAGCATTTCGATCATCGCTTCTCCCGCCTATTACGCGAGCCGTTGAAACGCCTTCGCGTTCCCTGCAGCGCCTGGGCCCAGTCGCGCGACCCGGCGGCTGGGGCGGGCGACGGCATGACCGACGCCTTGCGGGGGACGGGCGGCGAAGCCCGTCATGGGCGGGGAAGGAATCCGAGGGGCGCACTATTTGAGACGGGCGTCCTCCTAAAGGAGCCCCGGCCATGTTCACGCTTTATTATCACCCCGGCGCCTGCTCGCTCGCCGCCCATATCGTCCTCGAATGGATTGGCGATCCCTACGCGGCGAAGGAGGTCGAATTCGGGGATAAGGAGTATCTGAAGATCAACCCTGCGGGCGCCGTGCCCGCCCTCGACGACGGCGAAGGCTGGATTTTGACCCAGGACGCCGCGATCCTGCGCTATCTGGCGCTGCGCTACCCTCAGGCGGGCCTCGCCATCCATGGCTCCGCTCGCGAGGAGGCGGAAGCCGACCGCTGGAGCTTTTTCATCACTGGCGATCTGCACCCGGCCTTCTTTCCGCTCTTCTCGCCCAATCGCTACACGCGGGCGCGGGAGAAGGAGGCCTTCGACGATATTCGCGAGGCGGCGAAAGCGTTGGCGCACAAGAAATTCGCGCTTGTCGAAGCGCATCTGACCGGCCGGCGTTTCTTCCTGGCGGAGCGGCGCAGCTATCTCGACGCCTATGTCTTCCCCATGGAGCGCTGGGCGCAGACGCTGCTGGACGATGGGCTCTCGGAGTTTCCCGCGGTGCGCGCCCACCATGACATGATGGCCGCGGACCCGGCGGTGCGGAACGTGCTCTTGGCCGAGGGGGCGTGATTCCTTCCCGCCCTTCGAACCGTGCGCCACATCCCCGCTTGATTCTCTCTCCCGCGTCCCGTAACGTCCGGGGGCGGATAAATAAGCGGGGCGCGATGCGCGGTCTTCTCGTAGTAGATGTGGCGCCGGAGACGGAGCGGGGATAAGCCGCTTCCATCGACGGCGCTTGACCCAAGGCCCCGCAGAGGGCCTTTTTTATTATTCGCCGCTGAGTTGAAACGGAAAAATGACCATGTCGAAGGAAATGACCGGCGCAGAAATGGTGGTCGAGGCCCTGAAGGATCAGGGCGTCGAGATTATCTTCGGCTATCCCGGCGGCGCGGTCCTTCCGATCTACGACGTGCTTTTCCATCAAGAGCGGGTCAGGCACATTCTCGTGCGCCATGAGCAAGGCGCGGCCCATGCCGCCGAGGGCTATGCGCGCTCATCCGGCAAGGTCGGCGTGCTGCTCGTCACCTCGGGCCCCGGCGCCACCAACACCATCACCGGCCTCACCGACGCGTTGATGGACTCGATTCCGCTCGTTTGCATCACCGGCCAGGTGCCGACCCATCTCATCGGCTCCGACGCTTTCCAGGAATGCGACACGGTCGGCATCACCCGCCACTGCACCAAGCATAACTACCTCGTGAAGAATATTGCGGACCTGCCGCGTATCCTGCACGAGGCTTTCTATGTGGCGACCTCCGGCCGCCCCGGCCCGGTGGTGATCGACATTCCCAAGGACGTGCAATTCGCGCGCGGGGAATACTCCGCCCCGCGCGTCGCGCAGCACAAGACCTATCAGCCCAAGCTCGACGCGGATATGGACGCGATCCGTGAGGCGGTGAAGTTGATGGCGGCCGCGAAGCGGCCGATCTTCTATACCGGCGGCGGCGTCATCAATTCCGGCCCCTCGGCCTCGACCTTGCTGCGCGAATTGGTGAGCCTCACGGGCTTCCCCATCACCTCGACGCTGATGGGGCTCGGCGCCTATCCGGGCTCAGGCCAGAATTGGCTCGGCATGCTCGGCATGCATGGCACTTACGAAGCCAACAACGCCATGCACGACTGCGATCTGATGATCGCGGTGGGGGCGCGGTTCGATGACCGCATCACGGGGCGCCTCGACGCCTTCTCGCCGGGCTCGAAGAAGATCCATATCGACATCGACCGTTCGTCGATCAACAAGAACGTCAAGATCGATCTCGCGATCGTGGGCGACTGCGCCCATGTGCTCGAAGCGCTGGTGCGCGTCTGGCGCGCCGAGGCGATGCACGCGGACAAGCAGCCGCTCGACCGATGGTGGGCCAAGATCGAAGAGTGGCGCGCCAGGAAGTCGCTGGCCTTCCGCAATTCCGACACGACGATCAAGCCGCAATACGCCGTGCAGCGCCTCTATGCGCTGACCAAGGACCGTGATGCTTACGTCACGACCGAGGTCGGGCAGCACCAGATGTGGGCCGCGCAGCATTATCACTTCGAGGAGCCCAACCGCTGGATGACCTCCGGCGGGCTCGGCACCATGGGCTATGGCCTGCCGGCCGCGATCGGCGCGCAGCTCGCGCATCCCAGCTCGCTGGTTGTCGACATTGCCGGAGAGGCCTCGATCCTGATGAATATACAGGAGCTATCGACGGCGATTCAGTTCCGCCTGCCGGTGAAGGTCTTCATCCTCAACAATGAATATATGGGCATGGTGCGCCAGTGGCAGGAGCTGCTGCACGGCGGACGCTACTCCCACAGCTATTCCGAGGCGCTGCCTGATTTCGTGAAGCTCGCCGAAGCCTTTGGCGCCAAGGGCATCCGCTGCTCCGATCCCAAGGAGCTCGACGCCGCCATTCAGGAGATGGTCGACTACGACGGGCCGGTGGTCTTCGACTGCGTCGTCGACAAGGTCGAAAATTGCTTCCCGATGATCCCCTCGGGCAAGGCCCATAACGACATGCTGCTCGCCGATCTGTCGGACGACGCGGGCGTCGACATCGGCGCGATCATCGACGAAAAGGGGAAGATGCTCGTTTAAATTCGACGCGTTTCGCTGCCCCGTATTTTGCGCCGCCATGCGAGCGCAGCGAGCAATCCAGGGGAGTCCCGCGGCTTTTCGGGATTGCCTCGCCTTTGGCTCTCAATGACGGCGGTTGCTGAACAGGCCGACACCAATGAACGCTCCAACCTCCCCGCCGTCTCCCTATTCCGCGGCGACGCCCAATTCGAAGATCGAGTCGCACACGCTTTCCGTGCTCGTCGACAATGAGCCCGGCGTGCTCGCCCGCGTCGTGGGGCTCTTTTCGGGGCGTGGCTACAATATCGAGAGCCTCACCGTCGCCGAGGTGGCGCACGCCGAGCACCGCTCGCGAATCACGATCGTCACCTCGGGCGCGCCAGAGACGATCGAGCAGATTCACCATCAGCTCGAGCGCATCGTCCCAGTGCGTCAGGTGACGGACCTTACCCTCACCAGGCGCTCGCTCGAGCGCGAGCTCGCCATGGTGAAGGTGCGCGGCCGCGGCGACAACCGCACTGACGCGCTGCAGCTTGCCGAAGCTTTCCGCGCCCGGGTCGTGGACGCGACCACAGAAAGCTTCATCTTCGAGCTGACGGGAAGGCCCGATAAAATCGACGAGTTCGTCGATCTCATGCGCCCGATCGGCCTGGTGGAGGTCTCGCGCACCGGCGTCGCGGCGATTTCGCGCGGGCCGGAGCCGATCTAACGACATAGGCCGGCCGGGGGGAGCCCGGCATATTTTGACCTTGACGGCCGCCCCGCGTAGAAGGGGCGCGACATTCGTTGACGTTACGGGCGGTCCCCGTCATCCGCCAAAACAACAGACACTCAAGGGAACGACAGGAAATGCGCGTTTACTATGATCGGGACGCCGACATCAATCTGATCAAGGGCAAGAAGGTCGCCATCATCGGCTACGGCAGCCAGGGTTTCGCGCATGCGTTGAACCTGAAGGAAAGCGGCGTTCCGGAAGTCGCGGTCGGCCTGCGCCCGGGTTCCGCCTCCGCCGCCAAGGCCGAAGGCGCCGGCCTGAAGGTCATGAGCGTGCCGGAGGCCGCCAAATGGGCGGACGTGGTCATGATGCTGACGCCCGACGAGCTGCAGGGCGACATCTACGCCAACGAGCTGGCTCCCAACCTCAAGCAAGGCGCTGCGCTTTTCTTCGCCCATGGCCTGAACATCCACTTCAACCTCATCGAGCCGCGCAAGGACCTCGATGTGATGATGGTGGCTCCCAAGGGCCCCGGCCACACGGTGCGCGGCGAATATCTCAAGGGCGGCGGCGTGCCCTGCCTCGTCGCGGTTCACCAGGACGCCTCCGGGAACGCCAAGGAGATCGCGCTCTCCTATGCCTCGGCGATCGGCGGCGGCAAGGCTGGCATCATCGAGACGACCTTCCGCGAAGAGTGCGAGACAGACCTTTTCGGAGAGCAGGTCGTCCTTTGCGGCGGTCTCGTCGAACTCATCCGCAACGGCTTCGAGACGCTGGTCGAAGCGGGCTACGCTCCTGAGATGGCCTATTTCGAGTGCCTCCACGAGGTAAAGCTCATCGTCGACCTCATCTACGAGGGCGGCATCGCCAACATGAACTATTCGGTCTCGAATACGGCCGAATATGGCGAATATGTCACCGGCCCGCGCATCGTCACCAAGGACACTAAGGCCGAGATGAAGCGCATTCTCGAAGATATTCAATCGGGTAAGTTCACCCGCGATTGGATGCTCGAGAACAAGGTCAGCCAGACCTCCTTCAAGGCGACCCGCGCCCGCAACGCCGCCCATCCCATAGAGGAGGTTGGCGCGCGCCTTCGCGCCATGATGCCCTGGATCGGAAAGAACAAGCTAGTCGACAAAGACAAAAACTGAGGCAAGATGACACTGGCGCGGGAGTGGACGCCGCGCCAGTCCGTTTGGCAAAGGGGGCGGGAGGCATGCACGGTGGGGGCAACCGCACGGTCCGGCTGACCGCTGCGAACATGCGTCGCCTCATCTCGGAAATGCTCGACATCCGCATGCGCCGCGATTATGCGCGGTTCGCGTCCTATGTCGACCCGCGCGTCGTCGTCTATTGCAACGCTTGGAGAGAGGGAATCGTCGGGCCGGACGTCTGGAGCGGAGCCCCGGCGTTGAGCCAGCTTTTCCGCCGCACAGACGAGGATTATTTCCCGCTCGATCACGAGGTGCTCGACACCATTGTCGACGGCGACCGCGCCGCAGTGCGCTGGCGAGGCGACTGGCGCCGGCACGCCACCAGCAAGATATACACGATCGACGCGGCCCATTTCCTGCGCTGGGACGAAAACGGGCTCGTCGTAGAGATGCACGAATTCTTCGACTCCTATAGTCCGGCGCTCTCCACGGGAGCCGAACTGTCTAGCCTCGAAAGCCTGCTGACGCCTTTGCCGGCGGGATTGACGCGGGCGGAGATGGAGCATCGGGCGCGCCGGCTCGCTTGTTTCGATGAAGGGGGGCCCGACGCCGACCTTTTGCGCGAATGGTGCTCTCCCGACATCGTCTGCGAGTTCCTGGGGGATCGCGCGCGCATTCCCTATGCAGGCCGCCACACGGGGCTCGATAGGATGATCGGCATCATCCAGGCGATTCGGGTCGATTGCGAGCAGCACCCGATCGGCGTGCCTGAGATGCTGGTTGAAAGCGGGAGGGTCGCGGGGCGCAGGCAGGTGGCGTGGCGGCATCGCGGGACGGGCCGCGTGGGCTGTTCAGAGCTTGCCGATTTTATCAGGTTTGAAGACGGGAAAGTCGTCGAGTTCATAGAATTCAGAGACACCGGCACGCTCTTGCGCATGCAGGATTGAGGTCCGTAATCCCCAAGCTTAGCGCAAAGCTTGTCGACAACCGGCTCCATCATGGATAATCGATCAGAAATAAGCCGCCGCGCCCGAGGCATCGATGCGCGCGCGGCGCAAGCATTTTTAAACGCCTGGGGGCGGAGGCGGGATGCACGGATCGGGCGGGCGTTCGGACCGAGATTGCGACGAGATTCGCAGAGGCGTTGATGATCTTCTGAAGTTACGGATGGCGGGCGACGCGCCTGCCGTTCTCTCTTATTTCGTCGAGGACGTCGAAATCAGCTACAACGGTTCGGCGGTCGGTTATTTTCCCCAGGGCTACTGGCGCGGCCGCGACGCCTTGCGCGAGAATTTGAGGCGGACGGAGATAGAATACGAGCCGCTCGACGCCGAGGTCCGAGCGCTGCTCGTCGAGGGCGATCATGCGGCGCTGCATTTCACCGCCCGTTGGCGCCACCGCGCGACAGGCCGCGTCTATAACATGGACATGGCTTACTTCCTGCGATGGCGAAGCGGAAAGATTGTGCAGATGCACGAGTTCATCGACCATCATACGGCCTCGCGCGCGGCGGACCCGCCGGCAAGTTTTGAAGAGCTCATGCGAGCGCCGACGCCCGGCCTGACCCGGGATGAGATGGTTGAGCGCATGGAGGCTCTCGGCAGCTTTGCTTCCCGCGGACCGAACATCGAGCTTTTTCGCAAATATTGCGCGCCGCATGTCGTGAGCGAATTTGCGGGTGATCGTTCTAAGACCTTTTACGCCGGCCGCCATCATGGCATCGACGCCTTGGCCAGCATCATTCGCTCGATCGGAATGGAGTTCGAGCAGATCGGAGCCACGATGCCCGAAATGATCGTCGACGGCTGTTGGCTGGCGGCTCGGCGCACGGTCGAATGGCGCCACTGGGGAACCGGCCGGCGCGGCGTGGTCGATCTCGCCGATTTTGCGCGCTTCAAAGACGGGCTCATTGTCGAGCTGATCGAATTCCGCGACAATATCGCGCTTATGCATATGCAGGGCTGAGCCAGCGAGACGTGCCGAGAAGCCTCACTTATCACCTTCTCGACGTGTTCACGCATCGTCGCTTCGCCGGCAATCCCCTGGCGGTGGTCGAGGCGGACCCGGCGCTGTCGGGGGCCGAGATGCAGGCGCTGGCCCGCGAACTCAATCTGAGCGAGACGATTTTTCTTTTCGAGCCACGGGATCCGGCGAACAGCGGCCGAGTGCGCATTTTCACGCCCGCTCGGGAGCTGCCCTTCGCCGGGCATCCGGTCATTGGCGCGGCTGCGCTCCTTGCTGAAATTCGGGCGAGCGACCTTCTCGCCCGGCATGGGGTCGCGCTCGCCTTGGAGTCGGAAATCGGTCTCCTTGGCTGCGAAGCGATAAAGGGCCGCGGCAAAGCGACCTACGCCGAGGTCACGCCGCCCTCGACTCCGCGCCGGCTCGACGGCGCGCCGGCGGTCGAGGCGCTGGCCGCGGCCTTGACTCTTTCGCCGGCTGACATCGGCTTTGACGCGCATGTCCCCGCCATCTACGAACAGGGGCCGGCGTTCGTCTTCGTTCCTCTGCGCTCAAGGGCCGCTCTCGACCGGGCGCGCCGCGCGCCGACTTTTTCCGCCGCCGTGGGCGCGGTCGCCGGCGCCTATCTCTATACGCGCGAGACGGTCGATGCGGCCTGCGCCATAAACGCTCGAATGTTCGCCAACGGCCTTGGGATCGACGAAGATCCGGCGACCGGCTCAGCCGCCGCCGCCTTCGCGGGCGT